>CAYPSZ010000104.1:0-8402 GCA_964413125.1 uncultured Desulfobacterales bacterium
TTTGCTCCCATCCTCCAGAGGGGAGTCCAATACGGCCCGTATGAAAGGTGCGTATCTCTCGATATCCGGCATGGTCACCAGGACGTCGGCCGGACCGAGTCCCGGGTGGCGGTCGAATAGCTCCAGGAGACGATCCCTCAAGACCTCCACCTCCCGAAGCGGGCTGTGGCAGGAATGGACCCGGACGGAGTCGTCTTCAGTGGAAACGGTCCTGTTCTTTCCCTGAAGCGCGGGATCCCTCAGGTGGAGGATGTCCGATTGAATGGCGCTAAGCAGGGTGCCTTCACCAGGGTCAACGAAAAACTCCTGTTCCTCCAAAGGATAGTCGTGGATCATCTCAAAGAAATCACGTCCCATCATGCCTGTGGAGGCCAGAAGCGGATGCCCCTTTTCCATATGAAGGTCCGAGGCTTCGACTTGGTCCGGGATCTTTGATGCGGCCCTGGAGATATCTTGGTCTCTGACAATGTCCCCCCAGTATTCCTTGCAGGGGTTCATGACGAACAGGTTTACGGGCACGAAACGGGCCACTGCCGCCAGCATGTTCAGGTGAAACCGCGGGAGCGCGGATATCCCGAAAACAGATATCCTCTCGGGCAGGGCAGGGGACGCTCCGGCAGACTCCAGTGCCTCCATTACGGCCCCGACTCGGGCCGCTCTATGCTCTTCCAGGGGGGACTCCCGGACAAGTTCCCTCCATAAAGACGCCTGCCAGCCACAATCCTCCCCCTTTTCCCAGCGGGCAATCATGTCGGGACGATATACAAGATATTGGTCCAGGGTGTCGGCCACGCGTACTGCAAGTTGAAAAAGCCTGAGGCCTCGAGTATCACCTTCCAGGTATCCCCTGATATCATTGAACTCGGGACGGCTCAACAATCCTTCGAGGAGTCGCAGGATACGCCAGCTCATCCAAGTCGGTTCGAATGAAATGGGCGGGGAGGCCACTCGGGTTACACGCCGGTCGATGTCTTCCACAAAACGGTTTGGAAAGGGGAAAATGATGTTCGCACATATCCCAAGTCTCCTTGCCAGCTCCAGGGAGATCCAGTGTTCCATCCCCTTGCTTTGGACCACGATCACTTCTGCATCCAGAGGGGAAGAAAGAGGCTCCCTAAGAACATGCGACAGAACATCAACGAGGGTTTCAAGCCGGTTGCCTGTGTATATGCGTAGGGCGCACATGCTCATTAAGCCTTGGAGTGGGTGAAATATTCAGGATTCTGGTGATGTTTCATATCGACTTGAGAAGCAGGTTGGAGGGAGATGACTCAATGGTCTTGTTGAATTCGTTCAGGCTCCTGGAAAGGCGCTCCATGTCTTCGGATCTGGCCACAGGGATTGCATCGTTTCCCCGGTGGGCCAGCGCGTCCAGCACGGTCTTGATGGTCAAGCCGTCCGGATCTCTTGCAGGCAGGTACCTCATGCTTCGGTCATCATCCGGGCATGACTCGGACAGGATACCCGCCTCCACAAGCTCATATAGTAACTGGTTCACAAGGCGTATGGGTATTTCCAGGTGATGGGAGATTTGTAGAGCGGTCCACGGAGGCGCCCCTTTGGAGAATTCTTTGACTATAAGGTGGACAATGCTAAGAGACAAGAGGGTCTTGAACGCGTGGCTCGCATTGTGGCAGTCCTGCTCGAATTCATAACTGTCAACATTCTGATGAGCAAAAGAAATTTCAGCACCAAAAAGAACAATTAACCAACTAACTTGAAGCCAAATAAAAAACAATGGAAGGGCTGCAAAGCTTCCGTATATAGCATTATAACGAGTAACATTAACCTGAAAAATAATATATACCCACTGAAACAGGTGATATGCAGTGCCTGCTATAATTCCGGCCAGTAGCGCCGAAGTCAACTTGACGCGGTTGTTGGGCATGAACATATAGATGAAAGTGAGCAGGATCCACATCACACAGTAGGGAAGAAAAGCAAGTAGAAATGAAATAGCAGGGCTTACAGCCTCTAAAAGTGCAACTCTCTCGGTAGCCTGTCTCACACCGCTTGCAATGAACAGGGTGGCGCCGCTGGACATGAGGAATAGTATGGGGCAGATGAGTATCATGGAGAGGTAATCTGTAATCTTTCTGCCGAGGCTTCTGGGTTTCCTTATACCCCAGATGTCGTTAAAAGCGCTCTCTATGTGAGAAAGTATTTTTATGATGGTATAGAATAGGGCCAGAATGCCGATACCGGCCATCAACCCGCCTTTGACATTGTCCAGAAGTGCGTGCGAAAAGCGGATGATCTGTAGCGCCACTTCTTCCTGACCCGCCAGGCGTTCGAGCAGGATGTCCTGAAGTGTCTTCTCAAACCCGAATCCCTTTGCTATTCCGAAAATCATGGCAAGGACGGGGACAATGGACAGAAGGGAGTAAAATGTCAGGGAAGAGGCCCTGAGCTGGCAGCGGTCTTCGGCCAGCCCTCTGAAGGTCAAAACGACTATACGAAGGAGACGGATCAAAAACGAGCGGGAGCGGGGCAGGTCTTTTCTGCGAATCCTCCAGATATCCGTGGTCAGGAACCCGATGGCTTGCATTATTTGTTGCCTCAGATCAGGCACTGTCAAACGTTTCTTAGACATCGGGCTATCCGTTCGGCCGCGGTCGACGACGTCGCTTTGTTGCAGTTACAGGTTGAGTGGGTATTTGCTGCTTATACCTTGAAAACCTCACAGTGGTCAAGGCCCATGGAGCGGGTGGATCACCCGGCGGTTCCGGTTGACAGGGTGGTTCAAAGAACTCTATTCTGGGATTGAAAGAAAAACGGGCTTAAAGACAAGACAAAATGGTGGAGGACTCCATGACCTACGCGGAACACCACGGCAAAGTTGAAGTTCAGCTCTTTGCCTCCCTCGGGAGATTTGCACCCGGCGGGGCCGGAACCGCTCCCTTTGAATTGGAGATCGACCGAGGCATGAAGGTTTCCGGGCTGCTTGAGCGGCTCGGAGTCCCTGCCGAGACGGTCAAGCTGGTGTTTGTGAATGGAGTCCACGCAACCGGTGACACACTCATTAATGAGGGTGACCGGGTAGGAGTGTTTCCTCCTGTTGCCGGGGGGTAGTTGCCGTAATCAGGTAAAACAGGATTCTCGAGTCCGGGCGCCATGCCAGTGCGGCAAGGTCTTTGGGTGGCAAAGGCTTGTGGTCGATTTCCGCGGCATGCAGCGTTTGTATGAAACTGTGTCCTCCTTTTCGAATCCGCTCTTCCACGCGTTTCCAGTCTGCATAAATTCCCCGCTCAAAAAGAACTGGAGCCAGTTCTTGCAGCAGTACGTTGAACGCTTTGATGGTCACAAGTCCACGTCCTTTTTCACAACCGGTGGAGGGCTCGGCATACGTGATCCCATGCCGCAACGAAGCATACACCCCATCCTTTCGGAGCGTGGCACCCAGCAGGCCCGGGAGTGCCGCCGAAAGGGCGAGAACGGATCCCGCCCCCACTACTGCATGGTCCATGCGGTCCACAGGTCTGCCATCCAGGAAAACAGTCTGAATACGTTCATTGACATAGGCTACGTCCAGCCCCAATTGCTCGCACAAGAGCGCCCGGACGGAACAACCAAGGTCTGCTTCCACTTGCACGCCCTTCATGAGCATGGGTGTAAAAGCCCCCAACGCGCGTGCATCACCGGTGAGGATCATTCTGTGTTCCACTTCAGGGCGGTTCATGGCTTTTCTCCAAGAAAACAGGGAGACCTTCTTCGAGGTCTCCCTGTTTATGCATACATACCTGCCGTTCTAAAAGCTGAACACCTGGTCAAGATCCTCGTCGGATACCTGGAATGTTACGTTGTGAGGTTCCAGGGCTTGTTTTTTAAAGAACGCGGGCAGGCGGTCGTGCTCTGCAGTGAAGCCTGCGCGTTTGTTGAAGTCACGTTCGTTTCTTAATATGGACTTACCAAGTTCGGTGACGTCGTCGGCCGTAAGACTCAGGCCGTAAAAGGCGTTGATCATGTCGATCAATGCCTGAAATGTCTCGGGTTGGTCCATGACTGGAAAGGCTATGAAAAGGCACATGCCCGTGGAGTCGATGGCGGCAGTGGCAATCTGAAGATTACGGGAGAGTTCCGCCTGGCCCTCCGGCTTGAGGGGATCCACACTTCCCCCTACACCCAGGATATTAGTGGCCACGGCATAACCCGCCGTATGATCAGCGCCCATGGTGCTGGTGGCGTACGTCACACCGATCCCCTGAACTGCTCGTGGATCATAGGCGGGCATGGCCTGGCCCTTGACCACCGGGACCCTTTCCACGCCGAATACGCGCCCGGTTACTTCGGCGCCGTTGCCCAGAACACGGCCCAGTGGAGTGCCTTTCCCAACTTCCTTAACCAGGTTTATTGCGGCCTCTGCATCACCGAAGTCCGCCAGCCCCGCTTCCATGGCCACGCCGATGGTGGCGCCCATCTCAATGGTATCCAGGCCGAAGTCGTCATCCAGCCTGTCGAGCATTGCAATTGAGTCGAGATCGCTGATGCCGCAGTTTCCCCCATGGGCCCAGACCGTTTCATACTCGGGCTGTTTGGTCAAATAGTGCCCATCCTTGTCGTTGTATATACCGGAGCACCGGATGATGCATCCACGGTGGCATCCGTGGGTGGCCTTGCCCCCGCGATTAGTTTCAAGCTCCGCTTGGGCTTCGCCGCTTATGTCCCCGGCGCCCTTGAATTTGCCGGTCTGGAAATTGTAAGTCGGGTATGCTCCGGCCTCGTTTATAACATTGGTCAAAACGTTGGTCCCAAAGGCGGGGAGTCCTTCTCCTGTTACGGGGTGCTTTCGTAGTCCTTCCACAAACTGTTTGTTGGCGGCCTTGAATGCCTCAGGGTCCTTGGGGCTGCGCATTTTCATACCTTCGTCGTCGAGGACGATGATTTTGACGCCCTTGCTTCCCATAACAGCCCCGACTCCGCCGCGTCCTGCATGTCTTGAGGGGCGGCCCTCCATGTCTGTACAAGCCACTGAGGCCGCAGACATCTTCATCTCTCCAGCCTGGCCTATGGAGATGCATGCAATCTTTTCGCCGAACTCGCCTTTGATCTTATCCACCAGGTCGTAGTTGCCAAGGCCCTTGAGGCTGTTGTCCTCAGTGATCTTCACGCCGTCTTTGTTGATGAATACCTTGTAGAGGGTATCGTCTGCAGGTTTGCCTTCGAGGACTATGGCGGCGTAACCGAGGCGGCCCAGGACCTGGGCGGGTTGGCCTCCGGAGTTGGCTTCCTTGATCCCTCCGGTGAGCGGGCTCTTGCATCCCACCGAGAGCCGGCCGGACATTGCTCCGGTAGTTCCGCTCAAGAGTCCCGGCGCGATCACCAGTTTGTTATCCTCTCCAAGCGGATGGCAGAGGGGAGGGACTTCTTTGTTTATGATGGCCGAGGTAAGGGCTCTGCCCCCTATGCCCGCGTATTCTCCCACCGGAATCTCTTTGAAAGACGGTCCTCCGGAGGAGCTCATATCGATTCTAAGGATCTTGTCCATGCTTGCCCTCCTTTCCAGGCAATGGGTGTGTTAATACAGCCCGGCCGGATCCCCGCGTGTGAGCGGCAATAGCCGGTAGGATCTGCTCATGCCGCATAGTCTAAGCGCGGAGGAAAAGAAATGTCAAGTATTAACAGAGATATTAGAGAGTTATGTCAATGATGACATAATGCGGTGTGCCGGGTGAACCGTATTCTTTTCAGCCTTCAGGTGGGAATGCCCACCCGAAGGCGATGACGCATCACTCATACTCAAGCGTGGGCGGAATTTGAAATCTCGACCAGTTCAACTTCAAAGAAGAGGGTCTGCCCGGCAAGGGGGTGGTTGGCGTCGAGGGTGACGGCCGCGTCCCCGACATCTGTGACAACCACACCGAAAGGCGTGCCGTCCTGCTGCTTGATCTGGAGCTGCATGCCTACTTCCGGTGTTATGTGTTCAGGGAACTCACCTGCCGGGACCTCCATTACCAGTTCTTCCCGGCGTGAGCCATAAGCGTCTTCAGGGGGAACTTCGATGTCTCGAGTTTCTCCTAATCCCATACCAATGACTCCGTTTTCAAAACCGCTGATAATTTGGCCTTCACCGACCTTGAACTCCAGGGGTTCGCGATTTTTGGAGGTGTCGAAAACCCGCCCGTCCTCCAGTGTTCCTGTATAGTGAACCTTGACCGTGTCTCCATTTTTGAGAGTCGTCATGTTTTTTTCCTCCTGTTCATTTTTTTATTGTCAACTGTGGTGACCCAAGCTCTCCCCTCTTAAACAAGGGAACGGCCGCCCGTCAGCCTGTGCTTCCGTTGAATGCCGTTTTTTCCCTTTTACAGGCCACGACTGTCCGGATGTCTCTTGCTGGAGAGGGTATTATCTGGTTCGCTGAATGGCTTGGAATTTAAACGGGGAGAAAAAACCAAGACAAAATGCGACCGCCTTTCCTGCCCCTCACTGCAGCCGAAGGCGGGAGCTTGTTCTCAGATCTTACCCTTAGACCCTAAGGATCCTGTCCTCGTATGTCAATGGGCATCAAGAAGATTAAGAGATTATTTCCGACATCACTCCGGGGGGTTCACCGGCATATCCGCACCTGGTTTTTGTAAGAGAACGAGCTGTGACCCGCTTTACTGAATTGTCGGGTTGTTGTATGATCTTTCCGCCTTGGAAATGGGTATATGGTGTGTAGGCGGCGTGATGGAACTGCGGACCTCAATAGGGTAGTCATGTGCATAATCCTTCTGGCCATAGAGAGCCACCCACGATATAAGCTGGTATTTGCCGCAAACCGCGATGAGTATTACGACCGTCCCTCGGAGCAGGCCTGCTTCAGGCCCGAAGCACCGGGACTGCTTGCGGGAAAGGACGGCCGTGAAGGCGGTATCTGGACCGGGGTCACGAAATCCGGAAAGATAGGGGCTCTAACCAACTACAGGGATCCTGCTTCAAACCGCCTCGGCGCGCCGTCCAGAGGCCTTCTCGTTCAGCGTTTTCTATTGGGCCCAAGAGCCCCTGAGGATTACCTGCGCTCGATTCTTGAAAAGGGTTGCGAATATAACGGTTTCAACCTTCTGGTCGGCAATCTGTCTGAATTGTACTGGGCGTCCAATCGTCATCCGGAGGTCTGCAAGCTGGGACCCGGAGTGCACGGCCTCAGCAACCGGCTTCTGAACACCTCTTGGCCCAAGGTGGCACGCGGTAAAGCCATGCTGGCCGGGGTCCTCTCGTCCCGCCGCGGGCAATTGGTTGAAAGGCTGTTGGCAATTCTGGCGGACCGTACCGTTCCTCCCGACGGAGAGCTTCCTGATACCGGAGTAGGGCTTGAATGGGAGCGTATTCTTTCCCCTGTGTTTATTGAAAGTCCTATCTATGGGACGCGCTCCTCCACAGTGATCCTCATCGATCGCGAGAATCACGTGAGCTTTGTGGAACGTACTTATGACAGATCTCTTAACGTCGCCCCCGATGTCCGAGTGGATTTCGCGGTTGAAACTTCTTCAGACATGAACCTGTCATGAGTTGAGGTGCCTTCAAGGCTAAGGAACGGAGGCGCCCGGAGCATTCCTTGGGAAAGATATATCAATCATATTTACACCTTAGCTCAATGGAACGGAAAGGTGTGGATTACCGTATCAGATCATGGACGGGGACTTCCGGGATCGCTGTCATGGCTCCCCACGGGGGTGACATCGAGCCCGGTACCACCGAGATAGCCGAGGCAACGGCCCACCCTGAACACTCCTTTTACAGCTTCGAAGGGATGAAGCCGGATGATAACCTGGGCCTGCATATCGCCAGCACACTCTTCGATGAGCCCGGGGGATTAATGATGGCTGCAAAGGCCATGACCATTATCACCGTCCACGGGTGCAAAGAGCGCGATCCGGTGGTGTTTGCAGGAGGTCTTGACATTGATCTCCGCCGGTACGTGACCAGGGCCCTGGACGTCGCAGGATTTATGATCAGGGAAGATCCTCGCCTTCCCGGCAGGAGCCCCAAGAATCTCTGCAACCGGAGCCGCATGGGCCGAGGAGTGCAGTTGGAGATCTCGCGGGGGCTCAGGCGTGTTATGTTTACGGGTCTCAAGGGGCCTGAGCGGCGTAAACCTTTTCCTCCGTTTGACCGTTTCGTGACTGCCCTCCGGAAGGCCCTGGCCGCCCACACTCTGAAAGACCGGTTTTTATAGGGCTAAAATCTATCCATGTGCGCAAAGTCTGAATGCTCGCGGCGCTTGGGCGCTTTGGATTCCTGGGCTGGAAAGCCCACCGGTATCATGGCCGTCAACTCATATTCGTCGGGAACGCCCAGTATTCGTTTGGCGTCATCATGGTCGAACAGCCCTATGATCACTGTCCCCAGTCCCTGTTCATATGCAGCCAGGCAAATGGACTGGGCGGCGATGCCCAGGTCGAACAAGAACCAGTCGCCGAACT
>CAYPSZ010000105.1:0-23191 GCA_964413125.1 uncultured Desulfobacterales bacterium
GAATGTCAACAAAGAAACAACGTCCCCTCCAGGAGTGCAAGGTTTTTTCCAGTGTGAAAATAATTTTGTAGTTGCCGCTCTTTTTGTCGGATAGGCCACTGTACATCTTCTGAGCCATTTGTTATCCGGAACAGAGAGTTAGGATTGCTTCCCGTTGCCCGGGTCTTTTTGGCACGGCCATTGCTTTATTCCGGTCCAACGTGCGGGTCCCCCTTTTTTGCACCCGTCATTCAACCATCTCGATGCTGCTCCTCCCGGGGATCCGAATCAGCCGCAGGCCGGGGCATCCAATAGTTCTTGGATCTTAATCCTTCTACGACATATGTCTTGGTGGAGCTTTTGTGGCGGGTTTCATGAATGCTCAGACCCTACGAGAACGCGAGAAGGAACACATACAGGGGGTCCTCCATCATACCTCCTGGGACCTGGCAAAAGCAGCCGCCCTTCTCAAGATTTCGCTTCCATTGTTGAAAAGAAAAATAACAGAACACAAGCTTAAGCCCGGTTGTTCATCAAAACCTCACATATAACTGAAAAGGAGGCAAGGAGATGAAGTGCATAGGATCAAAAGCTTTGGTAATCCTGGCAACAGCGGTGTTCCTTTTGCTGCCCGGCGCCCGTTCCATGGCGGCGGACCCCATTATTATCGGCTGTCCTCTGTCCACGGCGTTCCTGTACGGGTGGGGTGCGGAGAGGGGCGTCAGACTGGCCGTTGAAGAGATCAATGCCAAGGGAGGAGTGGATGTAGGCGGTACAAAACGTCCCTTCAAAGTGGAGGTCATCGATACAAGAGATCTGGAGCCGGGCGTTCCCGTAAGCGAGGCCCTTTTGGCCATGGAAAAATTGATTCTCGAGAAGAAAGCCGATTTCATTGTGGGCGGGCCGGTTCGCTCCGAGGCGGCGCTTGCTGCGATGCCTCTTTTATCCAAGCACAAGAAGGTTTCCATCCTCACAACGGGCGTGCTCACGCCCAGGTACCACGCCACTGTGGCTGAGGAATACGACAAATACAAGTACTGCTTCCGGATCCATGGCGAGGCCGTGCAACTGGTGGGGGAAATAATTGCAAACTTTGTCAAGCTTCGTGAGACCCACGGTCTGAACAAGATATTTGTCATGGCCCAGGACGTGTCCCATGCAAGGGGGGCCGGAGAGATCATCAGCAAAGTGGCCGCAGGTAAAGACTTCGAGGTCCTGGGCATGGAGGTCTTTCCCACAGGCAGCACGGACTTTTCCATGGGACTGCTCAAGGCCAGGCGGCAGAAGGCCGAGATCCTGAACATCTGGATGGACATGCCCGAGAGTTCAGTCCTGCTCAAGCAGTGGTATGACATGAAACTCCCGGCCTTGCCCTTTGGGTCCACCCTGGCTGCGGCGGAGCAGCCGGGTTTCTGGGAAGCCACTGAAGGAAAGGGTGAGTACACCCTTTGCAATGTGGTCAATGCAGGCAATGCCCCGTCAGAGGCCACTCCCTGGACCATGAAGTTCTACAACGCCTATACTGAGCGATGGGGTGTGGAGCCTGAAGGGCTGGGCGGGTCGAGCAGCTACATGGCCGCATACGTGCTCAAGGACGCCATTGAACGTGCAGGCACCCTGGATTCGGACAAAGTGGTGGAGGCCCTGGAACAGACGGACATGATGGGGGTTTACGGTCGCATTCGGTTCGATCCCAAGAGCCATCAGGTGATTCCATCCACCGACCCGGAGGAAGGAGCCGTGGGCAGCATCCTTCAGTGGCAGGACGGGAAGAGGGTGGTGGTCTATCCTGAGAGCATCGCCACAGGCGAGATCCTTCTCCCGCCCTGGATGAAGGCGAAATAAGCGGGCACTGACGGCTCCCGCCCGGCTCCGACCGGCTCCGGGCGGGGGGACGTCCCCGGGGAAAGGATTCGCCCGTATACGGGCCCCGGGCCGCCTTGCATGAAGCGGGGCCGCCCGGTGAGGGGGATCGGTCTATGATGGACATCCTTGTTTACGGAACAGTCAACAGCATATCCCTGGCACTCATGGCCCTGGGTTTTGCCCTGGTTTACGGTATAAGCCGCGTGGCCAACTTCGCCCACGGCGCACTCTACGTAGTGACCGGGTTTTTGACCTGGACCCTGTTCAGGGGGGCGGGGTTGAATTATTTGGTGAGCATTATTCTTTCCATGCTCATGACCGGCCTTATCGGCGCGGCGGTCTATCAGTTCTTCCTCATCCGGGTCAGGGGCATGGCAATAAGCGAGATCATCGCCTCATACGCCATCGGCCTGGCCATCCTCGAAGGCTTCAGGTGGGGGGGGTTCAAGGGTATGACCTATACACTCCCCCCTTTTGTTTCAGGGAGCGTCATACTTGCAGGCACCCCTGTGGACTACCATCGGCTTCTGGTGGTGCTGATAGGATTCGCAGTGGTGGCGTTCCTATGGCTCTTCACCCACTACACACGGATAGGCCTGGCCCTGAGGGGCATGGCCCAGGACGAGCGGGCCGCACTGATGCTGGGAATTGACTCGGACCGGATGGCGGTTGTGGCCATGGCTTTCGGGTCCATGCTCGCCGGGCTTTCCGCGGTGGTGCTCCTGCCCCTGGGGAATATAGTTGTGGAGAAGGGCTACGACGTACTCATACAGGCCATTGCCGTTTGCATAGTGGGCGGGCTGGGGAGCTGGGCCGGCGCCGTGGTCGCCGCCTTTATCATAGGTTTCGCCCAGATCCTGACGGTTATCTGGTGGGGCGCCCATTACCAGATGGTGGTATCTCTTCTGGCCATCATCGTAACCCTTATCCTGAGGCCCTCGGGTCTGTTCGGACGACAAAAAGAGCTGGAAGAGAGGGTTTAAAGCCGTGAGCGATGAACAGAGACGTAAGGAGCGGTTGGACCGTGGGATCAAGGTCAGGGCGGACAGCCTCTACGCCATGATGAGCTGGCGGGAGCTTGGCTACCTGACGGCCCCCAGGCTTCTGCTTATCGTTGGTGTTCTGGCGCTGCCTTTCTTGGTGCCGAGCATGTACTGGCAGAGGGTCATCTCCGTGATCTGCATCTATGCGCTGCTCGCCATGAGCTTTGATTTCCTTGCCCACTATGTGGGGCTGGTGAGCCTGGGCGGGGCGTTTTTCATAGGAGTCGGCGGATACATTTCCGCCATACTCAATACTTCCATGGGAGTTCCACCGCTCCTGGCCATTCCCGTTGCCGCCGTGTCAGGGGCGGTCATCTGCACCATCCTGCTTCTGCCCTGCCTTCCTCTTCGAGGGGTGTACTTCGCCATTGTAACCCTCATGTACCCCCTGCTCCTGATGCGTGTCATAGAAGCCATGAACATCTTCGGGGGCACCGACGGCATCATGGGAGTGGAGAGCTTCCCCAACCCGCTGGTGGAGGAGTACTTTGTAATCGGTATAATGCTCCTGTTTCTTTTCGGGCTGCGCCGTCTGGTGAACACGGACCTGGGCCTGGTTCTGAGGGCCGTGAAGGACAACGACCAGGCGGTCAAGGCCTCAGGCATGAGCATCACGTTTTTCAAGGCCCTGGCCGTGTTCATTTCGGCGTTTCTGGGTTGCCTTGCAGGCGCATGCATCGTTCACATCTACATGTGGGGAGGCATTTCCCTTTTCGCCCTGGATTTTTCCATCCTGCCCATCGCAGCAACCGTGATCGGCGGGGGCGGCACCCTGGTCGGGCCGGTCCTGGGGTGTTTCATACTGGTTCCCATTTCAGAGCTTCTTAGGGAGTTCGGGACCTTGCGGATTGTCGCCTACTCAATCATTCTAATGGCCTTTGTGGTCTATCGGAGTGAGGGCATCATGAACTACGGTCAGCGAAAATATCACCAGTTTGAAAGGTGGGTGAAGGTATGAGTTCGAAACCCATTCTCAGGGTGCAAGAGGCCACCAAGGCCTTCGGCGGGGTCCTTGCCCTGAACCGGGTGAGCTTTGAGGTGGGCGAGGGTGAGGTGCTGGGGATTATAGGCCCCAACGGCTCCGGCAAGACCACAGTGGTGAATTGCATCACCGGCTTCATCAAGATGACTTCGGGGCGCATCTTTTTCCGGGATAAGGACATCACGGGCAAACCACCGCATAAAATAGCGGACATGGGTGTCACTCGAACCTTCCAGATCATGAGACCCTATTATACCCTTCCGGCTTACAAGAACCTCATTATCCCTCTTTTTTCCCCCCGGGCACGCCGGACCGGCGGCTGGCGGGGAGGAGGTCGGCTTGGCGACCGGGACACCGTAGGAGTGGATATCCTCGAGGAGATCGGTTTTGAAAGAGAATCCTTCGTCCCCTACAAGCTTGCTTCATCGTTGCCCACAGGATACCTCAAGCGACTGGAACTGGCCCGGTGCCTGGCCCTGAAACCGGAGGTCATCCTTTGCGACGAGGTGTTTTCCGGCCTCAGCATGAGCGAGATCGCCAGTATGCTGCCCCTGATAGAGCGGATCCAGATGGAAGGGATCACCGTGGTGATGATAGAGCATAGACTGCGGGAGCTCTTCCGGGTCGCCAAGCGCATTGTGGTCCTGAATTTCGGGGAGAAGCTCATGGAGGGCACTCCCGAAGAGGTCATGTCGGATGAAAAGGTAAAGGAAGCCTATTTCGGGTCCGAAGATGTGGAGGAGGTCATGACCTATGCTTGAGGCGGCGGACGTGATGGTCTTTTACGAGAACATGCTCGCGTTGAACAATGTGAGCCTGCGCTGCGAAGAAAAACAGATCGTAGGCGTGTTCGGCGCGAACAGTGCGGGCAAGTCCACCCTCATGTATACCCTGTCCGGGATCATGGAGGACATTCGAAAGAAGGAGGAAATGGCCGGGGGCGAGAGGATCACCGTGCTGGGCAGGGTCGAGTATATGGGAAAGGACATCTCCCATATGAAGCCCAGCAGGCGCGCGCGTATGGGCATTGTGCTCTGCCCGGAGCGCCGGCGTATATTCGGTGAGAGCAGCGTGCTGGAGAATCTTCGCATAGGAGGTTATCTGGCCTCCCCCAAGCAGGCCAAAAAGACCCTGGAATATGTTTTCGAGCTGTTTCCGGCCCTGGTCGCCCTGAAGGGACGCTTGGGCGGTTTTCTGAGCGGGGGCGAGCAGCAGATGCTCGCCATTGGACGAGCCCTTATGGCTCAGCCCAGGCTTTTGCTGCTGGACGAGCCCCTGATGGGACTCAGTCCCTTGATCCAGGCCATCCTGGTTCGCTCCACCCGTGTTATTCGAGATCAGACGGGTATCTCCATCATTGTCACAGAGCAGTATGCCCGGCCGGTTATTCCGATCGTGGATTTCGCCTTTATTTTGGAGAACGGAACCGCTGTCCTTGAAGGCACCAGGACGGAGATGCTGGAAAACCCGGATGTCCGTTCCGCCTACTTCGGCGTGGAGGATAAACCGCAGGGGAGCGAAGAGTGATTCATTAAGCAGAGGCAGGTCTTTGCATGAAGATTTCAGAGCAAGAACTGGAAAAGGAACTCAGCTTCACGCGATTCGATCGTATGAGTGAGAAGTATCCGGATCGTCCTGCGGTGATCTATCTGGGCACATCTTTTTCGTACAAGAAATTGAGGGAGCTGAGCGAGCGTTTCGCCGGCGCCCTGGCGGACTTGGACGTGGGTAAGGGCGACCGGGTAATGATCTACACTGCCAACTGCATCCAGTGGCTCATCTCTTTTCTGGCGATTCAGCGTGTCGGGGCCGTAATCGTGCCTGTTTCGCCCATCTATACTTCCTTTGAAATAGAGTATATGGTCAAGGACTCGGGCGCCGAGACCATTATCTGCCAGGACACCAACTTCTGCTATGTGCAGGAGGTGTTCGCCACAACTTCCCTCAGGCGTGCAATCGTAACGAACCTGGTGGATCTGATTCCTCCCTGGAAAAGGCTCCTGGGCTTCCTGTTCGATAGGATACCCGCAGGAAAGGTGGATCGAAGCCACCGCGTGCTTACGTTCAAATCACTTCTCAAACATGCCCCGTTGAAAGAGTCGCCCGACCTTGATCCCTGGAAGGACCTCTCCTACATTCTTTATACGGGAGGCACCACAGGGCTTCCCAAGGGGGTTCCCGGAAACCACATCGGTATGACCTCTTATGTAAATGATGTAACCGAGGACGTGGCCGGAGATCATCTGCTGGAAGGGGAGGACGTTTACATTGCAGTCAACCCTTTGTTTCACATCATGGCCCTTGGACTGTGCCTGGCCGTCGGTCTCAACAAGGGGAACTGCATCCTTCTCATGCCCGTTCCTCAGGTGGATGCCATCCTCGAGACCATCCGGAGGTATAATGTCAGATGGATGCTGGGGGTTCCGGCCCTGTACCGTATGATCCTGGAAAACGACCGGTTGGATCGTTACGACCTGAACTCAATCAGGTATTGCTACTGCGGAGGAGACGTACTCCCCGTGGAGGTCTTCAAACGATGGAAGGACAGGTTCAAGGTTCCCATATACCAGGTTTATGGATCCACTGAGGCGGGACACGTAACTTACAGCAGAATCGACGGAGATCCCAGGCCCACCACCATAGGCTTGCCGCTGGCCAGCAGAGAGTGCCTTGTGGTGAACCCGGAGACCCTTGAGCCGGTTCCCGACGGGGAGAGCGGCGAATTGGTGGTTACCTCGCCCTATACGCTCAAGGAGTACCTGAACAAACCGGAGGAAACAAAGCGTTCCTATGTGGAGATCCAGGGCAAGGTTTTCTATCGGATGGGCGATTTTGTAAAGCGTGACCAGGACGGCCAGATCGTCTATGTGGAGCGCTCAGCAGACATCATCAAGCATAAGGCTTACCGTGTATCGGCTTCGGAGGTGGAGGCGGTGCTCCAGGATCATCCTACGGTAATCGGAGCCTGCGTTGTGGGCATTCCTGATCCTAAGGTGGGTGAGCGGATCAAGGCCATCGTAGTCCTCAAAGAGGATGCCCGTGGAGTAAGCGGCACCGATCTCATACGCTGGTGCCGGGAACGTCTCGCTTCCTACAAGGTCCCCGGATATATCGAATTTCGCGACATGCTCCCCAAGAGCAAGGTGGGCAAACTGTTGCGCCGTGAGATCCGCGATGAAGAGGCCAGGCGTATGGGGGACGGCCCCAAGAAGCAAAAGGCGGGATGATGTTTCCGGGTGATTTTGGAATTGTTTGAAATCTGTATGGACTAATCCCCCGTGGCTTTTAATCCTGTTGTAAGATTAGGCCGGAAAAGATACCATGGCTTTGAACGACGGCATATCCCAAGGAGGCGGAAAAATGGAACTGTACGAAGCGATTAAGGGGAGGAGGAGCTGCAGGAGCTTTTCAAGCAAGCCTGTGGACGAAAACGCGCTGGATCGCATTCTCGATGCAGCCACTTGGGCCCCTTCGCCCATGAACGCCCAGCCCTGGGAGTTCATCGTGGCGACCGACCCGGCCGTCAAGGACAAAATCCACGCAGAGGCCGAGCGTTGCAGAGCCTGGGCGCGTGAACAGAGCGGATGGGGCTGGTTGGACAAATACGGGTTGGATTTCCTTAAGGCTGCTCCCGTCCTGGTGGTTGTGGTGGGAAATCCCAAGAAGACGGGCGTGGATCAGTTCCAAGCGGGCGGGGGGACGGCTTTTCAGCATGCATGCGCCGCGGCTGTTCAGAACATGCTTCTTGCCGCCCATGCCGAAGGCCTTGGAAGCCTGTGGTTCACGCTCTACGACAAGATCAACCTGAGCGCCATTTTGGGAATCGATCCCGAGCGGACCCCCGTAGCCTTAGTGTGCCTGGGCTTTCCGGACAAGGAACCCTCGGCCGTGCCTCGTAAGAGCGCCCAAGAGAAGACCCGGATCATCGCCTGAGATTTCTCACGGGAGTAGACGCGGGCGGCCCCGGGAGATCAGAGGAGAATACAATGGCGGAAAGCATATTGAATGGAAAGCGCATACTTGCGGTAGACGACGAGCCGGATGTCCTGGACACACTCGAGGAGATGCTTGAAGACTTCGAGGACCTTACATTTGACCGGGCTACGGATTATGAAACCGGTTACCATCTATTGCGATCCTGGACATATGATGCCGTGATTCTGGACATCATGGGTGTTCGTGGATTCGACCTGCTGAACGCATCCGTCCACCTGGGTTTTCCCGCTATAATGCTCACGGCCCATGCGGTGAATGTGGAGGCGCTAAAAAAGTCCGTTGAACTGGGGGCCCGGGCATATCTGCCCAAGGAGAGGATTGCACAGGTGGTCCCCTTTCTCGAGGAAGTCCTTGCGTTGAAGGGCGGCAATGTCTGGCGCAGCGTTTTCGCACGACTGGGCGGTTTCTTCGACACGGCTTTCGGGCACGGCTGGCAGAAGGGTGAAAAGGCCTTTTGGGAGCAGGTGCAGGAAGGGCGCTACGAGCCCGAGCCGGTTATTCTCAAATAGCGGGCCGCTCTTCCTTGGGGACCCTCCCGGAAAAACATGCAGCGAAGAATCTTGTCCCCGGTGGTGTAGTGAGGGCAGTGGGAACAGAAGGCCCGCATGACAACTATGGCAAGTCCCGCTGCAACGACCAGGTAAACGATGAACCAGGCCAGGGACGCCCGATACATGGCCATGGCGGCCGTCACCAGGGGCACTGCAAGCACCAGGACCCGGTAAACATAATCGAAGAAAGTGTGTTTCTCCTTCAGGCAAGGGCTTTCCGGGGCATCCATCAGAGCTTTCACGCTTTCCCGACTATCGGTATGCGGCTTTGAATCTTTCTGCGAAATAGCGGCCTTTCAGACTTCAGGTTTCCTCGAATCTATTCATCTCTACGTTCTTCCAGACCCGCTCAGGGGTGAAAACCCTCCCGTTCATGGCGATGTAGACACCTTCGCCCAAGAGTTGGACTGTGGCGACCGCAAAGGCGATGTTGAACACTGCGTCCGTAAAGCGGAACATGGCCGGCTGCATGGCCCCTGTCAGAACGATGGTCTTTCCTTGGGCCCGGCGCAGGACCTTGGCTGTCTGTATTATGGTGTCCGTACCATGGGTGACTACGAACCTGTGTTCGGGATTTCCCTTGACGGTCTCAAGGACGAGAGCACGGTCGGCATCCGTCATATCAAGGCTGTCCTTGCGCATGAGGGATATGACTTCCCAGTCCAGCGTTACATTGGCCTCCCTGAGGACTTCAGTGATCTGCGGGTCACCGACTTCAAAACTGCTCTTCCGGTCGAAATAGATCTTGTCGATGGTCCCGCCGGTTGTAATGAAGACGATTTTCATAATGTTTCACCCGAAGAGACCGCAGAGATTGGACCCCCCGAATAGGCAGGCCAGAAACCTTATGGGAACAAAAAGGATCCGTCCCAGTATGTTCAGTCCGGCGTAATGATCCAGCAGGAGGGCGCCTATGAGAATCAGCGGGGCGTATCTTCCTGCCCGTCGATAGGTGAGAGCGGCTCCACGCGGCAGTAGGTTCTCAACCACGTGGGATCCGTCCAGCGGTGGTATGGGAAGGAGATTGAAGACCCCCAGACCGATATTGATGAGGATCATGTCGATCAAGACGTACAGGTAAAGGTCCCATGGAATCATCAGATACCGGAAAAAGAGCCCTGCTACAAAAGCTGCGGCAAGGTTTGCCGCGGGGCCGCTCAGGGACATGATGATGGTATCCTTCCTGGGGTTCCTGAAGTAACGGACATCCACCGGAACGGGCTTGGCCCAACCAAATCTGAAAAGGAACAAACAGAGCGCACCGAAGGGATCGATGTGGGGAAAGGGGTTCAGGGTGAGTCTTCCGGCGTCCCTGGCCGTGGGGTCACCCAAGGATAGAGCTGCTCTGCCGTGGGAGTATTCGTGAATGGTGACGGCGAATAGGAGTACGGGTATTCTAATGATCCACTGGGTAACGTCCATGTGTTGAAGCGCCTGTCTATATTAAGATGTCTTTTTCGGTCAACAATCAGCCGTCGGCTATTTTACAATTCATGTGACGCCTGATCGATGGCTGCATGGATCAAGCTGTTTTTCATCAAAGATCGGAACGGAGTTTAGCAGGTCATTTCCGGCTCCGCAAGGAACAACGAGGCCCAAACAATGGCCCAAACAATGGCCTTGCATCCTCTATCAAATTCCTTCATAATTCCAGCAATGTTGAAGACGCCTTAACGGTCTTTTCCTCCGGTTTTTCCGCTTTTCGGAAGAGGCTTGCATACTGCCGGATGAGTTTTCCGGAATTGTATGCGAAGGCGGGAAGACTCGGCCGCAGGTATCTTAAGTGAGTCCGGTCCGGGCCGAGACAGTCAACCCTGCAGACAAAGGAGTCAGCAATGGCGAAGCGGAGAGCCGATTTTGCCGGGAGTTGGTACCCGGCCGGACGTTCCGATTGCCTGAAGGTGATCGAGGAGTTCCGATCCTCAGCCAAGCCCTGCCCTAACGGCGGAAAGAAGAGGGTGGGAGGAATTGTCCCCCATGCTGGTTGGCTCTTCAGCGGCATGACCGCCTGCAATGTGTTTGAGTGTATCAGTGCGGCATCCGATCCTGACACAGTGGTCCTTCTGGGCGGGCATCTTCACCCCGGAAGCAGTTGCTATATTATGGCGCATGGCGTCTGGGAGACACCACTTGGCGATCTGGAAGTGGATGAGGACTTTGCCTCAACCTTGGCACGAGAGTTTCCATTCGAGTTGGAGACCCCAAGTCGTTATAGGCAGGACAATACCATTGAGCTGCAGCTCCCTTTTGTTCGCCACTTCTTCCCCGAGGTCCGGATCGTTCCCATGGGTGTTCCTCCCACCCGTGCTTCGCTGGCCATAGGGGAGCGGGTCGCAAGTCTTGCCGAACACCTGGGTAGATCCCTCGTTGTAATAGGGTCTACGGACCTTACCCACTACGGCCCCAACTACGGTTTTGCACCGCAAGGTCTGGGCAAAAAGTCTGTGGACTGGGTTCGGAACGAGCAAGACAGGCGGGTCATAGATCGTATGCTGGCCATGGATGGAGAAGGTGTGATATCTGAGGGATTGAAGAGCCAAAACGCTTGTTGCCCCGGTGCTGCGGCCACGGCAATTACAGCGGCACGGCACATGGGTGTGGGGCAGGGGTTGGAACTGCATTATTCAATGAGCTATGATATGAGGCCGGATTCGAGCTTTGTCGGTTACGTGGGGATTCTATTCTAAAAGGCATGGATAAGCTATGGGAAAAAATAGAATCAAATTCGATCTCTTCATTCATGATCTGAAGGTGCCTCTTGCCGTGATCGAGGCGGGAATCCTGTCGCTCTTGGAGCGGGAGGACAAATACGGACCTTTAACGGATAAGCAGAAGAAAGTCCTTCACCGGGCCCTTCGAAACACGAAGGTCACCAAGTCCCTTGTAAACGACGCCATGGAGATAGGGCGGTCGAATCAGGGCATGATCTTTAAGGATCGGTTTCGTATATCAGAGTTCATTGAGCAGGCCCTCGTGGAAATATTCGACCTGACCGACCAGAAAGCGGCTGAAGAAATACGCGACTGTGAAACCCTGACCGGCTTGAAGAAAATGCTGGAGAATCAGGGAATAGTCCTGTGTATTGAAGACGGTTTGTGGAATGAGGAAGTCAGCCTTGATGAGAGTAAGATGAAGCAGATCTTTCGGAATCTACTGAACAACGCCTTGAAGTATCGCAAAGAGTTTGTAGAGGTCAGGGTGGAACGCACAGGTGAAAGCCTCTGCGTCACTGTAAGAGACGACGGTCAGGGGATTCCCCGGAACTTTCATAAACAGATCTTCGAGTGTTATTTTCAAATGGACATGAAGGAACAGCACTGCGTGCGAGGGCACGGACTTGGCCTGGCGGGCGTGTCCGTGCTGGTGGAAGACATGAATGGAAGGCTGTCTTTGATAAGTGACGCGGGCAAGGGCGCGACCTTTGTGGTGGAAGTACCCCTCTAGCCCCTTACCCGCCCATCACACGGAACAAGCGATAAGGGGCTCCGGATCTCTACATGATTTCTTCCAGTTCTTCTTTATTGCTTACATATTTTCGATCGAAATCCTTCCAGAAATCCTGATCCTTCTCCCGCCATCCTTTGCCGAACTTTCGATCGAAAAAGGGCTTGAGCCGGCTATACCACCTCACGTCGCGGCCCTCTTTGCCTCTTTCGGCGGCCTCGATAATCTCTGCCACGTATGTGGGGATGTCGGTGATCTTGTCCTTGGGAACGTAGGATTGTGCCCCTTCTCTCAAGGATTTTACCAGATTGTCCGGACTCAGGGCGTGAGCCGTCAGCATGATGCATGGAATGTTCTTTTGGGCGGCGATTTTGAGGAGGTCGTATCCCTGAACCCCCATTATGTCAAGGATGGCCGCATCGTAGGTGCCTTTTTCCAGGAACTTGCGAGCGGTTTCGAAGTTCGGCGCCAGATCCATAAGGCACATGTCAAGAAGCTCTTCAAGGGTCTCGAGAATGTCCGGCTCATCGTCTACAATGAGAATCCTCTTGCCTTCCAAGATGTTCTGATTCGGCATATGGTTCCTCCGGTCTGAGTATAAAACGCTCGCGTCATCCCCTTAACTGCCGAACAATAACGCCTAAGACATAGAGCAGCATCGGGTGCGCCGCTGTGCCTGTCCGCCTGCGGGACCTTTCCCGTGAAGCGCGGAACTCTTTAGGGTTTGGGACAGTGCGCATATTACCCTGGAGGAATAATTGAGTCAACACAATTATAGGAAAATTAATGAGAAACAAGAGACAACGGGCTGTGAGCATCGCCTAATCCAGCGAAGATGATGGGAACAACCATGAAGAGATAGGTGTGTCGATTTGAGCGCAGCCGTAAACGAGGCTTTACCCCTACAGCAGCGCATGTTGAAGTGATGACGCACGGGTGTTCTCCCGAGATGGACGTTGACAGTGGCCGGGCTGGTTGTTATGTTCTTTTAAATACAATAAAAGATTATGACGTTTTCATTTCAGACAAGAGGTTGAATGCCATGGAATTCAAGGAAAAAGCAAGAATTCGCTTGGAGCACTGGATCGATCATAGCGACCACCATCTGGAAGACTATGAGCGATTCGCCGAGCAACTGGAAGATGCGGGTCTTTCGGAGAGTGCCGGCTACATTAGAGAGATGATGGATCTCGAGGAAAAGGCCACTGCTTGCCTGAAAGAGGCACTGCGTGCTCTTGGCTGAAAACGGTTGGGAGTCGCGGACGGCGGATAGCCTGCCGCTTGACTTTAATGGGTGAAGGGAGAACGGAAATGTGTGAAGCCAGCGCCTTTCTTCTTCGGGAAGGCTCGGAGGAGATGATCCTCGATAATGTTGATGAGCTCGAGGTGGATGGTGACACCGTGAAAATGGTCAACATCTTCGGCGAGCAAAAGAGCCTCAGGGCTCGAGTCAAAAGGTATGTCAACTCCGAAGGAAGAATCGTTTTGGAGCCTTGCTGAGCAGGCGAGCCTTCGTTCGAAAGGGATTGGGCTGATTGCCCTCGATAGCGCCGGGCGCGGAACGGAGACCCTATGGAAAAACTTATACACGAAGCCGCAAGAGTAATCATGGACTCCGGGCTGACCATCGCCCTAACCGGTGCAGGGATATCCGTAGAATCGGGAATCCCTGATTTTCGGAGCTCAGAAGGTCTTTGGGCGAAGTATGATCCTGCCGAATACGCTACCATTGATGCGTTTCGAAGGAACCCCGAAAAAATCTGGAACATGCTTCGGGAAATGGAAGACCTGGTGGTGAAGGCACGGCCCAACGCCGCCCATATCGGGATGGGAGAGCTGGAGCGTATGGGTTTTCTGCACCATGTAATCACCCAGAATATTGATAACCTACACCAGGCGGGGGGATCGCGGAACGTGATCGAGTATCACGGCAACTCAAGCACCCTGTCCTGCATATGGTGTGGGAAGCGCTACACCATTAAACAGGTGGAAGGAATTCACACGCCCACATGTATTTGCGGGAAGGCGCTCAAGCCGGACGTGGTCTTCTTCGGTGAAGCCATTCCGGTGGACGCCCTGAACCGTTCCTTCGAGCTGGCATCCAGGGCCGACGCAGTCCTTATTGTGGGTACCTCGGCCCTGGTATCGCCGGCCAACTCAATCCCTATGATGGCCAGGGAACGGGGGGCCAAGCTCATCGAGATAAACAAAGAGAAGACCCACCTTTCACAAAGCGTTACGGACATTTTTCTGCAAGGAAGCGCAGGTGACGTCATTACAGCATTGGTTGCAGCAGTAAGGGAAACAGCGGGGAGCAAGGGAGCGTGAACACGCGGGTCATTACGTTTTTTCGGGCAGCGATCAATTGTATGTAAATGAGGTATGAGGGGGACCTCATCCCGGTTTGAGGAAATCCTCCAGGTGAATGACATTATCGTGCCGGGTGGCCGCTTCCCAAGAGCCCTTAACCTTGGCTTTCCTGAGGTTGTTGATCATATCCTGGAGCTCCGGGTTCTTCTCTATGATTTCCTGAATCTGCCGATTAAGCTCCCTCCACGTCTGATCAAGCTCCCGGGTCTTGATGTCGAATCCGCCCCAGAAGGCCAGTATTGAACCCAGTTGGGACAGTAAGCCGAAGTGGGTTGTGCCCTGGAGGTAATAAGGACAATGGGCCCACAGGCTCAGCGCGTCAATGCCTCTTTCTCGCAAAGTATGGTGAAGCACGGAGTGGATGGAACAGTCCCCCTTATAGTTGACGGGAGAGACTCTGAATGGTTCGAGTTGGGAGAGGATCTCTGCATTCGAGGCGAAGGCGGATACCATGATATCCGTATGCAGCACATCATCGAAAGTGCTCCCGATGGTGGCGGCGGACCTGACCTGTGTGCTTTTGCAAACAAAAAGGATTGCCTCGCAGAATCGATGCCATTGAAGGTGTGGCTCTGTTGATCGTAAGAGGATGATGTCGCGCCCTGCCTTTTCACGAGAGGCCGCAAAGAAAGTCGCTCCCGGCGGGGTGATGCTCATGAGCGAGCCGTTCTTCACCATGACGTGTGGTCGGCTCTCGTCATAACGGTAGTATAGGTCTGAGTCCAGGCGGGCGAAAGGCTCAGCCTCGAGGACTCGAATGAGGTAGTCCACCATGCCCCTGGAGACGTCCAGTGCGTTTGCCCATCCTTCAAAACCTGCGATGAACAGGGTGTCTTGAAGCAATGGGGTGTGATCGATGGAGAGACCAAGTTTCTTCATGGGCCAAGTCTGACAGTGAGGCGAAGGATTGTCAAGGCCGAGGACTCCCATTTTTATTGACAATCCAGGGAAAAAGTCTAAAGTATCTTCTCTCAAATACCGTAATGTTATAATAAGAGTGAGGGTTTTAGGGTCGGAAGACGCAGGCCCGGACTGAATGTTGTCATTCGCGGAGGCCGTGCTTAGTCAAAGTGTCAATCTCTATTGAACAGCAGACGCTGGAAAGGGCATGCAAGGGGATGATCGAGACCATCCTCTATTGCCTGCCTCATGCCTTTAAGGGGACCATATACAGTATCGGTGGGCCTCCAGACCTGACCGCCACTCGAGTCACTTCGGGCTACATCGACGAGGCCAGGGAGGCCATTTCTTGGGGGCTGCCGGAAAGCTCTGAATACAACCCACCGGGCAGGCCATGGCTCGACTATCGGGATGAGCCCAACCGCCCCTTGGAGGCAATGGCTTGGTGCGTGCAGCGGCAGAAGAGTTGGACGGCCGAGGATCCGCTAACGGATGAGCGGAGTGTCCGGCTTCAAGTGGATGGGGTGTGGGAAGACTACCACCACATGGAACCGGTCTTGGTGCGTAAGGTTGACCTGAACAAGAACATATATTCAACGCACGAGTATCCATTGACATGGAATGGGAAGCCTATCTGGACGGACAGTGAGTACGTTGTGGTGGCCGTCATCAAAATCCATTTCAGGCCCCGAACCATACATATCGACACTTATGAGACCAAGGTAATAAAGAAGCTGTCCCGCTCCCTTGGAACGGAACTTCTCTCGTACCAGTTTCGGAAAGATTCCATGGAGGCTATGCAGGCCTTGGCCAATGACCGTTTGAAGGCCTGCAACATCCTGGCCGATTCTCTTAGAAACGCCATCACTAAGACGGGGCTCATTTTCTCTCTGGTCAAACAGGAAATCGGATTCCTGAGGGATCAGTGGGAAGAACTTCTTCTTAACAGTAGAAAAGAGGCGAATGGAAAGCGCGATGCAGTCAGGCAGCTCAATGCTTTGCTGGAAGGCATTCAAGACTTGAAGGAGCCGCTGCGCGATAACCTGATCAAGCTTCATAACCGGTTTCTGGAACTCTCCTTACCCCCTGAAATGGGTGAGAAATGGGTGAGCATGCAGATCGAGGAGCGATGGGGGGAGGTATTTGCTCAAACCGGTGTTAGCGAAGATCTTAAGGGGGAAGTTAAGGAGGTTGTAGCGAGACTCAAGAAGTCTCTTCGCTACGGCCTTGAACCGGAGGTGATTCGGAGTTACAACAAACTCCCTGAATCCCTGAAGCATGAGTGGGTCAACCTCCTATACCGACATAACAGCAGTTTTGACTCTCTGACGCTGGAACGTCTCATTCACATCCTGGACGAGCCTGCACTGGATATACCATCCAGAGAGAGGTCGCGAAAGAACTTGGCCCAGCTCAAAGTCCTTGCTGAGACCATGAATAATCTTGAACGTAACACCAACTTTCTGCTTCGACAAGTCCTGAACGGAAAGAACGGTCATGAAAAGACAGAGGAAATAAAAGAATACAGCTCTGTTCCACCGGTTGAGGCGGCGGGTTGTGCCATACAGCCCGAACCGGAGGAGAAGGACGCGCGCCTGTAGCTCAGTTGGACAGAGCAGCGGACTTCTAATCCGCAGGCCGGGGGTTCGAATCCTCCCAGGCGCGCCAGTAAAAACAAAGGCTTACGGGACATTTCGTAAGCCTTTTTCCATGTCCAAAAATAAAAACAAGCACATAGACACAATATGTTGTTACCATTTTGTCATTGACATACAATCATCTTTTCAGCTAATCTGCTTCCCAAAAAGCAACTTCCTATCATGTTCTCCATCTTGAAGACCTGATAAAGGGCGGGAAAAACGCACTTGCGATCATGGGGGCGGGACATCTTGTGGGAGCCGGCAGCCTGGTGCGAATGCTGAAGGACCGGGGCCACAGGCTGGAGCAGGAATAGCCCGCCCTTTCACCGAGGACCGATCATGAAAGTTCTTTTGATCTCCGCCAACTCCGAACGGGCTTACATGCCGGTTCCCCCTCTCGGCCTGCTCTGTGTGGCCCAGGCCTCACTGGAGGCCGGACACGAGATCGTCGTGGTTGACCTGATGGCCGAGGAGGACATGGACCGCCGCCTTAAAGACGCCATATCGTATTCAAAACCCGATGTAATAGGAATCTCGGTCCGCAATATCGACGACCAGGACATGCGGAACCCCAGGATCCTTCTGGATCAGTCACTGGACGCGACTCGTGTCTGCCGTACCATGACAAACGCCCATATAGTAGTGGGCGGACCCGGATACAGCATGTTTCCGGAAGACGCCCTGGCCTACCTGGGAGCGGACATAGGCATTGTGGGTGACGGGGAGGACTCCTTTCCCATGCTTCTGGACCGGCTTGAACAGGGAGGATCCTTCGCCGGGATTCCAGGTGTGGTTTTCCCCGGTGACTCATTCAATGGTGAAAGGGACCGCCAACTGCGACTGGACCGGTTTCCCACACCCGACCCCGAGCTTCTGGACCGATCCGCGTATAACAAGGATGAACTCTGGGTGCCTGTTCAAAGCCGCCGAGGCTGTCCCCTTGACTGCGCCTACTGCTCCACGGCGTCCATCGAAGGGCGCATCATCCGCAAGCGGTCCCCGGGCGAGGTGGTTCGCTGGATGGAGCGATGGGTTGATGCAGGTTTTCACCGGTTTCACTTCGTGGACAACACCTTCAACCTGCCGGCGTCCTACGCCGAGGCCTTGTGCGACAGCATTTGTGAATCGGGCCTGAGCGTGGAATGGCTCTGCATTCTTTATCCGGCCGGCCTTACCGATCGCCTGGCCGGCAAGATGGCCAAGGCCGGTTGCCGGCATGTCAGCCTGGGGTTTGAAAGCGGTTCCACCCGCATGCTTCGAGCCTTCAAAAAACGTTTCGGTCCGGAGGAGATAAGGCAGGCCGAGCGCATGCTCTCGGATCACGGCATTCGAAAAATGGGTTTTCTCCTCCTGGGCGGGCCCGGGGAGACCAGGCGGTCTGTGGAGGAAAGCTTTGAGTTCGTCGATTCACTGGACCTGGACATGGTCAAGGTCACGGTGGGAATCCGCCTCTACCCGAACACCCATCTGGCCCGACTGGCCGTACAAAAAGGGTTGATTTCAGAAACCGACTCCCTGCTCATGCCCCGCTTCTACCTTGAAGAAGGTCTCAGCGGCTGGCTGGAAGAGACGGCCGATGCCTGGATGGCCGAACGTAAACACTGGCAGGGCTAGACACCTTCATACACCGCTTGACTGCAACATCGGCTTGAAGTAAATTTCCATCTTACCCCTTCAAGTAAACCATGGAACACGGACAGGACATACTATGGACACCGGAACAAACACCCGCTGCACTCCCGCTTTTCGACTGTTGGAACCGAACCAGATTCAACGCCTTCACCACGCCGCCCTCAGGATTCTCGAGGAGACAGGAGTAAAGGTCCTTCATGCAGGGGCGGTAGACCTTCTTGCCGGCTGCGGTGCCAGGGTCTCGGACGGTAAGACCGTACGAATTCCCTCTTACATGGTTGAGGAGGCGATCGCCTCAGCTCCTTCCAACCTGGTCATATTCAACCGAAAGGGACTGCCCGCCATGGAGCTGGGAGGTCGTCGAAGCTACTTCGGAACCGGCACCGACCTTCCCAAGACCATAGACCTTCACACCCGCGAACACAGGGACACACTGGAGGAGGACATCCTGAGGAACGCCGTGATCAGCGACGCCCTCCCCAATATCGACTTCATAGGCTCCTACGGCCTGCCGAAAGACGTGCCCAGAGGGCTTCACTATATCCGCGACTTCCAGATTCTGCTTGAGAACAGCACAAAACCCATCTTCTTCACCGCGGAATCCGATGAGGACCTCAGGATAATACTGGACATGGCCGAGGCCGTGGCCGGAGGTCCCGAGGCTCTTGCCGCGCGCCCCTTTCTTATAAACTACTCAGAACCGGTCTCCCCCCTGACCCATTCGGAGGAGGCCGTGGCCAAGCTGACTACCTGCGCCCGCAAACGGATACCCGTCAACTACACCCCCGCCATGCTTGCAGGCTCCACAGGCCCGGTGACACTGGCCGGCGCCGTAACGACAGCCACGGCCGAGGCCCTGTCAGGACTCGTGATACACCAGCTCACTCAAAAAGGCGCCCCCGTCATCTCGGGTTTCGCGGCCACCAGCATGGACATGCTCAAGGCCACCGTCTCCTACACATCGCCGGAGTTCCGCCTGACCCATTCGGCATGCGCCGATATCTTTCATCACTACGGAATTCCTGTGTGGGGAACGGCCGGATGCAGCGACGCCCAGTTCCCTGACCTCCAGTCCGGAGCGGAGTACGGCTTTACCCTGCTGAACGCGGCGCTGGACGGGGCCAACCTGATCCACGACTGCGGTTACATGGGCCAGGGTTTTGTCGCCTCGCCCGAAATGATAGTCTTTGCAGACGAGGTCATCGGGTATGTTAAGCGGTATATGCGCGGATTCTCCCTGGATTCCGAGCACCTTGCCCTGGATGTGATCCGGGATGTCGGGCCGGGAGGGCATTTTCTGGGGGAGAAACACACCCTTGACTTCTTCAAGGACGAGCACTGGCGTCCGGACCTGTATAACCGTGACAACCTGCCCAACTGGACAAAGACGGGGAAAATGACCATGGAGGACCGGTTGCTCAAAAAAACACTGAAGATCCTGGACAGCCACAAGCCCGAACCGCTTCCCGCCCCGGTTCGGGGGACGCTGGCCCGAATCTGGAACGACATCAATGAGCAATCCACCCCTCGTAGATTACGGTCAGGATAACCGCTTTTCCTTCTTTTGCCGCCATCCGCCCATCACCACCGTCCGGCTCCGGTTGTGGATCCCCAGCTTCACGCTGTGGCTGGAGTTCACAAAGCGGAGGGCCTTCCTCTTCCAGCAGATCCCCTCCAAGCACTGGTGCCGGCCCTTGCGCATGAGCTCGATCACCCGCTCCAGATAATCGCCGTGCCCGTGCTTCTCCTGCAGGGCTCCGGCTCTCGGCATCGTTGTGATGGACCGCGTTCGGCGTCAGGGCCGAGTAAACCTTCGTCCCTCAGGACGTCGAACAAGCTCTCTCATGGCGTTGATCTCCTTTCCATCATTATTCCATCGCGGATGGCCTTAACACAAGGAGCCCGCTGGGAACCAACGGAAAAATCCGGGCACGTATGTTTGCTTTGAATCCCAGAGCGGATCAGGTTTGCGAACCGGACTTTCCTTTTACATCGACATATAATACGGCTACAGTCTTATCGCTTATCGAAATACGGCATTTCATCGGGGTCGGGATTTGCGGGTATTTCGGTACCTGAGAAAAAAGCCCTATTGGGGCAATCATTTTTGGGGAAAAGGCTACTGTGTGGATACGGTTGGGGTGGACGCCGAGATGATCCGCAAGTATTCCAAATGCCAGGAAAAAAGAGAGCGTTCTTGCAGTTTAGTATGAGTAAAGCCTTGCTGTTTCTGAGCTATTCGACGGTTCCATACCTGAAATCGTCGGCGTTAATATGCCCCCATCCTCTATTTGAATGATCCACAATAACAATGCTGGCTTCCCTACCCTGAAATTCTGATACATCCCAGGTGACGCGATTCATGCTTTCATGGTTATGGCCGGTCGCTTTCAGGACTTCCCGTCCGCCCACCACCAGGGCGACGTAAACGGCATCGAGGCGGTTGCCGCCGCCGATGAGAAAACTGATGGAATCTCCAGTGATCTCAAAAGGAATTGATGTCAGGGTGCCGGTGGGCTTGTCGCCCTGTGTCTGTCCAGGCTGCTGTACCGGAAGCCCCTGGTATTTTTCAAAGGTGCCGATCCAGTAATCTCCTTGGTGATTGGAAGGCTGTCCCCGGCGTCTGGCCGTGGGATTGTCTCCTTTGGTGGGCTGAAAGTCGAAGGCGTTCCCCGAAGGGGTCCAATTGCTCAGGTCACCGTGCTCGAAATCGCTGTTCGGAAACAGCAGCCCCGTTGCAGCCGGTTCCGCCGTCCGGGAGGCCGGGCCTTCCCGCACAGGGGCCTGCTCGGACCTCGTGACCGTAAATGCAAGCCGGGATTCATCCCACCAGGCTTCAATCCTTTCCCTGTACCTTCCTGCAAGTACCTCCACACCCGAAGGTGTGATTTTCTGAACCTCCTCGAGATCCGGCCTCATTTGCCTGCCGCCGAACAAAAGAACGGCCGAATCCGCATAGCAGACCCTGTTTACAGCCGGATCAATCAGGCCGGTTCCGGAATCTTCAATCTGAACAAGGTAAAGCGGATCGTCGTTCCACCAGCCCATAAAGACGCTCAGCCGGACAGGTGCGGAATTGAATATGGCGTCGGTTGCTTCAATACGTTCGAAAACAATTATCGCTTCGCCACGGTCCGGTCCTGTTCGAGGCGAAGACGCAACAGCTGCGGCAGCACGTGGTCCCCGCCTTGAGGCACGCGTTTTCTCATCTGAATAGGGGCGGCCAGGGGCCTTGCTCTTGTAAGGGTTTTCAATGAGTTGGAGGTTATAGAAGCAATCGAAGGTGCCGTCCATGCCGGGGTTGTCCGCTGAAGTGATAGTCAGCATATGATCTTCACCGGTCAATTGCATAAGTCCATGACCGCGATGGAAGGAATGCACATTTACCTTCCATCCTTCTGCAGTGAGTATCCTTTCATAGAAATCGCATACATCCGCTATGGAGGACCTCGATCCAAGCGTTGCAGTATAAACCTCGTCAAGTCTTGATTCGCTGCCCACACGATCTCCCGACCTCTTGGGAATGATATCCCACATGCCGTCGGCCGTTCCCGGACCAGTGTCACTTACTTGTTCAGTTTTCAGGGCATGGGAAAACACCTCACGCAATACCGCGGTCTGTTCTCGGTCAGCGCCCATGGCTCCCATCAGCTTTTCCATGGCCCCCATGAATTCACCGATGTCTTTATCACACCTGTCTCTTGCAGGCGGATCGCTTGCTAAATCCCTCTCCGCCCTGCGCTCCCTTCTCTCAGGCCTGCCTTCGGCCGCCTCTCCGCCGGGAAAATCCATTCCCAGGACCGCCATAATGTTATCGACTCTGGTATAGCCGGTGAAGGGTTTGAAAAGTTTCTCAGATGGTTTTTTCGTATCTATGTTTCGTAATTCCGATATATAACCTTCCTCGGTCTGGGTTCTAATAGTCATCTCAAACCTGTCGGACTGCCAGATTATTTGTGTGGAGGTTATTTTCATGCCCATCACGTCTGTTGTGGCTGTCACCTTCTTTTTTGTGCAGTTATATCCGCTGACTCTTTCCTTGCCCAGGACGACTTCGGAATCGACGTTTTCAAATAGACTAAGCATCTCCATCATTGCCTGCTCGTCAAGTTCCGTCTCGAAAACAAGTTTCTTGTCGTGGTTATACAGATACTCCTTATTCTGCTTGTATAATCCCAGAGAGGTAATGTTTTTGGAAATTTTAGCTCCCATGGACATGCCATCCATGCGATAGGCTTCAGGGGTCTTATAGAGCTTGGAGGTGCTTAGCACGGTGCCGTCCGGCGATATCATCACCCAGTCCGCAGCAAAGCTGGTTATCATTCCCTTTGAAAGCGCCACAGTCGGGAAAGCTGACAGCATGAAGAAAACAATTGATATGCCCGGGATCGCAAGCCATGATCTTGAAGTGCTTCTGATACCTGATATCATATCGAACTCCTTGATATAGTCTCGATGATGGACACCAATCTGATGACGATCTATGTCAGTTCTTCCATTTTGTAGAAGAGATTCACTCTCTGACGCCAAGGATGTGTTTACGGCCGGGTCATAATCAAATCAATCCTTAGGATCTTTAATCGCCCCGCCTAAAAGTCCGCGCCGACCCACGGTTGTCCCATACCACACGCGTTGGATCACTCCGGTCACATAAAACCATGGCCCCGGTCGGACAGACACCCACGCAGAATCCGCAGCTCCAGCAAAGATCTCCATCCACCTCCACACATCCCCCCTCACCCAATCTGAGAGCCCCGTATATACAGCCTCGAACGCAGGTCCCGCAAG
>CAYPSZ010000106.1:0-3367 GCA_964413125.1 uncultured Desulfobacterales bacterium
GCCATGCACTGCGGTCTTTTCGGGCTGGAACTCGAGGAAGATCCATGCGCACACAGGTCTTGACTCCCCCGGCAGATGGATCTTCAATCCGGTGGAGGAGCCGAAAGCCTGTTTCCGATCCCTGCTACGATTTGCTGATCGTCGGCACCGGCATGACCGGAATGGCGGCCGCCCTCTTTGCAGCCGACCGGGATCTGGACACGGTCCAGGTCGGCCTTGCCGGCGAGCTCCAGTTTGCAAGCGGGCTGCTGGACCTTTTGGGTGTCCATCCGGTGGAAACCGGGCACGTCTGGGAAAACCCCTGGGAAGGCATTCGCCACCTGGTCAAGGACAGGCCTGAACACCCTTATGCACACCTGAAAACCGATCTAATCCGCCGATCCCTGACGGTTTTCACCCAATTCATGTCTGATGCGGGGCACCCCTACCACATGGAGCCCGATCGAAATCTTCAAGTCATCACCCCGGTGGGGACCGTGAAGACGACGTACGCCGTGCCCTGCTCCATGATCAAAGGCGTTCATGCCCATGCCGCTGGAAAACCCTGCTTGTTGGTAGGTTTTGACGGGCTGAACGGATGGAGCTCCCGCCAGATTAAAGAGACCCTGGGAGATGCTTGGCCGGGGCTCCGAGCCTTGAGCATCCCCTTTCCCGGAATGCACGGAGAACTTCTCGGTGAACACATGGCCCGGGCCATGGAGAGGCCGGAGATACTTAGAGCCATCGCTGGCACCGTCCGGAAACACCTGCGAAACGAGGAGGCTGTCGGGTTCCCGGCAGTACTCGGCATCACGGCGAGCGCAAAAGTTGTCGCTGACCTCGAGACGGAATTGGCATTGCCGGTGTTTGAACTGCCCACAATGCTCCCGGGAGTCACAGGTATTCGAATCCGAGAGGCATTTGTGGAAAACCTTCCCGGCAAGGGGATCCGAATGCATAACCATTCCAAGATATCAGCCGTTGAAAAAACCGGGGACGGGTTGTTCCGCGCTCATGTGGGGGCGGTCAACCCGGCATGGAGCATCTTGGCAAGGACCATCCTCCTGGCCGGCGGACGCTTCCTGGGCAAAGGTCTTCACACGGAACGCGACAGAATCTGCGAATCATTGTTCGACCTGCCTGTGCACCAGCCGGAAGGACCGGTTTCATGGCATCGACAGGAGCTCTTCCACAAATCAGGTCACCCCATTAACCGGGCCGGGATCATGGTGGACCATGACTTCCGGCCGGTGGATGCAAATGGTCGGATAATCCACCCCAACCTTTACGCAGCCGGTTCCATCCTGGCCCATCAGGACTGGATTCGGGAAAAATGCGGAAGCGGCCTTGCCATTGCAACAGCCTACGGAGCAATAAGGGCATGCCGTCATTTCCTGAACACTTGAGGGTTTGAGGAGGGAGACTAATGGGTAACTACATCGGGGCGTTGGATTTGGGCACAACAAGCACTCGTTTCATTGTCTTCGATGGCAGGGGGCGCATCGTCGGGGTGAGTCAGAGGGAACATGCTCAAATATTCCCCAGGCCCGGCTGGGTCGAACACGACCCCATGGAGATCTGGCACAACACAGGCCACGTCATCCGCAGTTCTCTGGCCAAGACCGGCCTGAGAGGCGACGATCTGAAAGCCATCGGGATCACCAACCAGCGTGAGACGACCGTTATGTGGGACAAGCGGACCGGAGCACCTTATATGAACGCCATCGTCTGGCAATGCACGCGCACCGATGGCATTTGCCGGGGTTTAGCCGCCGAAGGAGGTCAGGACCGATTCAGAGAAAAGACCGGACTGCCCGTTTCCACCTATTTTTCCGGACCCAAGGTTATTTGGATTCTAAAGAACGTCGACGCTGCCCGCAAAGGCGCTAAAAAACACGAGGCCCTGTTCGGCACTATTGAATCGTGGATAATCTGGTGGCTTACCGGCGGTCCGAAAGGAGGCGCCCATGTTACCGATGTCTCTAACGCAGGCCGCACCATGTTGATGAACCTGCATTCACTCACCTGGGATGAAGAAATTCTCGAAACCCTCCAAATCCCGCGCAGCATATTACCTTCCATTGTGCCGTCCATAGATTTTGATACCTGGGGCACCACCCGAATTGACGGGCCCGTGGGCGCTTCAGTGCCGGTTTGTGCAGCGCTGGGGGACCAGCAAGCCGCACTGATGGGCCAAGCGTGCTTTGATGTGGGTGAGGCCAAGAACACATACGGAACGGGTTGCTTCCTGCTGCTCAATACCGGCACCGAGGCGGTTCCCAGCCGCCATGGCATGCTCACCACGGTTGCCTATCAAATGCGAGGTCAAGAAGCCATCTACTGCCTTGAAGGAGCCGTGGCCATTGCCGGTGCCCTGGTGCAATGGCTCCGGGACAATCTTGGGTTCATGCATCATTCGGCTGAGATCGAACCGCTGGCGCGGAGTGTGGAGGACAATGGGGGCGCTTACATAGTGCCTGCCTTTTCAGGCCTGTTCGCACCCTATTGGCGCGCGGACGCAAGGGGCGTCATTGTTGGGCTGACCCGGTATATCAACAGAGGACATATCGCCCGAGCGGTCCTCGAAGCGGTGGCATACCAGACCCTGGATGTGGTGGAGGCCATGCAAAAGGATTCAGGCGTGGCATTGAATGTTTTGCGTGTGGACGGCGGCATGGTGGCCAATGACCTGCTTATGCAGTTGCAGTCCGATATTTTGGGTTTACCGGTGATCCGACCTAAAATAACGGAAACCACCGCTTTAGGGGCAGCTTCGGCCGCGGCTCTTGCAAGCGGTTTTGTAAGCGGCCTGGATGAGCTGAAAAGCAATTGGGCCATGGACAAGCAGTGGACGCCCCTGATGCCGTCCGAGCTGCGGCAAAAAGGCATCGAAGGCTGGAAAAAGGCTGTGGAGCGAACCTTGAACTGGATCGACATCTCTTGCGCTTCTTGAAGAAATTGAAGCCCCAAGTGCGGGGGTTCACGCCTGGGACCTGGATTCCGAGAAAGACGGTCCTCAAGTGTTTTCGCATTCTTATCGGGAAAGCAGCTCCTCCCTTACCAGCAATCGCATCAAAGCCATGGCCGGAGACGTAAGCGGAGGGGTATGGTTCGAGGCGTATGACCATCCCAGCGTGGCCCGGTTGAAGGCGGACGGCACATGGACTCACTACCAAGAGGACACCATGGCTCTCATCGAACACGGCTCGACTTTAACTAATACTCGCGACTTCAGGCTTATAAGTAGTTGATTTTAGGTGGTGCATGGTGGAGCTGATGGGGATCGAACCCACGACCTCGTGACTGCCAGTCACGCGCTCTCCCATCTGAGCTACAGCCCCACGCAAGAAGAAGGTTAACATTAGCAACAGGGCCTGGGTTCTGTCAA
>CAYPSZ010000107.1:0-1872 GCA_964413125.1 uncultured Desulfobacterales bacterium
CGGTGCCTGGTGACCATGTTGGGGGTGCCGCTTCGGGTCTTGCCTCCCGAATTGACAAAGCCGGAGCAAGAGCTGGTGGACGGTCTGAAGGCAAGACAAGGGGAGCTGAGAGAGGAACTCAGGGCCCTGGAGGATGAAGACGCTGAGGATGATGAAAAGATATCCGAGCTAAAGAAGGACCTCAGGGGACGATTAGATGAGCTAAAAAAGCGGATCAACAGCGCGGAGAAACGTGACCACCGCGCCTCCCTGGACTCGGAAATCGCCTTGGCACTTGCCGCGCCGTACAACCTTTCCATGTGGATCCCCAACCCGCACTTTCTCGGATATGGCGGGAAGACCGCGCCCCGAATGCCGGCCAAGGACGAGGTCCTCATGGTCTCCAGGCTGGACGGACCCGGCTCAGAGATCGTCCGTCGAATCATCGACGACTCTGTGGAGACCGAGAAAACGGGGCTCCAAGGAAAGGCCTATTTTGACGCCCGTTGGCCCAGGCCTTCCGAGGAAAAGGAGCCCAAAAAGGTCGGGTACGGGTTCTATGATCTCTCCATTCACAAGGCAGCCGAGCGTGTGGAGAAGAGGGGCCACATACCCGTGGTGGTGAACGATGATGAGGCGTTGTTTCAACCCGGGGAGTGCCCCGATGCGGCCCTCTACTGCGGATGGTACAGGCTGGCGCGATACGTGGATGCGTTTGAATGGCGGCCCGGGTCCGTCGGTTTCCACATTGCGAGCCAGGAGTGTCAGACGCTCAGGCCCGGCAACAGTCAGGTCTGGTGCAAGCGGATGCTGGAGCAAGGGGTGGCGGCCTCCATCGGGCCGGTGGGTGAGCCGTATGTGCAGGCCTTTCCCATTCCGGAGATTTTCTTCGGGCTCCTGTTGGAAGGACAATGGACTTTGGCGGAGTGCTACGCCATGAGCGTACCCTTCTGGTCCTGGAAGATGGTCCTGGTCGGTGACCCGCTGTACAGGCCGTTTCGGTAGAAGAAACGTCCAAAGCCCCGAAAAGGTATAAAATCTCCTTGCAGATGTGATTCATACCCTATAGGGTATAGCACGCGATATGCGGCCATAAAATATACCCTATGGGGTACAAACCATGAAGAGACCACTGATTGATTTTGTAAAAGCAAGGCGCAAGGCACTGGGCCTGACCCAGCGCGACCTGGCGGATCGCGCCGGTGTCGGGCTGCGCTTTGTAAGGGACCTGGAGCAGGGCAAGCCGTCACTGCGCATGGACAAGGTCAACCAGATACTGGCATTGTTCGGTCACCGGCTGGAGCCGGCGCCGTTCCGAATCGAGGTGGACGATGAGGAAAGCACGGATCCTGATGTTTGACCGCACCGCAGGGATGCTGGAGGAGAGGGATGACGGCTATGTGTTCCAGTATATCCCGAGTTATCTGGAGAGCAGTGATTCCGTGGCGGTGAGTTTATCGCTCCCCGTAAGAAAAGAACCGTATTTCGACAAGCGCTTGTTCCCATTTTTCGACGGGCTCATTCCGGAAGGCTGGATGCTGCATATCGCAGAGCGGACCTGGAAGCTGAATCAGCGCGACCGCATGGGTCTTTTGCTGGCCTGCTGTCGCGATTGCATCGGCGCGGTCAGCGTTGTCCCCATGAACGAGGACGCGTGATGAATGAACCAACCTGCCGAATCTGCCTTGACCGGCTGGGACACGGGAACTCATCCGCCTATCACGAAGGGTGTTGCCGGGATCTATTCAACAGCCCCGCCCCACCTGATCTGCCGTATTCGTGGGATGATCTGAATGCGTTGGCTGAGAAAGTCGTGCGCCGTCATGTAACGGTCCCGGGTGTTCAGCCGAAGCTGTCTCTGCATCTCGAGCGTGCAAGGCAACCGTCCGGACG
>CAYPSZ010000108.1:0-13561 GCA_964413125.1 uncultured Desulfobacterales bacterium
CTTATTCCTAAACTTTTCTGGTCGGGGCGAGAGGATTTGAACCTCCGACTCCCTGCTCCCAAAGCAGGTGCGCTACCAGACTGCGCCACGCCCCGAATCAGTGACCCAGCATATTGCAAACAGTTAATATATAACTATTTCCACCTGAAATCAAGATACAAACAGGGGCATGAAACCAAGAATTGTGGTTCGGGGGGGCACCTCTTATGTTTTACACCTGAAACTGCTCTTAAGACTCTTCACCTGGGGCATAACCACTTAGACCTCGTCCCCGGTGGATTAAATCAGGGCCCTGCAGCTTCTTGTGCAAACCGGTTAAGGTTGACTTTGTCAAGGCGGGGATAAATAATGCCTGATCCTCGTGAGCTCACCTAGAGGCCGCCATGAAAGACATTCAGAACCACCGGGATGATCGGGACATAGACATCGACCAGGTGGGGGTAAAAGGAATCCGCTATCCCATAACAGTTCTTGACAAGAACCTGGGAGAGCAACAGACCGTCGCCCGTATCAACATGTACGTGAACCTCCCCCGTCACTACAAGGGCACCCACATGAGCCGGTTCGTGGAAATCCTTAACGAGCACAGCCGGCGCATTTCTCTCCAGAGCTTCCCTGATATTATGGAGGAAATGAAGAAGCGGCTCAACGCCGAGAGTGCTCATATGGAAATCACGTTTCCATACTTCATCAATAAGGAGGCCCCCGTAACCCGCAGTCCCGGTCTGATGGAATACCAGTGCACCATCAAGGGATCATTGAATGCAGGCAAGGACCTTGCCCTTATCATCAGGGTTCCGGTTTCCACTCTATGCCCCTGTTCAAAGGAGATCAGCGAATTCGGGGCCCACAATCAGCGGGGTGAAGTGCGGCTTCAGGTGAGGTTCAAGAAATTTATCTGGATAGAGGACCTGATCCGTCTCGTTGAAGAGTCCGCCTCAGCCGAAGTCTTCAGCGTGCTCAAGCGAGAGGACGAAAAGTACGTCACCGAGCACGCCTACCGAAAACCCATGTTCGTGGAGGACATAGTCCGCGATATCGCTCAGAAGCTTAACGGCGATCCGAACATTACCTGGTTCGCCGTTGAATCGGAGAACTTTGAATCCATTCACAACCACAACGCCTATGCCTATGTTGAGAAGCACAAGCCCTGAAAGACCTTTGAAACCGAAACCGTCCGGCCCGCATGATTGATGGAAGCCCAATGAACCCAATAGATATTTTGAGGAGTCATGTATGCCCGAAGATCTGAAAAAGATGTACCGAACCCTAATGGACGATCACTTCCCGCGGGAGATCACAATTTCCTTCGGGGATAAGACGCTTGCCTACAGAAAACGATCCTGGAAGATTCCTGATCCCGAGGGGAATCTCATAGAAAAGGGGTTGCGCTACGGGGAGAATCCCGGCCAGGAGGCGGCCCTTTACGAACTCGTGAACGGGAACCTGGTCCTGGGCGAATGCGCCTTCATTGAGCCGGGCCGGGGCCTGGTATCAGCCCTAACCGAGAAGGATATGATTCAGGCGGGCAAGCATCCGGGCAAAACAAACCTGACCGATGTGGATAACGCCCTCAACATCATGAGATACCTGGATAGAGGGCCTGCCGTGGTTATTGTAAAGCACAACAACCCATGTGGCGTTGCTTATGGAAGTTCTCTTGCCGAGGCCTACGTAAAGGCCGATAACGCGGACCGGATTGCGGCGTTCGGGGGGTGTGCCCTTTTCAACCGGCCGGTGGACATGCTCACCGCTGAAGAGGTGGCTCAAAACTACCTGGAGGTGGTGGCCGCCCCGGACTACGAAGATGGGGCCGTGGACGTGCTTAAGAAGAGGGCCAACCTTCGCATTCTCCAAATACCCCGCATGGACAGGCTCGCCCGATACGCCGGGGTTCGTTTTGTAGATTTCAAGAGCCTTATGGACGGAGGAATAATTGTCCAGCAGTCCCCGATTAACCGTATTCGAACCAAGGATGATTTCATTTTGGCATCGACTGAGTACAATGGAGAGGCTGTCTCCATAAGACGCCCTCCCACTGAGGCGGAGTACGACGACCTGCTATTTGGCTGGCAAGTGGAGCAGGGGATCACTTCCAATTCAGTCATATACGTCAAGGACGGTGTGACCGTGGGAATCGGTACGGGCGAGCAGGACCGCGTCGGCGTGGCCGAGATCGCCGTCTTCAAGGCCTATACCAAGCACGCGGACGCGCTCTGCTTCCGGATGCACAAGATGGGTTATAAGGATCTGCTCTTAAAGGTGCATCAAGGGGAAAAGGACCGTGGTCTTTTGGATGAGATCGACGAGAAAACCCGCAATGCCAGGGGTGGTCTTTTGGGTTCGTCAATGGTCTCCGACGCTTTTTTCCCCTTTCGCGACGGCGTGGACGTGGCGCTCAAGGAGGGAGTTCGCGCCATAGTTCAACCCGGCGGCTCCCTCCGGGACTGGGAAGTCATCCAGGCCTGTAACGAGGCCGACCCTCCGGCTACCATGGTATTCACAGGACAGAGGGCATTCAAACACTAGAGCCGCTAAAAGCATTTATGTTTTCATGCACATCGAGGCGCTGGACGGCCACCAGAGCGCCTGGAGAAATACACAGCACAAAGCCATGCCCGGCCTCGAACAAGAATGCCTCTTTCCGGCTGATCCGCAGCCCGGACCAAGCAGCGAATCAGGGTGGATTTACTGCGAGACAGGCGGCATAGCCTTAGAAAAGCTGAAGCTGCTTGTGCCGGCGTTTCGGCTTCCAGGCCGATCGATCGACCGGGGCGTGAATGTGGTCGGGAAGGAGCTCCAGGAAACGGGAGGAAGGAAGTTCAAGTGTACGGCCTTTAAGGCTGCGCTTTGCAACCCAGGACATGAATGAGCGCTTCCTGGTCCGGGTCAGAGCCACATAGAGAAGTCGCATCTCTTCCTCTTGATCCGTATCCCCAAAGAGCTTGAGCGGCACGATCCCTTCTTCGATTCCGGTCAGGAACACCACGGGCCACTCCAGGCCTTTGGCCGCGTGAAAGGACATGAGGGCCACGCGGTCTCCTTCCAGTGTCTGGTGATCGATTCCCCTGTCCAGGGCCAGCGTGTCCATGAAAGCATGCAGATCGCCCTCAAAGGCCGCTGCCAAGTCCCGCAAACGGCGGAGGGATTCCGGCGCTTCGCCGCCTTGCCCTCCCAGGCCGTGCAGAGACGCCGCGCTGTCCACCAAGTCGGAAAGGCGTGTTCTTGTGCTGCATGCCGCAAGATTGCTTTCTCCCCGCCCTTCTCCGGTCCCCAGGAGATCAAGGTAGGTGTCCTTGTAGAAACTGTTTTCAGGGTTAAGGAGGGTCAAGAAATAACGGTGGAGAAGGTTCACGGGTTTGCGGGCGATCAAAGGCTTTTCCCCGGAGCGGGCAAAAGGTATTCCGGCCCTGACAAAGGCCTCCACGAATGCGTCCGCCTGAGCATTAAGGCGGAAAAGCACGGCCATGTCACCAAAACCGAATATGGTCTGTCTTTCATGGGATAAGACGCGGCCGCTGTCCATTGAAAAGGATGAAGTCCCGCCCAGGAGCTTCTCGATCTGTTCCACTACCATCTCGGCCTCTTGCCGATGGGTGGCACACGGGCTCATACGGATTGTGTCGCCCTCGCCGATGCCGCCGGCCAAAGGGGACCCTTTTCCCAGCAGGGCTGCCGCTCCCTCCAGGATAGTCCTGGTTGAGCGGTAATTCCTGTCAAGAGACAGCTCCATTGCCCCGGGGAATTCACGGGCAAATGCAAAAAAATATGAAACTTCCGCTCCCCTAAACCCATAGATAGCCTGGTCCGGGTCTCCTATGGCCGTGACAATACAACATCCATCCGTAGCCAGACGCTTGAGTATAAATGCCTGAACCGCGTCGGTATCCTGGTATTCGTCCACGAAAACCCGTGGGAAACGCGCTCCCATAGAGCTGCAGATCTCCGGATGATCCCGAAAGAGCCTGGAGGTCTCCACCTGCAGATCGTCGAGGTCCAGCATGCTAAGGGACCGAAGGGTTTCCTGGTAAGCCCTGAAGCAGGATTCAAGCTCGGTATCTCCGGTTTCCGGGAGCAGGCCCAGGACATCCTTCCGTTTGAGCCGGGACAGACGGCTTAGAAAAGCTCGGATCCGCCCCCTGGGCATACCTGCTTTTTGAAAGGCCATTGAGGTCAGGCGTTCAGTTTCCATCTCGGAACATACTTGGAAATCCTTTTCAATCCCTATCAGGGGCCCATTCTCCCTGAGTGCATCGAGGCAGAAGCTATGGAATGTGGACACCCTCAAGGATTTGCGTAATTCATTCGTCCCGAGGAGCCTACCCAGCCTTTCCCGCATTTCGCCGGCCGCCTTGTTGGTGAAGGTAAGAGCGAGAATGCCTTCAGGAGCGACCCTGCCTTCCCGGATCATGCGGGCGATCCTATGGGTGAGGGTAAGTGTCTTTCCTGTGCCGGGCCCCGCTGTAATGAGCAGGTGGCCCCCCTCATATAGAACCGCCTCTCTCTGTCTCGGATTCAGTGGATCCAGTATGGGATCAAGCGTGTCTTTGGTCTCCCCTTTGTCTTCCTTTTTGGCCGGAGGCTTGCCGGGCTGCGGTTTCCTGCGCCGGCCGGAGGGTGCCTGCGTAGCGGGCCGTGATTTTCCCAGTGATTCAAAAAGGCCCGCCTGCCCCGCCAGTTCCGCTATTTCAAGAGGATCAAAAACCCTTATCACTCCGTACTCACCGTCATATCCCCCTGATCGAACAACGCGGTTTTCACGCATGCGCAATATGGCCCGGGACAGCATGGGGCCCCCTTCAGCCTCGATGCGATGCAGCGGAACACTCATCAGGATTTCCAGCTCAGGGCCCAGGCCGGCAAGCAGACCGTCATAAGCTTCAGCCACCTTTTTGGTGCCCGACCCGCAGGCCAGCAATTCCCCCAGGACCTCGGCAAGGGGTATCAGACTGTGAAACGGCCGTTGAAGTGCCGGTTCGTCCCGGTCGGCCAGTTGATCCACCCGGTTGAGCACCCCCACGGTGACGGGCGCACCACATACCGGGCAAAGCCCACGGGACTCACTCGTCTTTTCCGGATCCATGCGGACTTTGCACTTCCTGTGCCCGTCCAGATGATACTTCCCTTCCTCCGGGTAGAACTCGATGGTCCCCTCAAAACCAGTGCCGTCCGTCATGGCCCTGATCATGGTGTTATAGGCCGGCTCAGTTCCAAAGATGCAGGCCTCACGTCCCAGCTTGGCCGCAGAGTGTGCGTCCGAGTTGGAGACCAGGATGCAGTGGTCGAGTGCGGAGAGGCGACGGTTCATGGGCGGGTCGGAAGAAAGGCCCGTTTCAAGTGCGTGGATGTGGGGTGTAAGGTCCTCAAAGCATTCTTCCAGGCTGTCGAACCCTGACTTGGAGCCGAAAAGGCTGAACCACGGCGTCCAGATGTGGGCCGGGATAAAGAATGCACGCTCATCAATTTCGAGGACGATCTCCAAAAGATCCCTGGAATCCAGACCCAGGATGGGCCGACCGTCCGAAGTGATATTGCCTATGCGGCCAAGCCTTGCCCCCAGCGAGGCCGCCGCGTCAAAGTCCGGCAGGAGCACCAAGTGGTGAAGTTTACGTGTTTTACCGTGCTTTTTGTAAATACAGCTTATCTCTCCCTGAAGCATGAACCGCATCGGCCGCCGGCAGGAAGGGGGCAACATTTGGAGCACCCCCTCTTCCTGGTCCGGCCTGAGACGGTAGAGCCCTTCCTCTGCGTCCACCAAGCTCTCCCTGAGTTCGGCCAGCCATGTTGGGTGTGTGATATCGCCGGTTCCCACAACAGCCAGCCCCTTTTTTGAAGCCCAAAGGGCCAGCTGCCGCGCGTCCAGAGAGCGGGAGGTGGCCCTTGAAAATCGGGAATGGATGTGGAGATCGGCGATAAAGGTCATGGTATGGTGATTACATATTCTCCCTTACCCACTTCCTCAATGCCTCTTTTTCGAACCGCCACTTATTAAGGACCATCTTGGCCGGTATTTCTCCCGACTTGGCTAGCTTGTAGACGGAACGTTTACCTAGACGCAGGTACTCAGCAGCTTCTTCAATAGTCAATATTTCCTTATCTTCGGCCATACTAGACTCCTTTCAGTGTGAATATTGATTTCCCTCTAATCTTTGTATGCCTACTTTGAACAACAATAAAAACAAAATCAAGGGATAATTAACATCTCAACAAACATTTAGGACTGCGGTAATCGTATGGTGAAAACCGTTGAGATCGTTTCGCTCCTTATGACGGCCATGGCCGTATTCCTGACCACTCGGGGAATCAGTCTCCCTCGTGATAACCATCCCATGGAACGCTTTGTCCTTTTTGTAATGTCCCTTGGATGGGCCGTTACGGCGGGCTTCGCACTGGAGCAAACAGAAGTTACATCAAAAGCGGGCCGTCAAAGTTAAAGCGCCGTAATTGTCTTTGCCTTGCTGCCCTCTGAATTCCCTGGTTCTTTGCACATGGGTGTAGGCCAGCCGGATCTTCTTGAATGTAATAACCGCGCCTACCATAAAATCGACCACCAGGTATCGCTTGTTTACACTTCTGCTGGATCTGAAAGTGTTGCCGTCCAGAAAGATATTCCTGCCCACCACCCGGCCTTCAAAACCGCCAAACAAGTACCACCCGAAAGAATTGGTGGGCACGAAGAAATTAGTGCCGGCCAGGCTCGGGCTTAGTAAAGGCGGGCCATAGTCCTTGGGCAGGTCAAACCCCGCCCTGAAAACGCCTCCTACTGCCAGATGGGTAAAAACATTGCCCACGGATCCGCCGATGTGGGGAGAAAAATCAATACCCAACCCGGCCAGCCTCATAACCTCCCTTTGAGCCTTCCACTTTCGCTGATAGGACAGAACCAGTCCCGGCTCGGTATTGAGCTGGGTGTGCCAGCCCATGGGCTGGGGAGAGTCGATGATCTTATGCACGGCCTTCTGGGATTCTTCGCTCATGGAATGAGGCCCTACAACACCCATTGTTATCTGGAACTGATCCAGCCTGTAACCAGTGTCCGAACTCACTTCCATGGTTGTATAAAGCCACCCGGCATAAGGACGCTCCTCCTTGGGCGGGTTTTTCCGGGTGATATCGTCTGAAGTGAACATGGTTTGGCCTATTTGAAAGCCAAAACGCTTCTTCCCGTACTCCGGGAAAAAAGGAATTTTGTCCAGGTTCTGTTGAAAAAACCCGGGCAGTCTGCCTTCGGCCCAAAGGGCTGAAATGCGAACCCCGCTTGTATAGCGCTTATCCCTGTTGGCGAACAGATCGTTTTCAATGCTGAGGCTGTAATAGACGCCTTGGCCTGAAGGAGCTCTCTCCTTTGCGTGTGATGGATAGACCGCAAGACATAGAAGGCACAGTACACCAAGAGGGTAAAGCGCCAAAAGCAGAGAACTGTGGAACCCTGACTCAAAAGAGCTGTTTATGTGTTGTTTTAGATTCATCATCAAACTATCTACGTCACCGGCAGGGTGCTCCTCAGCTCATGGAACGCAGCCACCTCACGACTACACTTACTGAGATCGGCGAATCCCCGCACTTGGAAAACAAATTTTTTGCGATCATAACATGCTGTTATGACTTATAGTCAACCAATAACTCACTTTCGCCGCTGCTCACTCAATAGACATGGATACGCATCCAAAAGCAAACTTTTCGTCCACACCAACCGGATCAAAAAACCAAAGAAAGCATGAAAATCGAAGTGTTGCCAAGGACATGGATTGTTATAGGAGCTGCAAGGGAACGTTCATGTTCATAGGCGGCTGCAAAGAGCAATCCTCCGATTACCTGTGTGAGGGGAAGTATAGTGACCGGCAGATGAGCGAGTGCAAAGAGCGCAGTGGATGCAGCCACCGCCGTTACCGTACCCCATCGTCGAAAAAACCCGAAAATAAGCCCTCTGAAAAACACCTCTTCAGCGATTGGAGAAATCAGGGCTCCCACGCTGAAAAGCAAGAGTATTTCCTCCCGGCTTTTGGGTATGGGCACACGCACCAAATCCAGGGGATTGACTCCCAGCCCATAAAGCGCCATCGCCGCCAGGCCGAATAATGCTCCGAAAGCCGCGGACCAGAAAAGACCACGGACCGCACCGTATACGAGACGGCTTCTTGCAAGACCCAGTACCACCGCGCCTGTCGAGATGGTCCGGCCGGCGAAGAGAACCGTTAAGATAAACTGAATCGACCTCGCGACGGCGGTTGATAACATTCGAGAATCCGGCCATCCGGATGCAGCGGCGTAAAGGAAACATTCCACCAGCAACACCGCCGAGGAGGCGGTCAGGACGTGGCGGAAACCAATCTTTCCTGGCTCCATCCGAGACTCCTGAGCGCACGATAGGCGTACCACTGGCAATACCAGTGGGTTGATGTGGGCAGCCTTCCGAGTATCTCGGCTATGGCTTCAGGCCGGTTTCTCCTGCCGAGCGACTCAAAGGCCGTATACACTACATTGGGGTGGGGATCGTCCAGCATCGAGACAAGATCCCCGTAGGTCCAGGGCAGTCTGCTCCGGCCGAGGGCCTTGGCAACCCAGTAGCGCTCCACCACAAGCGGGCTGGATTTCATCAGCTCAAAAGACGAAAGCTTGCCTATGTCGATGTCGTGCCGAAGAGCCGTCTTAATTGCTGCAACTCGGTCCTGCCACCTGTGGGACGCGGCGGCTCTTTGCAAGTCTTCCGGGCCCTCGCATACACCTTCCCTATGGATGAAAACAATTAGAAGAGAAAGGCCCGCAATGAAGCACACTGCGGCGGGCAAGATCCGAAAGTAAATCCCCAGCGATTTTGTCGTATAGGCGACAAACCCCGCCAGGGTTACATAGATCAAGAGCGGAAAACCAAGAAGGAGGCTTACAAAAGCAAATTGACGGAAGAAAGAGTTGTTGTCGGCAATTTCCGAGACCTGCTTGAGGGTTTCTCCCGGTGACGCAAAAAAACGCGCCGGGGACTCCCGAAGCAGTTCTTCTCCGTTCCACATGAATGCCAGAAGATCCTCGCTCCCGGAGATGATTAGCTCCGGCATCCGATCACCCACGGGCAAGTAGTCGCGGAGTATGAGTTGAGTTCGAAGCATTGCCGGGTCGACTCCGGCCGGGATGTCCTCGACATGGCAGGCCTTAATCAGCCGCTGTTCCATGGTCTTAAAAGCATAGGCAGGGTAAAGCGTGTGGGAATAATAAAAGTCGTTCACAACCCGGCCGGCCGGCGTTGGAAGAAGTATTCTGTCGCGTATTTGCAAGAATATGTCTTTATCCATGCGGCCGGCCCAAAGCGCCGCCAGGCACAACACCGCAACCAGGTGAGACAAAAAGATTCGCCTGCTTTGGAGCCGGGAGCTTGAACTATTCAGGCCTTTCAGACAATAGAGAATAACGCAGGGTACCAACACGAAATATGCAGTTACATAAAGATTAACCCCCCCGGCGTTCATACTTATCAGAATCAGTACCCAGAGAGCCACAGACAGGACCACCGGCATTTTACGGCCCCGGCCCAACACATGGAGAAGCCGGATGATCCCGATCGTCCCAAGAGAAAGAAACGCGCCCACCGTCAGCGTAAAGAACAGCCCCCCCGCCAGTGCAGGGACCGGTGATGTGAGTGTCTCAGCAACAATCCGGTTAGGTACGGTCAGGTAGCCGGCCGAGTGGAGCATGCCTATGGTCCGGTACAGGTCCCTGTTTGAAAAATACACATGGAAGGTACCGATCGCCTGTGCAGCGGCAAGGCCCATGACCAGGGCGACAAAAGGTTGTATGGGCCTTTTCATGGACCAGGAAACTCCGCATAGTCTCACTGAACCGGATGTAAAGATCTACTGTGATGTGCCCAGTATGCGCACACGCCTGACCGCAAGGTCTCCACTTTGGTTCGTCAACTCCAAGAGCTTGTAGTCGTCTCGAAACGCCTTGTCTCTAAGATTCATGGCCTCCTCGCCGTTAACGAAGACTTCCACCTGACCATTATCCGCCTGACGCCATAGGAGTTCGTACCTCTCTCCGATCCCGGGATCGGCTGCGAGCCTTGAGCTGTCAACAAGCTCCCGTTGCCCCCTTCGCAGTCGATAAAGATCCATAATCCCTCTTTTGCCTGTATGGATTGCCAATAAGTAACCATATTCGCCGGGCGGTTCTTGAAGGACGGCGAATTCAAAATGCCCCTCCACTCCCGGCTCATTATGAAAGCTGAAAGCAAGTTCCAGGGAGAAAGCATTGGTGATCCGAGTACCAAGACGAATCCTTGCAGGGCCTTCTCCGGCGACATCCTTCTCAGCCTCATCTCCGTCCCTGCCGGGCTCATCTCGTTTGAAGGCCTGATCAAGCAAGCCTTCAAAAAGGACTCTTCCTAAATCCTTTTTGGAATCCGAGGAGCGTTCCGCAGTGGATCCTGAAGGGCGGGTTTCCCTTTTGGGCTGCACGCTCGAGCGCAGGCCCAGGGAGGCATCAATCCAGAATCTCCCGGATGCCACAGACCACTGGGGATCGGAGGTGAAATTCCCATCGGAGAAGTCATCGAAGAGCAGCTCCTTCCGCCAAGGCCGGTCATATTTTGAGACCAGGTCCTCGAGTGCCTGTTGAAGCCAACGGTCGGCGGCTCTTTCATTCCTGGACCTCTCGGCCAAGGTACGCAATTCATCGACCAATCCCTGCAATTCGGGAGCCTCCACGGCTTTACAGTGCACGGGGCTCACTGCGAAAAAAATCGACAACACTACCCACACTGAAAAGCTCAGTCTCAGTAAACCTCTTTCCATCACGCACCTCCATGTATTATGAATGGTTCAAAGGTTAACATTTATGTATTTCGAAACCAAGTCGTTAAAGCCTCATCAATCGGCGCCTGCAAGGCCGTTGGAAAAATGCCGGCGCACACGTGGGGGCAGGATTGTCACCCTGCGTAAACCCTCTTTCAATGAAATGGCGTCCTCAGGACAAAAGCGGGCACAGATGCCGCAGCCGAAGCAGGATTCCGCATCGCGAAAGACCATGCCGTCTTCGCTTATCTCCAAAGCGTCCATGGGGCAGCGATCAACGCAGGTTCCGCACCCTGAACAGAGTTCCGGATCTATTTTGGATAGATAGTACGTGGAGTTGATGAGAGGGAAGGCTCCTTCGCGCCATAGTTTCAAGGTATCGCAGCAGTCCTTGCAACAGTTACAGATGCTTGTCTCCGGGCGCGTCTCATTGGAGCCGGGATGAAAGGCCTTGTGCACAAGGCCGGCCGCCTCCGATTCCTTCATGATCTTAAGCGCCTCTTCCTTATCGACCATTCTACTGAACCCCTGTGCCGCTGTGTGCCGGGCGGATTTGCCGAAGGTAAAACAATTCTCAACGGGCGCATTCAGATCACACGGATCCCCGAGAAGGGCACGCCGCTGACGGCAGAAACAGTGGCCGACCGCGATGTCATCAAACTTGCTTATTATATCCTCCACCGACTGGCTCGGAAGGACGACCTCATCCGGAACATCCATGGCACGGTTTACGGGAATGATCCTGATGGGTTTTCCCTCCTCAGTGACACGAGTGGGTACGGTACGGTCCACAGGCGGAGCCGACTTGAATATTGGTATCATATTGTCATAGTCGGCCTGCACCTGTTCCTTAACCTGCTCCATGAGATGCTGGAACAATTGAGCAAGTTCTCTTTCCCGGTTATCGCCTTTCAGCTGTCCCATGAACTTGTATTCGAGCACCCCCACCAGCATCAAGGGGAGTATCCGGTAAACCATTGTGCCGGCTGAATTGGGCTGGTTAAAGATCAACCCCTTTTTTGCCAGGTCGTTTGCCACACGTTGTATCTTTTTAGGAGAGAGCCCGCTTGATACTCCCAACTCCTCCAAGGTCTGGGAGGCCTTGTCTTGAAATGCAATAATCAGATCCAGATCATCTTCAGCCTCGCCAACTACGTTTTCTATAATTGCGGTCGTAGTATCGTTGACCGGCAACGGAAACATGCCCTGCTTGCAGATGACGCCTGCGGCTTCTCTATATTTTTCCGCCAATGCATTTTGCATCATAAATCTCCTTTCTTACGGGCTTACGGCATCGGACGCAGCCTGGTTCAGGATGGGTATGAATCTATGGCTTCAACTGAAGAGTCTTAAGACGTTATTATGTTCAGCATGAACGAATTCATTAATGCGCCCGACCATTATTCTTAGAGCAGCCAGATCCAAATCAAACCCGTTCTTATTGATATAGCCGCATTCGGTTGAATCGGCGAATTCTTCCGCGACTATCTTTTTCTCGCCCGGATGACAGGCATAACCGGCCATTTTGGTTAAAATATTGGCCAAATAAATAACAATGGAGTTGATTTCATTGTTTCTGGAGTACCAGGGAGCATGGTGAAAAAGGACCTGCATGGTAACCTTTTGGGGAAATCTCCATTGCTTGAGAAGCTTGGCCGCCACTTGGTAATGAGTGGTGCCCAATACGGCTTTTTCCGCTTTGCTAAAGGGCTGCCGCCCAGTGGCTACAAGTTCTATGATCCGGACAAACTCTTCGTGAAAGTAGACGTCCAAAACGAGCTTGCCCATATCATGGATCAGTCCGGACAGGAAAAGGGTATCATCACTAGGCAGTTTGAAATGCGTGCTCAGAAACTTTGCGGTCTGGCTGCAAATAATGGCGTGTTTCCAGAAAAGCTGTCGGTCGAAAGCATTGTCATCTATATCCGTAAAATAGTTATAGACGGATAAGCCTAATGCAATGGACTTAATTTCATTAAGACCAAGTTTAATCAATGCATGTTCAAGAGAACTTACTTCACTCAATGTGCTGTAAAATGATGAATTAGCCACCTTCATTATTTTCAAAGTCAATGGTTGATCCATTTCAATAACTTTGACCAGATCCTGAATGCTGACATTATCAGTCTCACATAATTCAACTACTTTCTGATAAACGATGGGAAGGGTCGGTAAAGACTCAATCTTTTCAATAAGTTTATTCAATTTATCGTGATGCATTACAATATCCTGTTCTTTCCATTTTCCTGTCTTTTGAGAAAAGCGTCCATATCAAGATGAATTGGTTTGATGTGTGAAGTATCTGACTGTGCGGGCGGATTATAGGATTTCCCGGCTTCCATTGTTCTTCGAATCATCTGAAGCTCTTCGGAAACAGAAGCTACACCATGGATAAGCCTTTCCATCAAAACTGATAGCCTCTGATCCGGAATGCTCTTACCATCATTGATTTCCGCCTGAACAGGGGATATATGAAGAGCGGCAGCCTCTGATTGCTGATGACCGGCCATTTCAGGGGTTGCCGGTTCTTGTGGTAATTGGACTTTACTGTCTTTTTCGTCTTTTTTCTTTATGGGAAGTCGCAACTTGCCCTTCATTATCTGAAGGCACCTTCTCCAGAATGAGCCCAATTCATTGGTATCGAAACCTCTTTCCTCCTGGCTGATCAGTTTACCGGCCAGTTGATTCAAGCAAGTCGCCGCATTACATTTGGGAAAAAGATAGACAAGCGGCCTCTGCTTGACAATCGCTTCAGCGACTTTGGGATCATCAAAGAT
>CAYPSZ010000109.1:0-3820 GCA_964413125.1 uncultured Desulfobacterales bacterium
TCATTTCCGGGGGTTTGTGGGCTACTGGGAAATCCCGGCCGGGGAGGAGACCGCGGTCAACGGGAAGTGGATGGAGGCGCCTTTCGACGATTTCTTCACGACGGTCCTAAGGGAGTTCCCTGACGCGCCCATAATCGCCGAAGACCTGGGGCTCATCACCCCGGACGTGCGTGAGGCAATGGCCCGCTTCGGTTTTCCGGGCATGAAGGTGCTCCTGTTCGCCTTTGGGCCTGATGTAGGATCCAATCCCTATGCACCACACAACCATGAGAGGAACTATGTGGTATATACAGGGACTCATGACAACAACACCGCCAGAGGCTGGTTTGACCAGGAGGCCACGGAAGAGGACAGATCCCGGCTGGATGCCTATGTGGGGCACACGGTGACTTCCGACACGGTTCACTGGGACCTGATACGGCTCGCCATGGGATCGGTGGCTGATACGGCGGTCCTTCCCATGGCGGACGTTCTCGGGCTGGGCGCGGAACAACGCATGAACCGGCCCGCCACCGGTTCGGGGAACTGGACATGGCGAATGATGCCGGGATCGGCCGGCGAGGAACCTGCACGTCGCCTTCTCGGGCTGACAAGGCTCTACGGACGGAAAACATCATGAACCCACTGGCCATTCTCAAAGACATTCGTTTCCAGGACATCCTGGATATCCTCTTTCTCTGCGTGTTTTCCTACCACCTGTACGTGTGGTTTCGAGGGACCAAGGCCTTGAAGGCCCTTGTGGGCCTCTTGATGTTCGGCGTGGTGTTTACGGCCGCAAGGGTCTGGGGACTGTTTCTCACCACCTGGGTGTTTCAGATACTCTGGCAGGTCCTGGTGATTCTCCTGATCATACTCTTTCAAAAAGAGATCCGTCAGGTCCTGGAACGGGTGAACCCGCTCAAGACTCTGGGAATCAGCCGCCCGCCTCCTGCAGGGGGGTGGGCCCGGGGGTTGGCCGACGGCATATTTTCTCTGGCCGGGGAAAGAACAGGCGCCCTTGTGGTTCTGGAGCGCACGGACGGGGTGGAAGACCTGGTAACCGAAGGGCATTTCCTGGAGGCGGAACCCAGCCCCGAACTCATGCGCAGCGTATTTCAAAAGGAATCGCCCCTGCACGACGGCGCCATGCTGATCCGTGCAGGCAGGGTGATGCAGGTGGCCAGCTATCTTCCCCTGACCTCGGAAACCGGGCTTCCCAAACAGTGGGGAACCAGACACAGAGCGGCTTTGGGCCTTAGTGAGCGTTGTGACGCAGGGGTGATAGTGGTTTCCGAGGAGCGTGGGGAGGTCTCTGCCGCACAGGGTGGAGAGATCCGCCGTATGGACCATCCCGAGGCCCTTGTTGAATGGATTCAAGAGGCCATGGCGCTGTCCGCCGGTCCCTTGCCCCGGGGCCAAAAGGCGAAACTGCTGATTACCAGGCAATGGAGGACCAAGGCGGCCGTGGTGGGTGTGGTGTTTGCCGTGTGGCTGGCCCTGGCCGGTCAACAGGATTTCGAGGTGGGACTTGACATTCCGGTGGTGGTGAAGAACATGCCCTCGGGCATGCTTGTCGAAGACCCGCTGGACCCCGCAGTAAGGGTTCGAGTGCGCGGGCTCAGAAAGGATGCGAGTCTACTGAATGAGAGGAACGTGCGCGCCGTTCTGGACGCCCGGGGTGTGAGTGAGGGACAGAGGATCTTTCACCTTTCCAGGGAAATCATTCAACTCCCCAATGAAAGGGTGTATGTGATAAAGATCGATCCTCCCAGAATGGAATTCGTTTTCCGTGCCGACGACAATGGAAAGGAATGAAGGAACCATGGTGAATCCCATCAGGACCATCGACGTAAGACCCAACATCCCCGAGGCGCTGAAACCGCTTCGGGATCTGGCCCACAATATCTGGTTCGTCTGGAGCTACGAGACCGGGGAGCTTTTCCGGAGGATAAATCCTGATCTATGGCTCGAGACCCGCAGAAACCCCGTGGAATATCTGTGCAGGCTCAAACAGGAGGAACTGGAGGCCGTGGCCGCGGACGAGGCTTTTCTTGCTCACCAGGAGCGGGTCAGGCAGGAATTCGAGAGATACATGTCGGAACGGCCTGATCCGTGTGTGTTCGGGGACCGGAAAGAGCCTTATACCGTGGCATACTTCACCGCAGAGTGCGGCCTGGCGGACTGCCTTCCCATATACTCCGGAGGCCTGGGGATCCTCTCAGGCGACCATCTCAAGTCGGCGAGCGACCTGAACCTTCCTGTTGCGGGCATCTCCCTGGCCTACCAAAAAGGGTATTTCCGCCAGTACCTGACCCAGGACGGCTGGCAGATGGAAACTTACCCGGTGAATCATTTCAGCACCATGCCCATGAAGCCCGTCAGGGACGGTGCGGGAAACATTGTGAAGGTGGCGGTGGATCTCAAGGGCGAGCAGGTCAACGTGCGGGCGTGGCGTGTAAATGTGGGGAGAACATGCCTGTACCTGCTGGACACCAACCTCCCGGAGAACACCGAGTGGGGGCGTAGTATCACCTCCGAGCTTTACGGCGGCGACCGGGAAATGCGCATCAGGCAGGAGATCATCCTGGGTATAGGCGGTTTGCGCATGCTCGAGGCCGTGGGAATCCATCCCGCGGTGTGTCATATGAACGAGGGTCATTCTGCGTTCGCCTGTTTCGAGCGGATACGCCAGCTCAGGGAGGCCCATGGCTTGAGCTTCAACGAGGCCTTGGAGTTCGTGAGGATGACCAATGTCTTCACTACCCACACGCCTGTGCCGGCAGGCATAGATACATTCGCCCCTGAACTCATGCAGGCCTACTTTGACGGTTTCGCCAGGGCCATGGGAATCAGCATGGATGTGCTCTTGGGATACGGGCGAAGTAATCCGCGGGATCGGACGGAAGAGTTCAGCATGGCTGTTCTGGCGCTCAGGCTCTCCAATTGGAACAACGCCGTCAGCAGGCTGCACGGAAAGGTCAGCAGGACCATGTTTCGTGAGGTCTGGCCAAGGCTTCCGGAAGTGGATCTTCCCGTCACACACGTGACGAACGGCGTGCACATACCTTCATGGATTTCGCGCGGCATGGCCGAGAACTGCTATCGTTATCTGGGCCCCCGGTGGATAGAGGACCCGGACAACACCAGGGTCTGGGAGCGGGCCAACCTGATTCCGGACACCGAAGTGTGGCGGACCCATGTGCGCGGCCGTGAGCGCCTGGTGGCCTTTGCAAGGCAACGTCTAAGAAGGCAGTTGCAGAACCGGGGCCAGTCCAATCGGGATCTGGAACTGGCATCGGAGGTCCTGAACTCCGAGACGCTCACCATAGGTTTTGCCAGGCGTTTTGCGCCCTACAAGCGTGCCCACCTGATCTTGAGGGACATTCGCCGTCTCGAGAAGATTCTCACCGACCCCGAAAGGCCCGTGCAGATGGTTTTTGCGGGCAAGGCTCATCCCCAGGACGAGGCCGGCAAGCAGTTGATCAAGGACCTGATCAAGATCACCGGCCGGGAGAACCTGAGGCGGCACATGGTATTCCTGGAGGACTACGATATGGAGATCGCCCGGCTCATGGTGCAGGGAGTGGACGTATGGTTGAATACCCCCCGCCGCCCCATGGAGGCCTGCGGCACCAGCGGCATGAAGGCCGCGGCCAACGGAGCCCTTCAGTTGAGCATCCTGGACGGATGGTGGGACGAAGGCTATGACAGGGAACTCGGCTGGGCCATTGGAGGCGGGGAGACCTACGATGATCATGAATTCCAGGACGACCTGGAGAGCCGCACCCTTTATGACATACTGGAAAAGGACGTGGTGCCGCTTTTTTATGACCGGGGAGCG
>CAYPSZ010000110.1:0-16376 GCA_964413125.1 uncultured Desulfobacterales bacterium
GCTATGCCATTCCATCAGCGAGTCCAGCAGGAGGGAATCAGACTGTGAATGAACGAAGCAGGGATTTAGTTTCATACCGAATGGCACGCGCTGAAGAGATCTTGGAAGACGCACGTATTCTAGCCAGGGCACAGCGGTGGAATGCTTGTGTCAACCGTCTCTATTATGCCTGCTTCTATAGATATATTTCCAACTTAGTTCAAGGGCAGACCAGTTGAAGCACCAGATCTTTTTCCGTGGTTCAGAAAAGCCTTATAGAGGGCACGTGGAAACTGGAAGGTACCGACGAAGAAGGCCCTTTAGCTGTCCATTACAACCCTGACTCCCTGCCCGCCCACGTTATGTACACATTAACATCATCATAATACCATCAAAGGCACTATCTAATTTCCTCTGACGGAGTTACCTTCACCGCTGATACAGATGCCTATTCGAACCAATACCACAGCCAACAACCACCGGAGATAGAGATTTCTATAGAGGGCTCTTCCGTGACAGGCCATATTCAGACATTTTGGAACGATCAACCTCAGGAACGATTATTGATAGAAGGAACTAAGCTTTGTAGGTAAAAGATTTATTAATAGCTAAAACAAGCCAAATAACCGGTTCATGAGATATCAGGGACCGTCGTTTCCGCTGGTCCATCAAAGGCGGGGAGGATGCTGCATACCATGGGCATCAGCCGGCGGCAGGTATTGAACGGATCCACCTGGACGTCCGGGCAGAGACCGGCAAGCTCTTGACGGTGATTGTGGAATCGCCCAACAGGGCCCGGTGCAGACCTTTTCCACCGGCGCGGCCGGCTTGGATATGGCAATCGTTTTAGGTGCGCGAGCCAGAGGCGATGGAAGCCCCTTGACAGGACGATCGTTTGCCTAGATAATACCATCGAGGAGGCGGTTATGCCTGTCAGCACGGAGTACTTCAATAAAATCAAGGATTTCGACCCCGCTCTACGGGATGCCCTTCTGGGACTCGTGGAGGAAATCGACCGCTCCCGGGAGGAATCGGTCACCCGGGATGATTTCCGCGAGCTCCGAGATGCTATCCGCGAGTTGGCCGAGGCTCAGCAACGTACCGAGGCCCGCGTCGAATCCCTGGCCGAGGCCCAACAACGTACCGAGGCTCGTGTCGAATCCCTGGCCGAGGCTCAGCAACGTACCGAGGCTCGCGTCGAATCCCTGGCCGAGGCCCAGCAACGTACCGAACAGGCGCTCAGGACCCTCACCGAAGAGCACCGCAAAACGCGCCGGCAGGTCGGTGGGTTGAGCGCAACGGTGGGCTACCGCCTGGAGGATGAGGCCTTCATGGGCCTGCCCCCGCTCCTGGAGCGGGACTTCGGCCTCACGCTTGATTCGCCGCTCAAAAGGCGGTTCGTGCAGGACAAGGACGGCAAGCAGGTGGAGGTCAACATCATCGGGTACGGCACGCGGGAGGGCAAACGGGTCACGGTCTTCGGCGAGGCCAAGAGCCAACTCTCCAAACGGCTGGTCAACGAATTCGTCAAGAAGAAGCTCTTCCGTTTTTCCGGCGTGTTCGAGGAAATCCTGCCCGTCCTCGTCACCTACATGATCAGCGAGCCCGATGCCGAGGAGTACGCCCGCCAAAAGGGCATAGCCCTTTACTATTCCTACGAAATCCAGCTCCCTCGAGCCTACCGGGCGTAGAGCCCCGCGGCGCCCTGCCGCCCGGCACCGCCGGTACGCAGGGTATACGGCTCTTGGGGGCCCCTGGAGGTGCCGTATACACCGCCGCCATTCATGATCTTATGGGTACCCACGTTGCCAAAGGGCTCGTATATGATGCGCCGTCAAAGATACAAGAAGATCTATTGTTCAAAATGAGTCTTGTCCTATACAATAAAGCTTCCGGTCGACTTCAAGATGAAAAGATCCATCATGCGCATCCATCTCCTAATTCCCTGTTTAGTGGATCAATTCCGGCCTCGGGCCGGCCTGGGCGCCCTCAACATACTTCGCTCCCTGGGAATGCACGTGGACTACACACCGGAACAGGTCTGCTGCGGCCAGCCCTTTTATAAGTCGGGCCGGATGAAGGAGGCCCGCGCCCTCGCCCGAAAAACCTTGTTTAATTACCTGGATGGAAGGCCTGTGGTCTCTCCGTCCGGATCATGCGTGAACATGATTCGCCGGCATTACGAGGAGCTTTTTTTGAACGAGCCACACCTCCTCAACCTCTCCCGTGACCTTTCGGCCCGAACCTACGAGTTCTCCGAGTTCCTTGTACGGGTCTTGGGGGTGACCGACCTGGGCGCATCCTTCAGGGGCAAGGTCACTTTTCATGATTCTTGCCAGGTCCGGCGGGGTCTGGGTGTCTTTAATGAACCAAGGGCCCTCCTTGCCCGCGTAGCCGGCCTCGAATTGAGGGAAATGGAGCGCCCTGACGAGTGCTGCGGCTTCGGAGGCGTGTTCAGCGCCAGATATCCTCGAATCGCCGGAGCCATCGCACGGGATAAAATTGAAAGAGCACTGAACACAGGGGCCTCAACCATAACCGGATGCGAGATAAGCTGCCTGCTGCACATTGAGCGGCAGGCGAAGCGAATGGTCTCACCCGTTCGAACTTTGCATCTGACCGAAATACTTGGGTGAAAAATGTTGAGATCTCATATATGAAACCTTCGTGCGAATTATTTGACACCCTAAGCCGAAAGGCCCTCGAAGACCCGCACCTTCAGGAGGCCTTACGCGGCATTGATAAACGGTTGCGGGCCATGCGGGATGAGGCGTTTCAAAAGCTCCCCGACGCAGAAGGGCTCAGGAACCAGGCCCGCCGCATTCGAGACCACGTACTTGATAACCTGGACACTTACCTGGAAAGACTCGAGGAGAATGTTACCCGCCTTGGAGGAACCGTACACTGGGCCGAGGATGCTGCATCCGCACGTAAGGTGGTGGAGGACCTGGCCGTATCAAGGGGCGTTAACTCGGTGGTCAAGGGAAAGTCAATGGTGAGTGAAGAGATCGGCCTCAACGAGGGCCTGGAGGCTCTTGGTATTGACGTTGTGGAGACCGATCTGGGCGAATTCATCATACAACTGGCAGGTGAAACACCCTCCCATATTGTGGGACCGGCGATACACAAGACACGCCGTCAGATCGCGGAGCTCTTTCATAGGGAACTTGGCGCCCCGCTCATGGACGAACCCGAAGATATGACCCGATTCGCCCGGGAGACCCTTCGAAAGCGTTTCCTCGGTGCGGACATGGGCATAACAGGAGCCAACTTCCTGGTTGCCTCAGCCGGTGCGGTCGTACTTTTCGAAAACGAGGGTAACATACGCCTCAGCACCACCCTACCTCCGGTACACGTGGCCGTGACAGGGATAGAAAAGGTAGTGCCCACATGGGAAGACCTGTCCGTGCTCATGCAGCTCCTTCCCAGGAGCGCTACAGGCCAGAAGCTCTCCACCTATGTCTCCCTGCTCATGGGGCCGAAACGCAAAATGGAGCCGGATGGAGCCGACGAGTTCCACCTGGTGCTTCTGGACAACGGCCGTAGCCGCATCCTTGGGGACGGCGAATTTCGGGAAAGTCTCCGCTGTATCCGCTGCGGCGCCTGCCTGAACACTTGTCCCGTATATCTTAAGGTCGGGGGCCACGCATACGGCTGGGTCTATTCCGGACCCATAGGCTCGGTACTCACGCCCCAGCTTATTCAGGATCCGCACTCCGCTTCGGCCCTGCCTTATGCAACCACCCTTTGCGGAGCCTGTGCAGAGGTCTGTCCGGTGAAAATCGATATTCCCCGTATCCTTACGGCCCTGAGAAGAAGGTATGCCGAAGATCCGGCCTGGGGGCCTGCTTCGTGGACCGAGCGTGGTATTTTTTACCTGGCCGGGACCATCCTGGGAGACCGCCGCCTGTATGAGACCACAGGCCGCATAGCTCGCATGTTCCGTCCTGTTTTGGAGTCCCGGCTCACCGGTTCTCCATTCCCACCGCCGGCAAAAACGCCCTTTCGACACTCCCGGGCTGCCACGGCCCAAACAGAAAAGGGAGGCGAAAGTGAGTGACGGAAAGCTGATTCCGTCCCGCATTCGAGAGGCGCTTTGCAAGGCCCCAAGGCCTCTTATGAATCCGCCGGTTTATAACGGTCTTGTTTCGGGCTCTGTTTTGGATACAGCGGAACTTACGCGAACCTTTCGAGAAGAGGCCGAGGCCCAGGCCGTCCAAGTCCATGAAGCGTCGGGCCCGGAGGAAGCGACCCTGATCTTGAGGGACATCCTGAAGGAACTTAAGGGGCTGAATGGGAAAAGCGTGTTCGCCTCAAGCGACGTCGTCCTGGAACATGCCGGAATTCCGGACGTGCTTGAAGAGCTCGGCATTCACAATTTGTGTCCCGCATCCGGCCTTCCAGGTGAATCGCCGGGCCGAGCGGCCTTGATGGAATCGGCCGCCCTTGCAGGCGCAGGCATTACCCGGGCCGACTTCGGGCTGGCTGACACGGGGACCCTGGTCTTGCTGTCATCCCCTCAAAACAGCCGGGCGGCGTCTCTTCTTCCCCCGGTTCATGTGGCCCTGCTTCCGGCAAACCGAATTCTCCCGCATCTCCCGGCACTCCTGAACCTGCTCCCTCAGGGTCCAAAGGAGGCCTTGGATAGGGCAAGCGCCGTCACCCTCATCACGGGTACAAGTAAGACCGCCGATATCGAGCTCACGCTGGTTCGTGGCGTACACGGTCCGGGTCAAGTCCATGTAATTCTCTTATACCCGGTTTAAGTGCTCTTTGTAATGCCCCTAAAGCCCCAGGATCTCACGGGCCCGCTCTACCACCAGGTCCGGATCAAAAGGCTTTGTCATGTAATCCACCGCGCCGCTGGCCAGCCCTTCCTCCCTATCTATGACCTGGCCCTTTGCAGTCAGAAGGATCACACGAGTCCCCGCCAAATCATCCCGCTCCTTTACGGCGCGACACACTTCATATCCGTTGAGTCCGGGCATCATGATATCCAGGAACACCAGAGAAGGCCTTTCTCTCTCAATGACTCTAAGCCCCTCTTCTCCGCTGGAGGCGGAAAGGATGGTCACGCCGTGCTCCTCTTCAAGTTCCTCAAGGGTTTGCTCCAAGAGTGAGCGGATGTGAAGCTCGTCGTCAACGATCAATATTTTCATTGCATGCCCTCCATGTTTGATGGTTACGACGTCTCAGCCTTCACAGTTTGCGTTGTTGCAGGGAGCCGGAGCAAAAACCGGCTTCCCTTTTCAGGCCCGGGTTCGGCTCGAATCTCACCTCCGTAATGTTCAATGATTTCCCTGCATATGGTAAGCCCCAGTCCCGTCCCTTTGGGACGTTCTGTAACATTATCCCCCTGGTGGAAACGTTCAAACACCTTTTCCAGGTCCTCCCGGGCGATCCCCACCCCGGTATCCTCCACCGAGATGCATGACCTTTCATTGCCCTCCGCATAGGCTTTAACAAAAACCTCGCCACTGGAAGTGAACTTGAGGCCATTGCCGATAAGATTCACGAGAACCTGCATGATGCGGTCCCTGTCCGCCCGAACCCGTGGAAGCGCATCTTCCACATCAAAGGAGAGGGCTACGCCCTTGGTTCGCTCCACAGCCCCTTGCATTACCAGTACCGCCTGTTCCACACAACGCCCCAAATCAATCTCTTTGTCGTTCCATTCCATACGCCCGGATTCGATGCGAGCCAGGTCGAGCACATCGTTGATGAGACGTGTCAGGCGGTCCCCTTCAATCTGGATTATTTCAAGGTTTTCATTTATTCTCTTGGCCTTGGATCCGGCTCTTACGTCCTCGGCAGGTATCGAAGGAATCACCGCCCGCGTAAGATCCCGCCTTACGATCCCGGCAAACCCCAGAATCGCTGTAAGAGGCGTCCTGAGCTCATGGCTCACCGATGAGAGAAACCTGGATTTCATGCGATCAAGCTCCTTGAGTCTCTCGTTTGCCTGCTCCAGCTCCCGTGCTTTGTCCACAAGATCCCTGGTCCGTGACTCCACCTGTGCTTCCAGATCCTTCCGCAAGGCGATGATTTCCTGAATGGAGCCGTTGAAATGAAAGGCGAACTCAACCAGTTCCTTTTCGTTGTTACCAGGGTGAAGAAGTTCTCCGCCTCCCCGGCTTACGCTTCTTGCAGCACGGAGTATCTCATCGAATGCAGACTTGACGGACCGAAAATAGAGAAAGACCAGCACAAGCACGGTGAGAAAAGTCGTTACCAGGAAGCCCGCCGTCAAGATAAGGGAAGCGTTGCAAAACCATAGAAAGTATATCAGCATACCCATGCTGAAAAAGACAATGGCCACTGCAAAACCTATCTTGCCCTGAAGACCTATGCCGTAGACCATTGGAATCGAGGCCCCCAGCCGCACCAGTTCCTTCCGGCAGGCGCTTCTGAGTCCCGAACTCAATGTCTCCGTGATCACATAACAGAAGTAGCAATAGAGGACCCCTGCGATCACCCCGCCCGCTACGCCGCTGACCAGGTGGCTTGGGGAGCGGCTGAACAGGTATTCGACAAAAAGAGAAGGAATCGTGACAGATACGGCTATAACTACGGCCACAAGCATATGGTAGCGTGGAAAACCGGCCAGACGTTCAAGGAGATGTTCAAGTTCACCGGCTTCAAAGGCCCTTCCCTCCCGAAACCGCCGGTAGGATTGATTTATGCGTCGAGGCAGCCTGAGGCCCGCCGGGATGCCGACCCGCTCCAATACCCCGAATCCGTAGGCGTGAAGGCTCGTCACCAGTAAGAGCATGCCTGCAAGGGTCAGAGCAAAGGCCTTGATGGCTTCGGGGGTGAATTGCTCCACCGAGAAATAGACGATGAAAAAGGCGTATGAAGCTGCAAAGTATCCGCTCACAGCCACAAAGGGTATGAAAGCAAAGCCGTAGGAGGTCCTATCGGCGATAAAAGTAAACAAGCGGGCCATGGCGCCTTACCACCCTACTCTTCCCTCCTCACTCTTTCCAATAGACGACCTCGTATGTGTCCACCGGTCGCCGCCTGCCCTTCACTCGTACCGGTCCCATGGGACGGAACTCGAACATGTCCAGGGCCTCTTCATACACCTTACGGCTGACGAGCACCTGCCCGCCCCGCGCCGAGGACTGAAGCCTTGCGGCGACATTCACTTCGTCCCCGATGGCCGTGTAATCCATATGCCTTGGCGAGCCGATGTTTCCCACCACCACCCGTCCGGAGGTAACACCCATTCCAGTGTGAAAGTGTTCACGAATCCAGGGTTCCTGCATGGTGCGTATGCGCTCCTGCATACACACTGCAGCCTGAACCGCCGATCTCTCCGGGCTCTCCATCCGTACGGGAGCCCCAAAGAGCGCCACAATCATATCGCCCACAAACTTGTTCACAGTGCCTTGGTTTTGGAAAATCTCTTCCACCATGGCGGTAAAATAGGTGTTGAGATGCGCCACTACCTGTTCCGGGGCCAGGTTTTCGCACGTATAAGTAAAATCCCGAATATCTGAAAAAAGGACCGCTATGTGCCGGCTTTCAGAGTCCAGGGACACTTCTTTCGGATTTTCCAGAATCAGGTTTACAACTTGCGACGGCACATACCGTTCCAGATTGCCCCGGATTCGCTCCTGCTGAACACGCCTCTCTTGGAGAATCACGTTTTCAATTGCAGACGCCGCCTGCGAGGCCAGCGCCGTCAGAAGCTGCAGATCGGCGGCGGTATACTCGACATCCTTGTTGTGGCTCATGTTGATCACACCGCGCACCCTTTCTTTGCACTTAAGAGGAACGCACATGAGCGCATTGAATCGGCTTGAACCGGGCTTGAAACGAGGATCGGACGGAGCGTTGTTCACAAGCTCGGCTCTGCCCGACAGGATCACACTGCCGGCAATGCCCTCTCCGGGGCGAAGGGCTGTCTTGTCGGGCTGCTCTTGACCGAAGGCCGCCGTGAGTTCAAGGCCGCCGCTCTCCGAGTTAAGCAGCATGACCGAAGCGCTTGTTGCGGGGATGGCTCGGCGTGCCTCTTCAAGCACCAGGTCCGCCACACCCTCCAAGTCAACCCTCTCCGCCATTCGCTCGCTCATTCGGTAGAGAAGGTGAATCTCACGATACTTACTAAGGGCCTCACGCCCCAGTGCACGCTTCTCCTGTTCCCGCTTTACAAGAAGAGAAAGAAGTGATGCCACAGATCCCAAGTCACCGCTTCCGCTGACCCAAGCAATACTGTCCCCTTCCACGATCACAGGAACCCGGTCGGCCTTATGCCCGGCCTGTTCACCACCTTCACCAAGGATGATCTCACCATCCCCGGTAATCACGGAAAGGCGGCCGCCGAGCCTGCTCAGGAGATCACCCAATTCTCTTCCTTCGACTCCGCCAAGGATCCGCTTGAGTAATGAAGGCTTCCCTTTTCCACTACTCACTGCCCGTTTCAATTCCAAAACACCCCGCCGGCGATGTTGTTTTATTATCATGAAAGTATACGCAAGATATCATGCAGTTGACGGCGAAGCTCGTGCAGGTCCATAGAGGATTGACGCTGTCGTGCCCGGAGTCGGGTCCTGGCGCCTTTGATGGTCAGCTTTTCTTCATAGAGCAGCCGTTTGATCTCCAAGAGCAGCTCAAGATCGCTTTTACGGTAGGTACGCTGGTTGGAGTCGGCCCGTGCAGGTCTGACCTGGGGGAACTCGCTCTCCCAATAACGGAGTACGTAGGGTTCGACTCCCACTATCCGGCTCACCTCCCCGATCCGGAAGTATTTTTTGTCGTCCGGAATAGGTGAGGCCCGGTCAGCGATCCCTGAGCCTTCCCCCGACCTGCTCTTGGATTTTTCGTACGATTTTCTCATGAAGGGCGTTGATCTCCCGCCCCTTAAGGGTCCGATTCCGGGAACGAAAACAGACCCTGAAGGTCAGGGCCTTTTCTGACGGGGATAGCTGGTCCCCGTGGTACAGGTCAAAGAGTTCCACCGATTCCACGAGCTTTGCTCCTGCAATGATTTCGCGGACACTCTCACTCTCAACGCTCTTATCCACCACTACGCACATATCCCTGACCACTGCGGGAACACGTGCATAGGCCTTAAAAAGCCTGTCCGCGGGCATGGCCTCTTGGAGCGCCCCGGCGTCCAGTTCCATAAGAAAGGCCTTTTCCGGACCGATCTCGAAGCGCTCGGCCGCATCAGGAGCCAACTCCCCGACCCACCCCAGGGTGGTTCCCCTCCTGAGAACCTGCGCGGTATTACTCCGGTGAAAACCGGGGGGCGGATCAGCTCTTTTGAAAACCGTGCCCTCCACAAAGAGATGCCCCAGCAATGACTCCAGCACCCCTTTCATGTCGTAAAAGTCAACAGGCCTCTCAGGCTCGTGCAAGGTACGAGAGGTCCATGACCCAATCAAGACCGCGGCCATTTTGAGCTCTTCCCGGGGCAATTCGCTTTCTTCGAGAGGCAGAAAGATCTTACCCCACTCAAAGAGCCTCAGGTTGCGCTCTCCGTATGACATGTTTGCGCCGGCCGACTGCAGTAGTCCGGGCAGGAGGGTGGTTCGCATGACCGCCTGATCCCGGCTAAGGGGCTTGAGTAATTTCACCGTGCTTCCGAGCGGGTGGTTCTCGGTCGCGCCCAAGGCTTCCAAGCCTTCCTCTGAAATGAAGCTGAAAGTAATGATCTCGCTGAAACCGAAACCCGCCATGATTTCTCTGATCCGGTCCCCCAGACACACCTCGACCGGCTCCGGCTCGTCATCGGGCCTGACCGCAGGCAGTGTGACGGGGATCCTGTCATAACCCATCATGCGGGCCACTTCCTCCATCAGGTCCGCCTCGCGGACCAGATCCACACGGCAGGCGGGCGGTTTCACCAGCAGCAGCCCATGGTCTGCTCTTTGCACCTCCAATTCCAGAGAAGACAGGTATGCGGCCATGCTGTCGGCGGTAAGGGACGTACCCAGGAAACTATTTGTCTTGTGAACCCTGAGGGTAATCTCAATCGGCTGCCGGGGCCTTGGATACCGGTCTATAATTCCGGAGTCCGGGGCTCCACCCGCCGCCTCGGCCAGAAGAAGCATGGAGCGGCGAAGCGCCCACACGGTCCCTTCAATGTCCACACCGCGTTCGAACCGATAGGAGGCTTCACTCGAAAGGTCCAGTTTCTTGGAGGTCCGGCGAATCGTTATGGGATCGAAGCAGGCGGACTCCACCAGAACATGGCGGGTATCTTTCTCGATCTCCGAGTTCAAGCCGCCCATGACGCCGGCCAGGGCCACGGAACCTTCACCATCGCAGATCATCAAGTCATCCGGGGTCAAGGTCCGGTCCTGACCGTCAAGGGTCTTGAAAATTTCCCCCTCTTGAGCCCGGCGCACTACTATGCGGTTTTCACGCAGCCGATGGAAGTCAAAGGCGTGAAGCGGCTGCCCGCACTCGAGCATCACATAGTTTGTGACGTCCACAACATTATTTATGCTGCGAACCCCGGAGGAGTGAAGGCGATAGCGCATCCAGAACGGGGAAGACCCGATCTTGACTCCCCGCACAAGCCCGGCGGAATAACGAGGACAACCGAGCGGGTCTTCTATGGTGACGCTTGCGTGCTCCTCAATGGAAGAACCGCCGCTGGCGATGTTCGGGAGTTCGGGCCTTCTGAGAGTCTTTCCCGTCAGGGCCGCCACCTCCCTGGCAATTCCAATGACACTGGCGCAGTCCGGCCGGTTGGGCGTGAGGCCTATCTCCAAGGCCCAGTCTTCAATAGGTATACACCTGTTAATGGAGGTGCCGGGGATCGGGTTCTCGAAAAGGTCCATGATCCCGCTGTGATCATCCGTCAACCCCATTTCATCTTCAGCCAACAGGATACCCCGGGAGGCCTGCCCGCGTATCCTGGTTTCCTTTACCAGCAGACCCCCGGGCAGGCGGACACCAGGGGGGGCATAAGCGGTCATCATGCCCACACGCACGTTAGGCGCTCCACACACTACATCAGCCGTCTCGCCGCCCGCATCAACCCGGCATACGGTGAGCCTGTCCGCTTGAGGGTGCTTCTCAAAGGAGACCACACGCGCGGCCACCACATCACCGAGGCCTTGGCCAAGGGGCTCCAAGGCCTCCACTTCCAGCCCGGCCATGGTCAAAAGGTCAGCCAGCTCGTCGGGCAAGAGGTCGATATCCACATAATCCTTCAGCCAGTTCAGGGTAAGTCTCATTAAGTCAAGATCTCCGCCCTCGCTCCTTGCGGCCCCGACATCGCAAACAAGGGATGCATCAAATCATTCGGCATATAAAGACTTATAATAATTCGCACTCAGAACTGCCGCAGAAATCGCATTTCATTTCTGAAAAACAACTGAATATCGTCAATGCCGTACTTCAGCATGGCAATTCTCTCCACACCCATGCCGAATGCAAAGCCGGATACGCGCTCCGGATCATAACCGACAAATCCGTAGACTTCCGGATCCACCATGCCCGATCCCAAAATCTCGAGCCACCCTGTCTTGGAACACGTTCGGCAGCCCGCTCCGCCGCAAATCAAGCAACGAATGTCCAGCTCCGCACTGGGCTCTGTAAACGGAAAAAAGCTGGGGCGAAAACGCACTTCAGTATCCCGCCCGAAAATACGGCGGGCGAATGCAGTGAGCATCCCTTTGAGATCTCCGAAAGTAACTCCTTCATCCACCAGCAAGCCTTCCACCTGATGAAACATTGGTGTATGGGTTACATCGGAGTCCCTTCGGTAAACCTTTCCCGGAGCAATCACAGCCACAGGCGGCTGCTGCTTCTCCATAACGCGAACCTGCATGGGAGAGGTGTGTGTCCTAAGGACCACATTACCGCTCACGTAGAATGTGTCCTGCATGTCCCGGGCCGGGTGATCTTTGGGGATGTTAAGGGCTTCAAAGTTGTAGTAGTCGAGCTCCACATTGGGTCCCTTGACTATCCTGAACCCCATTCGTTCAAAAATGCTGCAGATTTCCCGCATCGCCAGGGTGATGGGGTGAAGGTGCCCTCTTACGGGCCTGCGGCCCGGCAGGGTGACATCAAGGAGTCCCCTCGCGGCATCTACATGGGAGGCCCCAATCTCGCGTCTCTTGGCCTCGAAGGCATCCGTAAGAAGCATCTTCAGGCGGTTCGCAGCTTTGCCGGCCTCGGGACGCTCTTCTGGAGAAAGCGTTCCCATTTCCTTGAGGCACGCTGTCAGGCGTCCCTTTTTCCCAAGGTAGGTGATTCGAAAGGCCTCGAGGCTTTCGAGATCCTCGACGGCCTCCAGATCCTCAGTCGCTTCTTCTTGGATCTGCCTGATTTCCTCGATCATGGAAGATACGATCAACCCCCAAAGGTCCATGTATCCGGGTTTAATGAGACAAACTAATCAGGGACGGTTCCTCTACGTCTTGACCATCTCTGCAACTCTTTCGAAAGCCGTTGGATCGTTCACCGCCATTTCGGCCAGCATCTTCCTGTCCAGTTCGATGCCCGCCTTTTGCATGCCTCCCATGAACCGGGAATAGCTCAGCCCATGTTGTCTGGCTGCGGCATTGATTCTGGTTATCCAAAGCCTGCGGAATTCCCTTTTCCTCACTTTCCTGTCTCTGTATGCATAAGCACGGGCACGGTCCACAGCCACAGTGGCGCTACGAAGAAGCTTGCTGCTCGCTCCTCGAAACCCCTTGGCTTCCTTAAGCACTTTCTTTCTGCGTCGCCTCGAAGCAACGCTGGACTTGACTCTCGGCATGATTCAACCTCGTTTGCGTATCTGATTCGCCACAGCCGGAACCGGGATCATACCGCCCGGCTTTTCAGGCCGGGCTACACTACAGGTAAGGAAGCATCCGTTTGACGCCCCTTACGTTGGTTTCGTCAACCAACCCGGCCTTTCTCAAAACACGCTTCTTTTTAGTGGTCTTTTTTGTCAATATATGATTGGCTTTCGCCTTACTTCGTACGATCTTACCGGTGCCGGTCGCCTTGAAACGTTTCGCAGCACCGCGATTGCTCTTGAGCTTGGGCATTTCAAAACTCCTTTTAGGACGTAGAATCCTGTGAAGACAACAAGCTTCATCACTTTGCTCTCCCCCTTACTTGGGGACAAGGACCATTGTGAGACGCCAGCCTTCACGGGTAGGGGCCTGCTCCACCGTACCCACATCATCCATTTCTTCGGCCACACGTTTCAGCAGCTCCACCCCTTGGTCCATGTAGGCCATCTCCCGGCCGCGAAAAAGCACCGTCACCTTGACCCGGTCCCGCTTATCAAGGAACTTGCGGATGTTTTTCAGTTTGAATCCCAGGTCGTGCTCTTCGGTGCGGGGCCTCATGCGGACCTCTTTTAATTGAATGGTCCTTCCCTTTTTCTTGGTCTCCTGGCCCTTCTTGCTCGCCTGGTACTTGAACTTGCCGTAATCCATGATCCGACAGACCGGAGGGTCTGCATTGGGGGCCACCTCCACCAGGTCGAGGCCCGCATCCCCGGCCGCCTTAAGGGCCTCCTCAATGGGTAGAATTCCGGCCTGCTCACCGTCGGCCCGGATCAGCCTGACCGTCTTGGCTCGGATCTGCTGGTTCACGTTGGTCTGATTGGCTCGCTTGGCTATAGCGACTACCTCCTTTGTTGGGTCTCTTCATGGATGTGATCCACAAAGGCCTCAGGGCTCATTAAGGGCAGGTTCTTCCCGCTGCGAACCCGCGGGGTGACCCCGCCTGCTTCGGATTCCTTATCCCCCACGATAAGCATGTAGGGAATTTTTTGGAGCTGGGCCTCCCGGACCTTCAGCCCCAGTTTTTCGTTGCGAAAGTCGGCCTCCACTCGTACACCCGCATCTCTCAGGGTCTTCAATACGGTCTCTGCGTGCCGTGTATTGCGATCCGTGACAGTCATGACCACAGCCTGGACCGGCGCGATCCAGGCAGGAAAGGCCCCGGCATACTGCTCGATGAGGACCCCGATGAAACGCTCCATGGAACCAAGTATTGTGCGGTGAATCATTACGGGCCGGCGTCTCTCGCCGTCCCTGTCAACGAAGTGGAGGTCGAAGCGGTCAGGGAGGGTGAAGTCAACCTGAATGGTTGCGCATTGCCAGCTACGATCCAGGGCGTCCCGTAGTTTTACATCGATTTTCGGCCCGTAAAAGGCCCCGTCCCCCTCGTTGAGGACACATGGCAGCTCCAGGTCGTCAACGGCCCTTTGAAGGGCATTGGTGGCCCGTTCCCAGTCTTGGTCCGAGCCTATGGATTTCTCCGGCCTGGTGCTCAACTCCAGGTCGTAGCTGAACCCGAAAACCGTGACCATGTATTGTACCAGATCAAGGACTCCCTTGATCTCCTGATCAAGCTGATCCGGAGTGCACAAGATATGGGCATCGTCCTGGGTGAACTCCCTGACCCTCAGCAGCCCGTGGAGCACACCGGATCTCTCGTGCCGGTGAACCACCCCCATTTCGAAATATCTCCGGGGGAGGTCCCTGTAGCTCTTTATGCCTGTCTTATAGATCAGCATGTGGGAAAGGCAATTCATGGGTTTGATACCGTAAGAGAGGTCGTCGATCTGAGTGAAATACATGTTCTCCCGGTAGTTGTCAAAATGCCCGGACTTTTCCCACAAAGAGGTCTTGAGGATCTCCGGCCCCCGCACGATTTGATATCCGCGCCTGAGGTGCTCGTTTATCTCAAAGTCCTCTATAAGGTAGCGCAGCATGGCTCCTTTGGGATGCCAGACGACCATGCCCGCACCGATCTCCTCATGCGTGCTGAATATGCCCAGCTCCTTGCCCAGACGCACGTGGTCCCGCTTCCTTGCCTCTTCCAGCCTCTCAAGGTGTTTCTTGAGCGCCTTTCTATCTGCAAAGGCGACACCATAGATCCTGCTGAGCATGGGGCGTTTTTCATCCCCCCGCCAGTAAGCTCCTGCAGTCTTTGTGAGCTCGAATGCCTTGATTTTTCCAGTGGACGGGATATGCGGCCCTCGACAAAGATCGGTGAATCCTCCCTGGCTGTAAAGAGAGACGGTGTCTCCCTCCATCTCGTTAAGAAGCTCAACCTTGTAATTCTCTCCTTCACCACTGAACCGCTCGATCGCCTCATCCTTTGAGATCTCCTCACGGGTGAAAGGGAGATCCTTTTCTATAATCTCCTCCATCCTTCTCTGGATCAAGGCAAGGTCATCGTCCCTGAAAGGGCGCTCGTAATCAAAGTCATAGTAGAACCCGTGCTCAATGGAAGGGCCTATGGTGACCTTTACTCCGGGGAACAGCGACTTCACAGCCTCTGCCATGACATGGCTGGTGCTGTGCCTCAGGATATCCAGGCCTTCGCCCGTATCCGATAATACGGGCGCCACTTCGGCCTCATCCTCGATTACACAGCCGAGATCTCTCAATTCCCCGTTTACACTCACAGCAACAACGCGATCGAGCCCTTTGACGCCCAAGTCCTCAAGTGCCTTAATAGCGGTCACCGGCCGGTCTTCCTCAACCCGGTCTCCCTTATCCTTTAACACCACGCTAAATGCTGTCATGACTCAAACCGGCAAAACATAAGGCATCCAAGACCACGATCCTAATCCGCTCGGATGCCTCAAGGGTGTTTTCCTTCACTCTATCAAACCTAACGGCAACGACACTGGTTCGCGATCCGCTCCATACCAAAGGGCCCATTCATTTCATGCCCTTACATCATACTCCAAGGGCATTACGGCAGATCATATCCGACCATGCGAAAAACTAAACAAATAGGACGAGAAAGGGAAATTACACAAATATCAGGGAAAAGTCAAGAATTAAGTTCCCGATTTTCCGTTGATTCCGTCTCTCATTCCGCCTTACTGGATAACCTTCCCCCGGTTTTTGAAAAACCAACGGTCCTAAGCTTATCCTGCACATCCCGTTGCAAATACATCAAAAAAAGGCGGCCCGGAGGCCGCCTTATGCCGATCAAAGTCCCCGGGCCGTAACCTTAATATCGTAGATACTGCTCCCGGCACCCCCTGTCCACAGTGGTCTATCACCACCGGGTTTGCTGTGGGGGTTACGACTGCGGATACAGACGTTATCGGCCCTCCCTTAGTGCCCACCGCACCAAAAGGCATAGAGACCGTGGACACATTATGTCCCACAAGAACAGTGGGAGGCGAGTCGTCGCCTGCAAACGCATTCATGTCATTGGTTGGGGCCAAAATAAGGTCCAGTCCGTTAGCCGAAAGCGAATCCACCGTGGCCCCCCGGAGCCGTCTGAAGTACTTTTGGGTTGCGGAAAACGGCCCCCTTGAGTTCAAATGCCTTTTGAGGAGATCAATCACTTTCGCTTGGGGCAAGGTGATAGTGTTTTCAGAGTCCATCAACGGAAATCTCTTTCCGGCGGAAATGCCGGGTCGAGCAGGGCACGGGGAAGGCATTGGAAGCGGAAATCACCAC
>CAYPSZ010000111.1:0-9387 GCA_964413125.1 uncultured Desulfobacterales bacterium
GGCTTTCCCGGAGGAGGAATCTATTTCATTTCTCGCCGGAACGGTAGAACCTCGTGGGGTCGCACGGGCATAGCCCGTGGTTTAATTAAATGCAATTAAATTTTTTACGGCTTTGTAATGTTACTATAATGATTAAGTCTATAACCGCTGGGCGGCCTTCCTGACATACCAGGCCGGTCCAATGGAACCGGCATGTCAGCAGACTTCACCGAGATATTCAGCAAGGAACGTGATGACCTTTTCCCACCCCTCAACGCCGACCACCAGCCGTTCCGTTCCATCTTGAAAGTGATGCACCTCGCAGTAATCCAGAATCTCGGCGTGATCGGTGGTTAACCTCTCCCATAGGATCTCGGGACATTCGAATCCCGTGACGGCGGAAACAGCCTCCATGACCGCAACCTTTCCGTCTGTTGTTGAGCTGACGGGCATGCCGTCAAGTTCGAAGCGACGTTCCGTTTCCATGAAACAATACCCTCCCGGACTAGAGTACCGCACGCAGATGCCGCTAAACATCCTATTTTGATGGGGCTGAGCCCTCCGGTTTTTCTTTTATTCCCTTGATCATGATGTAGATGCCCACTCCAATGGCCGGAATGCCGAGCATCGCACCGATGACCGGAAGTACCGAAAAGTTGAGAAGTAACAGTACCAGTCCCAGAACAATCACAAGAAGACCGATAAAGACCGGAGATTTCGCCGACAGCTTTGATTTCTTCATATGTGACCCTCCTTCAAATACTTTCCTGATGTATTGATTGCTAGTATAACGCCTGCCTGGGGCATGTGAATGGGGTCCATCCTGTAAACGGACTGGGGGACGCCCTTTATATTTTTACATTTGCGTATTTGCGTGGGGAGCCTGTTAAGTTCAGAGATCACGGTGAATGGCGATTCAGTTTTGTAAGTTGCTGAAAATACTAGGCTTAGGTTGCTCACATAAAACTGTGCATAACTCGTCTTCCAGATTTGTAAGTTATTGAAATAAGGGGAAATAAGTTTTTGAAATTTGTTCACAAATGGGCTTGATTTCCAAAAAGTTTTTCGCTATGATGGGCCCATGGAATCCAAGTGGCTGAAAATTGATCGGTTTCTAGTGGGCCCCCAGTACAATGACAAGGGCGAACTCATCAAGACCGTCTTCCTGAACGCAACGCCGGTGGTGCGGTTCAACGCAGAAGACAATGCGGAGCGAAGGCTGGCTGCCATAGATTTGGTCGAACGTGGGCTTTGTGGTATCAAGCTTGCCGGAGAGATCTGCGGATTCCATCGCAATACTGTTGGGCAGCTTATCAAGACCAAAAAGCTTTTGGGCGTAGAAGCCATTGTGGAGGAGGGTCGGGGGAGGAAGGCCCCTATAAAATATATTGATGAGATTCAAAGACATATAGAGGCCCTTTTGCGTGATCACCCGGACTTGCCGGATCGGGAGATTGCGCTAAAGGCCGCCGAAGACCTGAGCATGGACATCTCTAGAAGCGCCGTAGCCCGAATCCGGATCAATGCTAATCCGCCGGAGCCTCAACTCCGGACCCGGAAAGAGCTCATGGAAATGGCTAAGGTCGTTGATGCCATAGAACGGGAGTGTTCTGCTGAAAGGCAGCTTGAGTTCAATTTCGAGCGCGATCCGGAACTGAAGAAGAAGGAGGAGGAGCTTTCCCATACCCAGTCCCCTGAGCCCGGGACAAAGACGGAACAGGGCCTGATTGAAAGACTGAAACAAGGCATTCAGAGTCCCTTTGCTGGGGAACTGATGCATCATCTGTTTCTTGAAGAAATAGGGTTTGACCAGATTGTTTCCCACTACCCTGTTCGGTCCGGGGTTGTATATCAACCGATCGACGTTTTAGGGACAATCTTTCACAGCATTAACCTGGACTTTAGATCTATTGAATCCTTGAAGCTGTCCAATGCAAGCGATCTTGGGGTTCTTATCGGGCAATGGCGGGCTCCGGAAAAAGAGACCCTGCGAGATCACCTTGTTCATCTGGCTTCTCAAGATGGAAGCGCCCTTTTGATTAAGGATGTGGCAAGCAGGTTGCTTGCTCAATGCCGAATAGAGCGGGAAGTCTTTTTTATTGATGGTCACTTTCTTCCCTATTATGGGCTGAATATTATTGCCAAGGGGTACTATACCGTACGCCGCATGGCCATGAAAGGGAACGAGATTTACGCGGTTACGGATCTGCAGGGAAGGCCGCTGTTTTTTCTGACCGAGTCGTGTAAAATCGATTTCCGACCCATGATTGCACGGAGCGCAGAGATGCTTATTGACTTGGGCATTGAGCGCCCCATGTTGGTATTTGATCGAGGCGGCTATGGGGTTCATTTTTTTCAAGAGCTGGACGAAAAGGCCGATTTTGTCACTTGGGCCAAATACATTCCGGAGGCCGGACTTGCCGAACTTGATGAAGAGAGAGACTTTAGCTCCTGTTTGTTGATAGAAGGCAAACGACTTCTGATTGCAGAGCAGGTTCGGACTGTTCGTGAATCCATTCAGACAGCCCGGAAAGATGGCCGCAATGAGGCGGCCTGCATGGAATTGCGGCTGGTAGTGATGCGCGACAAAAACACAGGCAAGCACATGGGGATTTACACCAACAACAGGGCCAAACCGGCCCATGACATTGCGTATTACATGTGTCAGCGGTGGGGAAAATCCGAGAATTTCTTCAAGGAGACCTTGTCGTGGTTCAACCTGGACTATCATCCCGGTTACGATATCAAAGAGCTTGAGGAACAGCCTCTGGTGGACAACCCCGATATTGCTTTGACTCGAAAGGCAATTAAAGGGCTAGCCAATGATATTGAAAAGCTAAATAAGGAAATAATCATAATACGATACAAGTTAATTAAACGAAAAGATAAGCGGTTAGAAAACAAAATAGATAATCTTGAGGAAGAAAAAAGAGATAAAGAATCTGAGCTTGGGCTGTTTGAGGCTAAACTGGCTGAGCTTCCAGACAAGATATCGATTTTGGAGTTGCTTAAAGGAAGGCCCATGAGCCGTTGTGACTTGGAGAAGAAGAAGCTCTATGACTTGATGCAGTGCCTGGCCTTTCACTCTAGAGAACGTCTGGTGGAACTCTTCACACAATGCTATGAAGATCCCAGAGACATCAAGCAGATTCTGAGCATGATTACCAGAAAGTCAGGTTATATGAAGCTTATCGGTGACACCCTGGTAGTCATTCTGGATAGGATTGACAAAAGGAAATACCACAAAGCCGCAGACAAGCTTTGCAGGTTGCTCAACCAAAGAGGAGTGAGCCTGGTCGGCCGTCTCAAAGTGAAGCTATCCTTCCACCTCACCAAGCTCAACTGCCACGGCCAGTACGACCCCATTGGCCGCGCATAATTTTTACTGAGAAAAATGGCCGGTTACCGTGATCTCTGTAAGTTATAAGCTTTCAACCGATTTTCGGTCAGAAAAGCACCAGGGCCATTCCTGCGGCAATGGGAAGGGCAAAGGCCACGGATATTCTTTCCAACAAAGCCCGCGAACCCAAAAGTGCTGCTATACATCCTGAACTTACACTGACTATCGCAGCAAAATGAACAAACCGGGGATGAATGGAAGAGAGTTCGTGAAGAGGCTGAGTGCGGCTGCAGACAGGCGCCGGTGCATTGCTTTAATTCACCAGGCAGACCACGAACGCCCTGTTGGCGCAGAGCAGTTTGTAGGCCTTGCTTCCCAGGCCGAATTCCTTTTTGTCCTTGGATCCTTTTCGGCCCGCGACCAAGATCCCGTTATCTCCTGATTCCAATTCCGTAAGGATGTCCCTGGCGATTCCTTTTTCCTGCATTTTCTTCTTTAAGCTTATATTTTTTTCAGGAATCCCAGCCGCAATCAGTTTGCTTTTCCCTCTTCCAGAACCTTTTCAGCGTTTTTAACACGAAGATTAAAACTATCCAGCAGCCGACTCCGACCCTGCTCCGTTCCGAAATGATCTGTGAAATCTGCCAATTCTGGCAGAACGCGCAGCGAAAATTCAGCCGGCCGTGGCAATGGTTTGAAATTCAAATACACGATTGCACCTATTTACTACCCATTACCATGGAGCTATTTTTTTCTTACATCTGAAAAATTCAACACAGGGAGACTACAATATGAAGAAAAACGTCAAAGATGTGGATGTTTCCGGAAAACGGGTCCTGGTGCGCGCGGACTTCAACGTCCCCCTGGAAAACGGTGAGGTAGCGGACGACGGGCGGATTCGCGCCTGCCTGCCCACCATTGTGTATCTGCTCCAGCGCCGGGCCCGCGTCATCCTCTGCTCCCATTTGGGCCGCCCCAAGGGTGAGGTCAAAGAAGACCTGAGGCTCACCCCCGTGGCGCGCAGGCTCACCCAACTCTTGGACCAGGACGTGACCCTGCTGGGAACCTGTGTGGGAGACCGGGTCCGAAGCTCGGTGAACGACATGAAAGAAGGTGAAGTCCTCCTCCTCGAGAACACCAGGTTTCACCCCGGAGAAAGGGCCAACGATCCGGGGTTCGCCTCTGAACTGGCCTCCCTGGCGGACCTCTTCGTCAGCGACGCCTTTGGTACAGCGCACCGGGCCCATGCCTCCACCGAAGGCGTGGCCAGGCACATCCCGGGCGTGGCCGGCCTGCTCATGGAGCAGGAAATCTCCCGCTTGACACCGATCCGGGACGGCGCGGAACCTCCATTCGCAGCGATTCTTGGAGGCGCCAAGATCAGCGGGAAAATCGGCGTTATCGAGCAGTTGCTCGAACGTCTGGACCTGCTTCTGGCCGGGGGCGGCATTGCCAACACGCTCCTGCGAGTAGGAGGGGTGGAGACCGGCCGCTCCCTGATAGAAGAAGACCGGTTGGAAACGGCTGCCCGCATCGCTGATCGCGCCGGCACCCGCCTTGTGCTTCCGGTGGACCTGGTGGTGGCCGAGGACGTCGAAACCGGACAAGGACGGCGGACCGTGTCTGTAGGCGAGGTCCCTGAGACCGCCATGATCCTGGACGTGGGACCGGCCACTCTGGAGCGATTTCGCGATAAGCTGGAAGAGGGGTGCGCACAGTGGTTTGGAACGGGCCTCTGGGGGCCTTTGAGCACCCTCCCTTTGACCAGGGAACAGTGGCCACGGCTCGGATGCTGGCGGATCTGAGCGCAGAGACCATAATCGGCGGAGGCGACACCGGGGCGGCCGTGGCCCTGGCCGGCGTCACGGAACGTATGACCCACGTCTCCACGGGAGGCGGGGCCTTCCTGTCCTTTATTCAGGGGGAAACGCTTCCCGGGCTGGCGGTGCTACAGGACCGGAAGTAAAACCACGAACAATGGAGGAGCTCCCATGCGAATACTGGTGCTGGAAGGTGGTGGTATGCGGGCCGGCTTTGTGGCCGGTGCGCTTATGGCCCTTATGGACAAGGGATGGACACATTTCGACGCGGCAGTGGCGGTTTCCGCAAGCGTTCCCTCCCTGGCCTACTTCGCCTCGGGACAGCGCAAAGAGCTGGAAGTGGTGTGGAGGGAGGAGTTGTGCTCCCCCAGGCTGATATGCTACTGGAACCTTCCGGCCGCTTCATTGGCCATGTCCAAACAAAGGCCTGTAGTGAACATCGATTATCTTGTGGATGAGATCTTCAAAAAACGCCATCCCCTGGATATGGAGGCCTTGAAGGGCAGCAAAATGAAGTGCCGTTTCGCCGCAACCCGCGTGCCCGAAGGTACCCTGTCTCTTTTGGACCCACGCGAGTACGACATCTACAACCTGATGAAGGCCTGCATGGCCGTGCCCGGCTGCTATCCGGGCACTGTGTGCGTGGGGTCCTGCGAGTATCTGGACGGAGGCACCGTTCATCCCCTGCCCTTTCTGAAGGATTTCAACCAGGAGGAGGATCAGCTTATGGCCATCCTGTCCAAGCCTGCGGGAAGGGAGTTTCACCTGGTGGGGTTCTGGGAAAAGCTCTTGTTCTGGCGTTACTTCCATCATTACGACTGGATGGAGGAAAAGCTCCTCCTGGCCGAGCAATCCTACCGTAAGCACGTGGCCTTTCTCGAGGAAGAGACCCGGACTTATCCCTCGCGGATGATCGGAATCTACCCACAAAAGCTGCTTCCGGCAAAGTTCCTCACCCGAAACGAGGGGAAGCTCAACCACACCATCGACTTGGGTTATCAAAGGGTGGAGCAGCTCGAGGCCGAGCTCGTCCGGTTCTTCCAGGCGGATTCCCGTACCGGGCTCGACTCGGTGAACTCTGCGGCCGCCTGATTCCGGGGCTGGGGACGCCCTTTATATCTTTACATTCAGCTACTCTCTTTGTTGCCACTTTAGTGTAACTTTATTATGAATAATCGCGCCAAGACGCAAAAATCAGTTTGCCGAAGGTCGTCGCAGCGCGCGACGGACCAGCAGCGGTCCCAGAATCTCGAACACCACGGTAGACGCCACCACCGCTGAAAGCAGCACGGCCCTGTGCTCGGGAAAACGCTCCGCGGCCAGCAACGCCATTCCTATAGCCACACCTGCCTGGGGGGTCAGGGCCAGGCCGGGATCCAGAGGCAGTTCCGCCTCTCTATGCGTGGCCAGGCGGACCCCCAACTTGGGTTTCGGGTCTGTAGTTTCATGAATTTCCAGAAAGCCAGACATATCAGGCTGTTGTCTGCATTCCCAAAAACAGGCGTGTGTCTACAGATTTTCGGCGATCTTTTCGAGCCGCTCAATGAGCAAGGCCAGCACGCAGACCTTCTCGTGCGCTTCGATGCGCCGGGATAACCAGTGGTAGAGAGGAGACACCTTGATCTGGGTCCGTTTCAGGGAGCGGAAGCAACGCTCGATCACCATGAGCCCTTTATACCCCTCTGCTGCGTCTTCAAGAGTCAGGGTGTCGTCATTGGTCTCCAGGACCCACTTACCGTCATACTTGGCAGCCTCCCGGATCGCCCCGCGGTCCATCCGGATCTTGTGGCTTTTGGTCACCCGGAGATAGCGCCTTCGCCGTTCGCCGTCTCCCACCACGACCTCCTTGGCACGGAGGTTGTCCTGAATAACATTGTATCAGCCCCGCTTTCCCAGGATCTCATCCTTGATCTCGGAGATGGAAGCCATGCGGGTGGCGAGCAGGTACTTTCCGCAAGCCCGGGCCAGTTCTTCCCGATTGTCCTTCGAGTTCATACCGGCATCGGCCACAAAGATGGCCCGGCCCAGCTGCCAGCCCCTCAGATCGGCACGCACCTTCTCCACCGTGCTCACGTCGGTGGTGTTGCCGGCAGGACCTAGCTCTTAACCGGGAAGCCTTCCTGGGTGACGGCCAGCGCCACCACGCCCTGTGGGGCCCAGAAGCCTTCCTTGGCATGGCCGAACTTGCGGATCCCCTCCTCATCTTCGTCCTCCTGGTCTACGGAGAAGGAAACCGTGGTGGTGTCGTAGAAGATGAGGTCCACCTTGAGGTTGAACAGGTTCGCGGTCTGAAAGAAGACCTGCTTATCGATCTCTTCGCTGTGCTCGAAGAGCATATCCAGGGCCTCGTACATCTGGGCGAGCTCATAGGAAACGCGGTACTTGAGCCGCTTGCTGAGACTGCGGAGGCAGTCTCCGATGCCCAGCTCTTCCCAGAGAGCCTCGATGGCCAGGGTCGGCCCATAGGGATAGGCGCGGTGGAGCTCAAAAGACTCGGGAAAGCCACCAGCCACACCAAAGGGTTCATGGGAGTCGAACAGGTCGATGACTGCCACGTTGCAGACCCTGGCTATGGACTTGCAGAGCCTGACGAGTTGCTCCCGATCGAGCTGATCCGCCCGCCCGAAACTGTGGATCACCCTGGCAACAGGCTTACGGGTAACCGAGTCCCGCTCGTTGTGGGCGAGTTGAGGAAAGCCTTTCATGATGCCCACTTGTGGCACACACAAACAACACATGTGCCATTTCTACGCAACACAAAGCGTGCCGAAAGACAGGGTTTTTGTTCGTGCTTTGTCATTAAAGTAAGTAATTTAAGAGTGATACAGTGTGTGGGCTCGCTCGATGAGTTTTTGGTACGATAAGTGCTCTCGCTACACGCAGTTCGCGGGCCTGATAGAGGGTCAGGGTCCCGTGGGAAACAAAACCGTCAATCGTACCAACAAAGGGAGGTTTCACATGCTCAGAAATTTCGGTATTTCAGCCATCGCTTCATTTTGCCTGCTGTTTTTCATGGCCGTCCCCACAATGGCGCAGGAGGGGACAGGCCAGAAGATCACTGATGAGGAGCTGGAGAAGGCGGCAGAGGCCTATGTGGAGATCGCAATGATCAGTGAAGAGTTTCAGCAGAATGTGCAACAGACAAACGACGAAGAAGAAAGGCAGAAAATTCAACAAAAAGCCAATAAAAAAATGATTAAAGCAGTTGAAAACGCAGATTTAGACGTTGAAACATATAATAAAGTTATGGGAGAAGTTATTAAAGATGAAGAATTAAGTAAACATTTCAACTCTAAAGTACAAGCGATAAATTGAAAAAAGCATAAGCAGCTTTTAATTAATAACGAAGCTCAATTTTGATTCCATCGTAAGAACCGAATCGGGAAATTGCAGCTTTCACCCGGTCGGCCCTGGTTCAGGCGGCGTGGGCGAGGGGCCGGCCGGGAAATGACCCGAGGATTCTTGTCGGCACGCCAGAAATCGCGATACGGCAAAACCCTGTCCCGGAACGGTCCTGCCCGGGTCTTGTGGAGGGCCTCGACGCGCTCAGACGACAGGTAGATGCCGTGGTCGAAGATGGGCTACTGAGGACGCTTTATTCTCAACAAGTTAAAATTTCTTTAAAATGTATTTATGGATATTAAACAGCCCTATATTACCTGCTTAAAGCCAGTTTATCAAGATTTTTTACATTTAATTGCCAACAAACTAAAAGAAAATTTACACTAAATATTTAAGCAAACTCGCAGGGGTTTTTACGAGTCCATCAATATTCCCTGCGCCCGGATGCATTTTGATTGCATTTAATTAAACCACGGGCTATGCCCGTGCGACCCCACGAGGTTCTACCGTTCCGGCGAGAAATGAAATAGATTCCTCCTCCGGGAAAGCCCCAAAAGGAGATTGAACTGTATGAGGGTCATGCGATTCCGGATCATTTACACTTGCTGTTAATCATTCCCCCGAAATCCAGCGTTTCAAACACGATAGGATTCATCAAAGGCAAAAGTGCCATTAGGATACACTGTCAGTTGTTGGGTACAAAAAGGATCACGGGCTCGAGCTTCTGGGCGGCCGGCTACTGTGTCAGCACGGTGGGCCTGGACGAAGAGACAATAAAGAAATATATCCGTGATCAAGACGAGGCGGACAATAAATGAATTAGCCCCTTTAGGGGCTTTCCTTACGAGAATGCCCCCTTCGAGGGGGCTTCATCATACCACGTCCTATGGGCGTGGTTGGTGATTT
>CAYPSZ010000112.1:0-8856 GCA_964413125.1 uncultured Desulfobacterales bacterium
TCTTCTTGATCCCCATCGTGGCCGGAGGCTGATACACCATAGCGGGACCTCCTTCCCCTACAAACAAAAAGCGCCTAAGAGCTCAACAGCTTATAGTTCGTCGCAAATGAATTGATACTTCTTCGTGCTCCTAATCTTGCTCTTGTTCTTGCTCTTGCTCTTGCTCTTGCTCTTGCTCTTGCTCTTGCTCTTGCTCCAATTATGATAAGGAATAAATTAAAATGCAAATAATATTTGATCATGAAAAATTACGAGTATACCAAGCTTCCATTAATCTCATCGTATGGTTGCAGAAAGTAATTGCATGTATCCCGAAAAAGTATGCTGTATTTGATCAACTTGATCGTGCTTCAACTTCAATATCACTGAACATTGCCGAAGGCAACGGTAAATCATTACCGCGTGATCGATGTAGATTTTTTGATATTGCCCGGGGCTCAGCTCTTGAATGTGCTGCAGCTTTGGATGTTCTAGTAGCAAAGGGTATTTTAGAGGAAAAAGAAATAAATGAAGGAAAACAAATTCTGAAAGAGATTGTTTCTATGATAGTAGGGTTGATAAAAAAAACTACGCCTGACAGAATTTGTGAGCCGCAAGCAAACTATGGATTCGAGCAGGAGCAAGATTAAGAGCAAGAGCAAGAAAAATGGTATCAATTGATTTGCGATGAACTATAATACCGAACATGAAAAACAGACCCCAAAAAGGCAAAATCAAGGTAGGCTTCAAAAACGCCCTTGGCATGCTGGGTCCCTATGTCCGTGCCCGTGTCATGGAACAGGTGAAATCCGTCTGGCTTATCATAGTCTATCTGGTCCTTTTTCAAACGGTCATTTTAAGAATTCCAGTGGCCCGGGCAGCCCTTATAGCAGTTGGAATAGGGCTGGTGATAGCGGGGCTTACCTTTTTTATGGAAGGCCTCGTCTTAGGCCTCATGCCCCTTGGCGAACGTGTGGGCATGAGGCTTCCGCAGCGGGTGGGCCTGATACCCATCCTCCTGTTCGCCGTTTTGCTGGGACTGCTGGCAACGCTTGCGGAACCGGCCATCCAGGTCCTTCAGACGGCGGGCAAGTCCGTAAACGCCTGGGAAGCTCCGTTGCTTTTCATGCTGCTTACGAGCCATGCAAGGGCGCTGGTCTTATCCGTGGGCTGCGGGGTGGGCTTTGCAGTGGCCCTGGGCATGATGAGATTCTATTACTCCTGGTCCCTTAAACCCCTCATCTATGTGCTGGTCATACCTCTCCTCTTCATAACCGGCTGGGCTTTTCTTGATCCCAATCTGCGGTTCCTGACGGGTCTGGCCTGGGACTGCGGCGCAGTAACCACGGGTCCGGTCACTGTGCCCCTGGTCCTGGCTCTTGGGGTGGGCATCTCCCGAATGGTGGGAAAATCGGAATCAGGAACCACGGGGTTCGGGGTGGTCACGCTCGCCTCGCTTTTTCCCGTTTTGGCAGTGTTCTGCCTGGGTATTGCGTTTTCAGGCGCCGTCCCGCGGCCCATGGATGAAGAGGCCTTTTTCCTGAAGAAGAACAGGCAGCAGGTAAGCGTACTCTTTGAAAGCGATGATCACATGGCCGCTTACGCCCTGGTTCGCGCCGGAGAAAAGGGGAGGCGTTCCTTTTTTGAAGGAGACAAGGCGGCCTCTGATTTTGCTGAAAAACTGGCCCGAAACGAGCCGCTTCGGAAGGCGGTCTTTAAAGGCGATGAGGTCGGATCCGCCTTTAATGCAGGGCGCCTTCTGGCCGGCAACCTGATTTCGGCCATCAGAGCCATAGGCCTTTTGACCGTTCCGCTTTTTCTCATAATGGCCGTCATCCTCCGGGAAAAGATGCTCAGGCTGGACGAGGTCTTCCTCGGGCTGGGTTTTACCGTGGTGGGCTTGTGCGTGTTCAGTATGGGCATCGACATGGGCCTGGCAAGGCTGGGTTCACAGGTGGGCGGCGTGCTTCCGGCCTCTTTTCAATCCGTGGAGTTCTCCGGAAAACACATGGAGATCCGCCCCTTTGATCCGGCGGTGGTGCATACCGCTGTGGGCCCGGACGGAGAGGTAAAGCGGTTTTTCTTTTCCTCGGAGGGTAAAGACTTTAAGGCCGTGCCCTATGTGGAGGAAAACTTCGATCCGGCGTCAGGGTCCTATATGTTCAGGGAGACCAGGGGGCCTCTGTTCGGAGGGGAAGGATCCCTTTGGGGATTCATGGTGGTGTTGCTCTTCTCATTTGTCATGGGATACGGCGCAACCCTTGCTGAACCGGCCTTGAACGCCCTGGGCCGGACCGTGGAAGAGCTCACCGTGGGGACTTTCCGAAAACCTCTTCTCATGAAGAGTGTGGCCGTGGGTGTGGGCCTGGGGCTGGGAGTGGGCACGGCCAAGATCATCTGGGACATACCCCTGGCATGGTTGTTGATCCCGCCATATGCACTGCTTCTCGTGATCACCGCGGCCTCCACCGAGGAATTCGTAAACGTGGCCTGGGACAGCGCGGGTGTGACCACGGGTCCCATCACGGTTCCCCTGGTACTTGCCATGGGCCTGGGCATAGGTTCCCGGGTGGGCGTGGTGGAAGGGTTCGGTATACTCGCCGGTGCGTCGGTATTCCCCATCCTTTCCGTCCTGAGCGTGGGTCTTTATGTGAACAGGGTTCGAAAGGCCGTTTTAAGAGGCGACGACAAAAAAACCGAGCAAGGGCCGGCCGTCCATGGATGATCCCAAGACACTCAACAAGATCACACTGATGATCAACCGTGCTGTTTCGCCCGCAGTCCTGGCCGCTCTCAAGGATATGGGTATAAACGACGTCTGCGTTGCAGCCGCAAGGGCCCCTGTAATCCGTGAACGAAAAGGCCTGTTCGGCATGGGAACCAAAGAGGATCTGGTGGATACTCCCTCGGATGTCATGGTCTTTCTTGTGCCCCCGGAGTCGGCCGATTCGGTGCTGAATCAAGCAGTCGATGCTGGTGAACTGACCAGTTACGGCCGGGGGTCCGCATATAGCGAGGAAGTAACCATCCCTGAGGAACACGCCGTTTTTAAAGAGTCCGCTCCCCTAAACGTTGATCCGGAAAAACCGGACAAGGGTTTGAGGCCCCTTCAGAAAGTGTGCTGCATAGTGCAGCGCGGCCAGGGGGAAGCCATAGCCAAGGTTGCTCTTTACAGCGGGGCGGGCGTTCCCGTGGTCTATTACGGAACCGGCAGCGGGGTGCGGGACAAGATGGGCCTTTTAAGGATCACGATCCCGGCGGAAAAGGAAATCGTGGTGGTGGGCACCACCCGTCACAACTGCGAATCCGTCATGGATATGATGATAGATGTGGGAAGGCTCGAGCAGCCCGGCAAAGGGTTCATCTACACCTACCTCCTGAAGAAGGGCCTTGCGGATCTCCAGGTAAGCCGCGGGGACCGGCGTCACGCGGCCACCATGGAGCAGATAGTCGCCGCCATTGATCAGATGCGGGGTGACACGGTTTGGCGCCGCTGGGCGGGCGCCAAAGACATAAACCGCCGCAAACAGAGGGGTTACCTGACCGGTCTTGTGGATGTGACTCTGTTCTGCGATGCAGGAAAGGGCGCGGAACTGGCGGATGCGGCCATGGCCGCGGGAGCGTCCGGTGCAACCATCAATACCTACAGGCACATCCGCCCGCCCGATTCCCCGGTGGCCCGCATAGGGCTCTCAAGAGAGGCGTGCAGCATGGTTATACCGTCCGAACTTGTCCCTCTTGTCATAGAGGCTGTTAGGGATGCCGGCGCCTTTACTGATCAATGCTTCGGGCAGGTCCAGGTTCGAAACATCAAAAAGGCCTTCACTTATGCCCAACAACTAAACAGCTAAACAGCCCAACAGCCCAACAGCTAAACAGCTCAACAGCTTAACAGCTCAACAGCTCAACAGCTAAACAGCTAAACACCCATTCAACCAACCACCTTGGCGACCCTTTCCAGCGCCGCCCGGGTCATGTGCGCCGCACGCTCTTCACTGCCCGCTTCGGCATAGCACCTGAGTTCCGGTGCATTCCCGGAGGGCCGGATGTGAAGAATCTCGTTGGAACTGAAGGTGATTCTGAGCCCGTCGGTGGTGTCCATGGATGAAACAGGGCCCATCCAGGGAAAGGCCTCCCGGACGGCTTCAGGCCCGCCCTTGAGGAGCCTGTCTATTAGGGCCAGGCTTTTCTCGGCCGGAATCCCCTTCACCCTGTTGCTGTAAGTGAACCGCCCGGGCAGGGATGAAGACAGTTGCGAAAGGGGAACCCCTGCTCGCCTTGCAAGGCCGAGCAGGGCCAGGTGTACGATGACTGCATCCCTGGTGGGCAGGGGAGAAAGCGCCTTATCGCCCACCATGACATCCGATGCGGTGAGGAAGCCGCCGTTGGCCTCATACCCCACCACGCAGCGCCTTCCGGCCTCCACCTCTTCAGCCATGGCCGCGATAACATAAGGTGAGCCTATCCGGGTGCGACGAACCCGTTCAAAATCTCCGCACAGTTCAACGGACGTATTGCAGCTCACCGGCGTCACCACGGTGTCTGCGCCGCAGAAACCGGCGCACAGGATTCCGGCCACATCCCCCCGGAACCACTTTCCCTGCTCATCGCTTATGAGCGGGCGGTCACCGTCTCCGTCGGTGGATAATACGGCGTCAAACCCGTGTTGCTCCGCCCAGGCCGATGCTTTTTTCACGTCTTCTTCGCGGATGGCCTCGGTGTCCACAGGGATGAAGGTATCGGATCGATCGAGCGGTGTGACCGCCGCACCGAGTCCGCTGTAGATCTTTATCAGCAGGTCCCGACCCACACAAGAGTGCTGGTAAAGCCCGAGCCTTGACCCTTCAAGGAAATCCGGAGGGAAAACACTCAGCCAGCGCTCCATATAGGCCTGTTCCGCAGAAGGGTCCACAGGGCCCAGGTCAGGCTCCCTGGGTGTGGAGCCCCCTTCCTGTTCCACTTCCTGTGCCATTATGCCCGACTCATCTTCCTTGAGTATCTCCCCCGCCGGCTTGTTGTACTTGATGCCGTTCATTTCCTTCGGTATATGGCTGCCCGTCACCATTACGGCGGGAATTCCTTCCTGCATGCCGTACAAGGCGACCGCGGGGGAGGGGATTCGCCCGCAATTCACCACCACGTAACCGAAGTCCCTTACCGCACAGGCCACCGCCCGCATGATCCGCTTTGTGCTGGGGCGAAGGTCTCCGGCTATGGCGACACGGTCATCCGCGGAGTGTTGTGAGCTCTCTTCGAGATACCTCAGAAAGGCGGTGGTGTAGGCCATGCACACCTCGTCCGTCATGTCGGACGCCTGCCCTCGTGCCCCGCTGGTGCCGAATTTAACGCCGCTTGATTTCATGAGGTCTGCAATTTTCATATCCGTTCCTTTCGAGAGAACTTTTTTTCTTGTGACATTCCCTAAGCAGGCAAGTCAACAACACCTCTACCGGACGGCATGCGCCGGATCCTTGGCAAACCCTGCCAAAGCCTCAAAATAGGGCTCTCCACCCACCACATAGGTGTCATTGTGCCCGGCGCCGTCAAGGGCCAGAAAGGCCTTGGGTTCGGGCGCAGCCCTGAAAAGCGTCTCCCCCATTCTGAAGGGAACAATCTCATCGGCCCGGCCGTGGATGATCAGCTTGGGGACCTCCAGACGGCGGACCTTGTTCAGGTTGTCGTAATTGACGGGAAGAACCGGTGAGAGCAGGGCGAACGGGCCCATTTGCCGGGCCATGCCCCGGGTGCTGGTGAAGGCGCTCTCCAGGATCACGCACCGCACAGGGTGGTGTAGGGCAACCTCCATTGCCACCGCCGCCCCCAGGGAGCGGCCGAAGGGCACAATCCGCTCAGGGGATATTCCCAACTCCTCAACCAGTTGCTCGTAGACCGCACGACCGTCTTGGTAGACCCCCTTTTCCGAAGGCCGGCCCGTGCTCCTCCCGTATCCACGGTAGTCGAAGAGCATCACCCCGAGACCGTGCCTCAAGAGGTGCCGGACGTTGTCCAGTCTGTGGCTTATGTTTCCTGCATTTCCATGGCAAAACAGGAGCACGGGCGAATCATCATCAGGGGGTTCGAAGAACCAGGAGTGAATGAGGACGTCGTCTCCGGATGTTACGAACATATCCCGGGCCTGAAGACCCAGATCCATTGGTTGAAGGTCAAGTTTTTCCTGAGGAAAAAACACAAAAAAATTCTCGATTCGGGGGTAGCAGGCGAAGAATATTATCCCCACGGCCAGGAAGATTCCAACGATGTGGAACCACTTCAGGGTCATTTTGCGGGTCTCCCTGTGGACGCGTTCATATGTAAACGCGGGCAAAGATTATGGTTTCGCCCCTCCACTGGATCATGATATCCTAAAAGATAATGTTCAATCAAGAATCAAGTTAGTTATTTTGATGCTGTTGTGTTGGTGCTGTTCGATCAATCGGTTTTTTTTCTCGTTAGTCTCGTTGGGTTCGTTAGGATCGTTAGGATCGTTAGTCTCGTTGGGTTCGTTGGGATCGTTGGGTTCGTTTAGATCTTTGGGATTGTTGGGATTGTTGGGGTTGTTTTACTGCTGTCGTGAAAGTGTGGCGGGTTTTTCCCGCAGGGAGGAGATGCATGGACGGAAAATTCCGGATCCTTGTGATGGGCGGGGACGCCGGTTCACGCAAGCATATCCGCACGGTTCTCAAGTCTGATACGGACTTGTTCATTGAGGAGGCCGGGAGCGCCGAGGAGGCCTTCAGCCGCATGAAAAAGAACGTGCCGGATATTGTAATCGTTGACCAGGCCTTGCCTGACATGGACGCCCTGACATTCTGCAGCCGTATCAAGGAGGATGCCGAATCGTCCCTTGCCGGCGTATATCTGGTGCTGGTGGGTGAGGAGACCGAAGGCGTCTGCATGACCGGCTGCATCCAGGCCGGTGCGGACGACGTCCTATATAAGCCCCTCAAACCCGAGGAACTCATGGCCCGGGTCAAGGTGGGTCGCCGGGTGGCATTCCACCTCAAGAAGATCGAGCTCACCGCCAGGAAGGCCTTTCGGGAGATTGATGTCCTCCTGATCCAGGAGGGCGGGTGTGCGCCCGGATACAACCCGGTGACGGCTTTCATCACATATACCCTGGAATCCATGGGGCGTGATGTCTTCGCCACCCGAGAGGGTTTCAAGTCATTGGTGGCCGGCCGCCGGGAAGACTTTGTCAGGCTGGTCTATGACCCCGCCCTTTACAAGAAACTCGATTACCTCCCGGGGGTGTTCCACGCGGCCCCGCTGGTGGAGTGGCGCGGCGCACTGCTTAGAGGCGAGCGTTACAGGGATTTTGTCAAGGGGGACATACAGAAGAGGGCCGCCGCCACTATTCGAAAGCGAAAGGTGCGGGCAGTAATCGGAATAGGGGGGAACGGCACGTTCAAGGGGATCCGGTCGCTGTGCGAGATACTGCCCACTTCGATCCAGGCGTTCTTTGTGCCGGTCACCATTGACAGCGACGTAGCTGGTACGGACTGCATAGGGCAGCACACGGGAGTGGAAATGGGGGCGGAGAAAATACGCTGTTACATGGCGGACGCCCGTACCCACAAGCGTACCTATATTGTTGAGATGATGGGCGCCAGCAGCGGTTTTCACGCACTCAACTCATGCCTGGGGGCACGCGCCCACCTGGCTGTGCTGCCGGATATGGAGATCGATCACCGGGCCGTGGTCAAGGCTATGAACCGCAGGACGGAGTGTGTGATCGTGGTGGCCGAGGGTTACAGGAAAACGGAGCGTGATGCCGAAGGAGCAAACCTCAATGCAGCCGAGTACTTCCATAAGGAACTCGTGGATACGGGGATCCCCATTCAGCGCAAGGTGGTGTGCGAACCCTTCAGCCGGGACATCCGCGGGGCCGCTCCAAACAACCAGGACGTGACCCTGGCCCAACGAATGGCATACAATGTGGCTTCTTATCTCAAGGCCGGCACTTCCCGCCTCATGCCGGCCGTGCTGTCGGGCAGGGAATACGCAATACCTTTCAATGAGATACGCACTGACAACATGAAGGCGGCCGATCTCCTGGTTCTATCCAACCGGCTCACCTAATGAGCGGGGTCAAGACCGGCGGCCGCCTCCAGCGCTTTGACGATCCGTTCAGCGGCGCGCCCGTCCCACAGATCGGGGACCCTTCCCTCCTTGACCTCTCCGGCCTGAAACCGTTTGAAGGCCTCGATGATACCCTCGCGTGAGGTTCCCACCAGGGTGTTGGATCCCACCTCCATGGTGATGGGCCTCTCAGTGTTCTCCCGCACCGTGAAGCAGGGGACCCCCAGGGCGGTGGTCTCCTCCTGCAGCCCGCCGCTGTCCGTGAGCACCAGGGCCGCATCCTTCCAAAGGTGAAGGAAATTAACATAGGAAAGCGGAGGCATCAGCCGGATGCCTGTTTTACGCACAAGGTCCCCCAGTTCAAACTCCTCTATGCGTTTCCTTGCGCGGGGATGGATGGGGTAGAGGAGGGGAAGATCACCTGCAATGACTCCCAGCGCCTCCAGAATGCCCCGAAAGGTGTCCGGGTCATCCACGTTGGAAGGGCGGTGGAGCGTCACCACGCCATAGGAGCCGTCCTCAGGCAGCCCCTCGGGTGCAGGCAGTTGGGCAACGCGCCTGAGCTGCTGGAGCAGGGTGTCCACCATGACGTTTCCCACGAAAAATATCTTTTCCGCGTCTTTTCCTTCCTTCAACAGGTTGTCGCGGCCCGAGGATTCCGTGACAAAAAGGAAGTCGGACAACGCATCGGTCACGATTCGGTTGATCTCCTCGGGCATACCCATGTCGCGGCTCCTGAGGCCGGCCTCCACGTGGGCCACACCCATGTTGAGCTTCTTTGCAGTCACCGCGCAGGCC
>CAYPSZ010000113.1:0-2359 GCA_964413125.1 uncultured Desulfobacterales bacterium
TCGGATCAATAAGTCCGCACCACCCGGATGGCCTTACCCATTTTGGTCCTCTCAATGCTGTCCGGGGGAACGAGTTCTATGTTGGCGGCGAAATTGAGGGTATCTTTTATCTCCTGTCTGACCCTCTGCTTGAGGGCGGCCATTTCCGTCTTCGGGACCGCCTCGCCGTGCTCCACCTTTATGTCCAGGTAGGTGTGCGGAGGGGGATGGGATACGACGATCCGGAACTCGCCGGTGACATCCGGAAACAGCTCCTCCAACACCTTGGCCACGCCATTGGGGAACACATTGATTCCCTTGACATGGAGCATGTCGTCGGCCCTGCCTACTATCCTGAACCTGAAGCCCGTCCTCCCGCACACACATGGGCCGGTTTCCAGGATTTCCATCAAGTCGGAAGTCCGGTATCTTACCAGCGGCTGGGCCTCCTTTTTGAGGTGGGTCAGGACCAGTTCGCCCACAGCTCCCTCTTCGAGCGGCACGTCCTTCAGGCTGACCGGGTCGATAAGCTGGACCAGCAAGGCGCCCTGTCCCAGGAAATGGAGGCTGTTGTTGTCCTCACAGACCGAGGCGAAGTTGCATAGCACGTCCGAGACACCGTAGTTGGCGTTTTGGGCCCTCATGCCCCAGGTGTTCTCAATCCGGCTGCGATACGTGGGATTGTCCAGGCCGGGCTCCCCGCCGAAAAGGCCCAGCCTGAGCCCGAGCTCGGACGGTTCGATTCCCAATTCTTCACGCACTACCGATTCGAGGTACTTGGGATAGGAAGGAGTCGAGGAGATCGCGGAAATGCCCGCCTCCTTGACCACACGGACCAGAAGGCGGGAGTTGCCCACGCCGAAAGGAAGCACCGTGGCCCCGGTCCTCTCCAAGTTGGCATGATCGCTGTAGCCTCCCATCCACATGCAGTAGTTCAGGCAGTGCACCACGCGGTGATGAGGTCTTAGGCCGGCTGCCCAGAACGACCTTGCCCCGCAGTCATGTGTCAGATCGGCGTCAGCGGCCGTCAAGGCCGTGTACACGAAGCTGCCTGTGGTGCCTGAGGTCCTGTGAATACGGCACAGTGAATCCGATGGGGTCGCCAGGAAATCTCCGAACGGGGGCTTGCGTTTCTGGGACTCGCGCAGTTCCTTCTTTTCCGTGAAGGGCAGCAAAGACAGGTCCTCGACCGTTTTAATATCTCTTCCGGCCAGGTTTACCTCCTTGAATTTTTCCTTGTACATTTCACTACTGCCATAGACATACCCGATCTGCTCCAAAAGGAGATCCTGTTCCAAGACTCTCTGGTCATTGGGAGTGATGGCCTCCAACTCCGGATTGAACATGTTCCTATCCATAGCAAATCCTCTCGTGCCTGAAACCTGCAGTGGGTTTTCAGCAGCGACCCGTCAGTTTCGGAACGCCTGACATATGCGATGGGCATGCTCATGTGGGTGAAACCGCCCCATCTCCTCCTGCGGCCCGGTCCATTTCTTCCAGGCGCTTTCTTACATAAGTCTGATCCTGTTGAGAACATATGAGGAGATGACTCATCTCGAGCTCCAAGGTCTGATCGAAACCCGCCTCCATCCCCTGATCGATGGCAATACGAGACAAACGCAGGGCCAAAGGAGACCGTTGCCCCATCTTTCGTGCCAGGGCCATGGCCTCAGGCATGAGATCCTCCGGAGCCACCACCCTGTTCACCAGGCCTATGCGCTCCGCTTCCCGGGCGTCTATAAAGTCCCCGCACAAGATCAGTTCCTTTGCCTTGCCCAGGCCGACCAGATGGGTCAACAGCTTGGTGCCCGCATTGGTCACGGTCAAGCCGACGCCGGTTTCCGGAAATCCGAACCGGGCGCTCTCATCCGCCATTCGAAGATCACAGCCCATGGCGAATTCGCAGCCGCCTCCCAGGGCATAACCGGAAACGGCGGCGATAACGGGTTTTCCCAGTTTCATGATCATTCTCTGAATATCCTGAAGTCTCTCGGTCTCTTCAATCCACTGCTCGATACTCTTTCCTGCGGCGGTCTCCTTGAGGTCTTCACCGGCGCAAAAGGCATTGCCGCCCCCGGTCAGGATGACCGTCGCCACGGAAGAGTCCTCACGGGCGTTTTCGAGATGAGCCATAATACCTCTTAACAACTCCGGATTGATCGCATTCAAACGGTGGGGGCGGTTCAGGGTGATTATTCCGACGTTCTCTTCACGCCTGTACAGTACTACTTTGTCCTTCATGTCATCTCCGTAGCATTAATTAGTTTAAAGTTTATGTGAACCAGGAATTATAATAATCTACAGGTTGTAAGACCCGTAGCCGACTCACGCTCCAAAGAGACAACGATATGAATCAAATGCTGTAGGGATGTATTCAGTC
>CAYPSZ010000114.1:0-5792 GCA_964413125.1 uncultured Desulfobacterales bacterium
AACCTTCCACTGTTGGGAAAGGCTGTTCCAGCCAGAATGCCCGCAGCGAAGACCAACTTGTTCTCCGGCCCCAGCGGATCGGTTGAAGGCGCGACCTCATTGCAAATAAGCTGTGAACTCAGGGCCCTTCCTCCGAGCTTGGAATAATCAGAGGCTGCCTCCTCCAAACTAGATTCTCTGTTGTTCAAATTAATTCTCAATAAATTGGTCATTATAATTCTCCTTTTAATAATCAAAACATAAAAATAATTAAAACATTTTACTAGGTAACCAAAGTGCAATACTTGGAAAAATCATTGTAAGAATCAATATAAACAGTTGAATAATAACAAATGGTGGCACTGAACGCCATATATCCCTGGTTGATACGCTTTCCGGTGCCACGCCGCGCATTAATATGAGAGCCCAGCCGAATGGGGGCGTCAAATATGCCACCTGCATGTTCAAAATAAAAACTATGGCGAACCAAATGGGGTCGAATCCCAGATATGTAGCGATTGGAACAAAAATGGGAGCGCATATGGTTACCACGGCATAATCATCCATGAACATACCGAATAGAATAAGGATCAACTGCATGATGATAAGAATGAACCAGGGATTCATGGCCGTCCCGCTCACAATTTCCATGACCATATCCTGAGCTCCGGCGCTCGTGTAAAAGACGCCGAACAGTGTGGCCGCGACCAGCACCCACAGCGCCATGCCGCTGATCTTTAGCGTTTCAAGGCAGGAGTGAGTGATCACTTGTCTGGTGGCCTTGCCGTAAAGAGCACAGATCATAAGGGATCCGCTTGCACCAACCGCCGCGGCCTCGGTCGGGGTCGCAATCCCTAGAAAAATAGCCCCGAGAACCAACACGACGAGAAGTATGGGGAGGACGAGTTCTTTTAGGGCTTTGAATCGGTCCTTCCAGTAAATCTTTTCCTTTTCCCGGGGGGCCTCTTCAGGTTTGAGGAGACACAGGATTACGATGTAGAGCGAATAAAGGATTGCGGTTATCATTCCGGGAACAGCCCCGGCAAAGAATATCTTTCCGATGGAGAGCCTGGAGATGTAGGCGAATATGATCATGATTATGGCGGGTGGAATGATTTCGCCCAGGACACCTCCAGCCATAACGCTCCCGAGAGCCAAAGATTTGTTATAAGAGCGCTTTAGCATGGCCGGTACCGCAATAAGGCCCATTGTCAGGATCCCAGGTCCGAATCCTCCGCACATGGCCAGGGAAACGCAGACGCCCACAGAGACCAGAGCAAGGCTTCCCCGGATGCCGGAGAGCCATATGTTCAGCGCCTTGAAGAGCCGATCGGAGATCTGAGAATGGAGCAGGAAGTTTCCCATGAGCAGGAAAAGGGGTATGGTCATGAGATTGGGATCCGTGATTTGGCGGTAAGCAGTCGTGGCAACGATGTAAAGGCCTTCGGGGCCGCTCATGAGATAGGTCAGGATGACGGTGATACCGCCGAGTGCGAAAGCTACCGGCACTCCCAGGGCCAGCAAGATAACCAAACCGCCGAATAAGAATAACGTAACCCACTCTGCCGACATAAACCGGTAGCCTTTTTAGAAATTAGAACCAAGCTTGAAAAACATGGACACATCAGCTCTATGATTCTTCATCCATGTCAAGCATCACAACCAGGCCTTCAAGCAAAAAGAACAAAGATACTATTGGTATAAGAAGCTTAAAAGGATACATGGGAATTCTAAAAGCACCGCTTGCGACTTCTCTTGAGGAAAGCGAGTTCAACCCCATCCAGGTACTCTGCCATACCAGAACACCCATAAAAAGAATGAAACAAACTGCAGCGACTATTCTGGCGATTTTTTTTGTTTTTTGAGGTAGGAAATCATATATTATTTCAACCCTTATATGGCCACGCTGGGACATGGTATATACGCCTGCAAAAAGTATGAATACACCGAAGAGCTGGCGATTTAACGGCCAAACCCATTGGGTAGGCTGGTTCAGCAGGTATCTCGATAGGACTTCCCAAGCCGTATTGATCATGATGACCAGTATGACGAGGCTCACCAACCTCCCGCACTGACGGCTAAGATTGTCAATGACTTTTCCCGTGGTTCTCAAGGCGTTCAGTAAATCCATCAGGGGGCTCCTCTTTATTAGGATGGGAACAGAGGTCCCAAGGTTTGCTTGAGACGTTCCGCCGAATGCCCGGTTCGACCCAGTGAGTCTGCCCCATTCAGGCGGACACGGGCCATGCATGTCCGCCTGAATGGGGAGTTTTGCCGTGGGTTATTGTATGCCGCGCCACGCCTTTATCATCTGGATGGCCTGGGCATTGGAAGGGTCTCTTTGGGCGATTTCTTCCCATATCTCAACGGCCGCTTCGAGATGCTTCTGTCGACATTCTTCCGTAAGCTGGATAGTCTGGAGCTCGCCCTTCTCCTGGAGCTGTTCAACCTTTTTAAACTCATCCACATAAGCAGTAACGAGGTTGTCGAAGTATCCAGATGCTGCATCTTTTACCAAGGACTGAAGATCCTCAGGCAGCTTTTCCCAGGACTTCATGTTAACGAGTATATGCCCTATGCTTTGGAGATTCTGACCTCCAAGGATCCGATAAGGTGCCACCTCGTGCCATTTCAGTGCGGTGATCGCGCTCACGTCCCACTGTGCCACGTCCAGGGTCCCCAGTCTCAGAGCCATGTAAGTTTCAGTCCCGCTTACAATAGCACCGCTTGCCCCGAGCTTATTATAGTAATCATTGAATGATCCTTCGGCGGAGACCTTGAGCCCTCTGAAATCACTGCAGTCCCTGATGGGTTTGGTTGAAAGGAGGAAGCCCGGGCCGTAGGTGTGCAGGTCCAGCCAGTACAGGCCCTCCTGGGCGTATTCCCTACGCAGCAGATCCACGAATCCGCTTTCATAGAAGAAATCGCGGATCTTCTTGGCTCCGTCCTGAAAAGATTGTTCGGCGGTGTGGTAGGCGTATGGAAGGCCGAACTCAACCTCACCGACGGGAACGATCCCTGCCCACATGGCCCCGAGACCGTGGAGCATGTCCAGGGTGCCTCGCTTGGTGGCTTCAAAGAGTTGCTCCCCCGGTACGATTTCTGGATCTGCAAACACTGAAATCTTAAGCCTTCCGTTGCTCATTTCTTCGACGCCCTTGGCAAAGTCGTTCAGCAGGGCCATAGAGACATCGCCGCGGGGATATGCCGACTGGATTTTCCACCGGTGAACGTCTTTCGCTTGTACGCACCGAATTCCAAGCATTGCAACTGTCATACATGAAACTCCCATAAAAAAAACTACTGCGAGAACCAGCTTCTTTTTCCAAGTCATGTCTGCCTCCTTAATTTTGTTAAAAGGTGTATGGTTGAACAGGCTTAAAGCTACTTTAGAGCTTGTTTATATGTATTTTCATATTAATTTTGAGGTGGCTGACTTCCATGGAAACAAATCAGAGCTCGACTTTAACCTTGACATACAGGCAGTATGTATGTCAAGGTTAAAGTTAGTTTTTTTTCGGGAACAACCAGTTGTCTTAGATTTTCCATAAATGTCTCATGGGCCGCACGCTGCGAGGTGTGGAGACGTCTTTCCGGGGGTACCGTAAATGCGGGAGCGGTCCATCCGAGACTCATTCTCGGGGCGGAGGAAAGCCCGCCTTCTTGAGAAGGCCGGACATCCCTCAAGCATTTTTCATTTCCGGGGGTGGAAATGTGACGCTGTGAGATAATTTCCATTTATCAAATATACTTTAACTCAGGGGATCATATGTCCGAAAAAAATCTGATCGATCAAAAAAGAGTGCTGATCGTCGATGACGAAGAGGATATCCTGGAGGCCCTCAAGGATCTGCTTTCCATGTGCGATATTAAACAGGCTAAAACCTTTGAAGAAGGGAAGAGATTACTAATTGAAGAGGATTTTGATTTGGCAGTATTGGATATCATGGGGGTCAAGGGTTACGATTTGCTTGATATAGCGAATGAAAAGGGTATCTTAGCTATTATGCTTACGGCAAACGCATTGACTCCCGAGAGCATTGACCTATCAAGAAAAAGAGGAGCGGCCTATTTTGTGCCAAAAGAGAAGTTATCGGATATTGAGATATATCTAAATGATGTCCTTGAGGCACGGGAAAAGGGTAAGAATTTATGGTCCCGCTGGCTGGATCGTTTTGAGGGTTACTTTGATCGTAAATTCGGAGGAGACTGGAAGGACAAGCATTATATGTCCTTTCGATAAAGCTTGTTTTATTATTTTATTATTGTGAGTGATAATGTATGCAGACCAAGATAAGCAAAAAAGAAGAACAAAAAAAGCAAACTATGCTCAGTCTTAAGAGAATAGCAAGAATATTATTTAGCGAAAAAGGATATGAAAAAACAGCCACAGAGGAAATTGTAAGACAAGCTAATTTAACTCGAGGTTCTCTATACCACCATTTTAATGATAAAAGAGAGCTTTTTAGAGCTGTTTTCGACGATGTACATGTAGATATAGCTAATGAAATTGTCCTTAAAGTAAATCAACAGGCTAATACTTGGGAGCGTTTGCTGCAGGGGACATTTACTTTTTTGAGCGTCTGTATCAGTCCGGGGATCCAGCGGATTGTGCTGATCGACGGCCCCGCGGTCCTGGGTTGGCAGGAGTGGCGAGATGTCGACACTCGGAGGTCTATGATATTCTTGAAAAATATTCTCCGGGATCTTTTTCGTGAACAGGGTTTTCGTTCCCTGCCCCTCGATTCCACGGCTCACCTGATTTCGGGGGCGACCAATGAGTTGGCCCTTTGGATTACGCAGTCGGAAAGACCTGAGCAGGCTCTTGAAGAAGCTCGTTTGATCATCAGTTTGTTTTTGGAAGGGCTTTTGATTGATGAGGGGGGCCGTTGTAATAATATCGCTAAAAATAACAATATATAGAAATAAAATATTGCTTAACTAATCAAGCAATAAACATCTGTAAAAGCAGTTAAATTAGCTTATAATAGCACTAATACAATTATTGTTTTCCTATCCTAATTGACTTGCAGAAATCGTACCTGGAAAGGAGATACTCATAAGTGTGAAATGCCCCCGCCCCAGTTTTTTTGGACCAACAAGGTCCAACGTGGAGGCCATTTCCCAAATTCTGCACATAGTAGACCTGAAAGGCCTGACCATTGGAGAACCGCCCAAGATAATATACCACCCCTTATCTCTGAACTGCATCGTATAACGAAAAGAGATGCCAGCAGATGTTCTTGATTCTTCATTCCTATCCGCCTTGATTCAGAATACCGCTTTTCGGAGTGGGTGACCTCGGCGGAGCAAGCCTCCATCGGATGCGCCATAATTATGTTGACAGGCAATCTTTGTAGTATAGAATGCTGTCATACAACTTTGCCTTTGGGGAAGAGCATGGAATTCAGCAGTGAGCCTAGATTATCACGACCACCCAACTTATCCGAGCAGGTCGCCCATTTTCTTATCGAAGAGATCGAAAACGGAACTTTAAGGCCGGGCGACTCTTTGCCGCCCGAAGCGGAGTTGGCCTCCCGTTTCGATGTGAGCCGCACGATCATAAGGGAGGCGCTCGTACGTCTGGAGTTTGATGGCTATATCTCATCACGGAGAGGCGCGAAGAAAAAGGTTTTGGAATATGCACGAAGAAACGCTTTCAGGATCAGGAAAAAGCGAAACCAAACTCAAGAAGATTTGAAACATCTGTATGAATTCAGAGCTATTATCGAGGAAGCTGCGGCATCTCTTGCCGCCCGTCGATCTTCCAAGCATGACATCGCTAAACTGGAAAAGTGCCTAGAAGAACTGGA
>CAYPSZ010000115.1:0-24511 GCA_964413125.1 uncultured Desulfobacterales bacterium
GACACGGTGCAGATGAATCGTCCGGCCGTTTCAGAGTAAAGGATTCGAGCCGGCGAGAGCGGCATGGTGGCAGGGACGTCATGAAGATCAACCTCCATACCCAGCTCTCCGGCCATGGCCACGAGGGCCAGGTGGACCGCAAGACCTCCTCTGCTCAAGGCATGAGCCGAGGCCATAAGCCCCTGCTCCATTGCCAGATGGAACGCCGCGTACAAGGGACCCTGGACCGCCGTATCCAGCCGGGGCACGTTCAAGCCGGTTTGCCCCAGCAGTTGGTAGTACTCACCTCCTCCCAGTTCATCGCGGGTTTCACCAAGCACATATACCAGGTCTCCAGCGGTCTTGGCATCCATGGTAAGACATCGCTTAACATCCTCAACCACGCTAGTGACCGTAAAGAGGAGATTGGGTAGGCCGCTGACCTTACGGGCTTCCCCATAGGGTCCTTTCAGGTCTCCATCGATGTACATGCTGTCCTTGCCCGAGAGAAGAGGAATTTCATAGGCGAGGCACGTGTCCCGCAGGGCCAGGTTGGAGCGGACAAGCTGGGCCGCCTTGTATCGACCGTCCGGATTGCTTTTTGGGTCGTACTGGATTGTGGGCCAGCAGAAATTATCCACACCCCCCACTTGCCGTGGATTTCCGCCCACGGCCATCACGCGGCGAAGGGCTTCGTCTATGGTGACGGCGGTCATGTGGTATGTATCGATAATGCTGTAGAAAGGATTAAGGGCCTGGCTGGCCGCAATACCCCGGTTGGATTCCAGTACCGGCCTGATCACCACAGCGTCGCTGGGGGTATCTCTTCTGCGTCCCACCAGCGGCTTGATAACGCTTCCTCCCTGAACCTCGTGATCATACTGCCTGGCGATCCAGTTGCGGGCGCATATATTGGGCCTTCTGAGCATGTCTTTTAGGAGACCGCCATGATCAAGAGGTTCGCTGATAACCGGTTCAACGAGTCCTCGTAAGACAGGAGGTGTCCACTCGGCATGGAATTCCCACTGCGGGAAGCCGGACTCCATGAAGTCCATGCGAATCAGGGCGCATGTCTTTCCCTTATAGTCGAGACGCAGGAACCCGGTATCGTTATACTCCCCGATCACCGTGCTCTCCACGGCGTGCTTATTGGACAATTCCATGAATCGTTTCAAAGCATCCTTGCGGACCGCTACGGTCATCCGTTCCTGGCTCTCGGAGACCCATATCTCCCACTGGTCCAGTCCTTCATACTTAAGGGGTACGCGGTCCAAATCAATGCGGCATCCGCCTGAAAACCTGGCCGACTCGCCCACGGAGGAGGAAAGACCGCCGCCCCCGTTGTCCGTAATAAAGGTGAAAAGGCCTTTGTCTCTGGCCTCTATTAGAAAGTCGTGCATCTTTTTCTGAGTGTAGGGGTCCCCTATCTGTACATGGCCTGCGGGAGTGTGTTCAGAAAAGGTCTCAGATGCGGCTGTCACGCCGTGGATACCGTCCTTGCCCACCCTGCCTCCGCACATCACCACAAGGTCTCCGGGATGGGTGGTCTTTAAGTGGCTGGGCTCACCGCCCACCTCGGACGGCATGATGCCCATGGCGGTTACAAATACCAGACACTTGCCCATGTATCCTTCGTCGAACAGGACCAGCCCGAAAGGAGTAGGCACCCCACTCTTGTTTCCTCCGTCACGCACCCCTTCAATGACGCCGTCAAGCAGGCGTCTCGGATGAAGCCGGGGTTTGAGAGGCCCCGAGTAATCACGGTGTCCCACGCAGTAAGAGTACATGCCCATGACCAGTCTGGAACCTAGCCCGGTTCCAAGAGGATCCCTGTATATACCCACTATCCCGGTGATGGCTCCGCCGTAGGCTTCCATGTTGGAGGGGCTGTTGTGGGTCTCTCCGGTTATCACATAGTTGTGCCTGTCATCGAATCGGGCTACTCCGGCGTTGTCCCAGAGTACCGACACCACCCAGTCCTTCCTGTCCTGGATGGCCAGGGTGGGGGCTTCGATACAGGTTTTGAAAAGGTTGTCCACTACTGTGATTTCACCAGTCGCCAAATCTCTATACCTGAAAACCGCCTTAAACGTATTGTGATTGCAGTGATCGCTTCTGGCCTGGGAAATGTATTCCAGTTCAACGTCTGTGGGGTGTTGAAGCCCGTAACGTTTTCGTTCGGCCAGCACGTCTTCACGGAGGAAATAACCCCGGATGATTGGGATGTCGCTGTCCTGAAGTGCCAGGTTTCTTTTCGCGGAGATCCTGCGAAGATCATCATCACTGGAAACGCTTATGGTTGTGACGCTCGGTTGGTGGTCGATAATGACTTTTGGGACATGGAGACCTATCCCCTGACCTGGATCCCACTCCTTCCGGGCAATGACCTTCCACTGCTGAATGATGTCGTTGGCCAGGATCTCCCCTGCGATGGTTTCGACTTGGTTTTGGTGTAGGTCTCCGTGTATCACGTAGAGCTTGGAGGTGTACACATTTTCCCCTGGACCAAAGCGAATCTTCAGAAAATCCTCAATGGCCTCCACAGCGGTGCTGCCTGCCGTGTCCCGCACGCCGGGACGCAACCCGACGCGGATAAGCCAGTCAAAGTCCCGGGCCAATGGCGAAAAAGAGGATTGCTCTATGACCGGGTTTGTAAAGAGTGACGTGCGAACGGCCTCCAGGCCGTCCGTCTCAAGTTCGGCGTCGATTGTAAGAACCCGAATGACTCGTATGCTGCGAGCTTTGGTCCCGAAGTACTCCAGGGCCTTTCTTCGGACGCCTTCCCCTTCGGCGTCTCTCAGATGATCTTTGAGCGCCACTTCAAGCCTGGAAATCATGGTGTCTCCTTGCTCAACCGGGATGGGGTTGGAATCACAAAAAGGAGGGCCGGTTCAAGGCACTCGATTTGAGGTGATGTTAGCCAAAAGGAGCCCCGGAGTCAATGGCGCCTCCATTCAATATGAGACCATGCTTGAAATCGCCTGTCTTGATGCCTATATTGTTATTCATTGCTAGAGCTGCACGAAGTCTAATGGGTAAGAATTCTATTTATCAAAAAAGGGGAACACATGGAACATTCCATAGATAATGTAAGAGCCGGGCAAGACAAGCTTCCCAATCAGAAAGAGCTCGAAAAGGAGCTCAGTGAGTACCTTTCCAAGAAATACGGTAATCGTGTCAAGATAATTTCTCCACTCGTCTACCCTAAGGGTCAGGTTCGTGAGACCGACGAGGCAAAAGGCGGGGGAGTTGATGAACATGAATCAGAGTTCAACATGCTTCCCGAGGAGCTGGAAGCCTTCCTGGAGGAGTTCGTGGTCAAGCAGGCTGATGCCAAGGCTGTGCTTTCCACAAAAATCTGCACCCACTTCAATAGAATAAAGCATCTAAAGCGAAGCGGACAAAAGAACACCACCCATGGTGTGGGCATGATCAAGAATAATGTCCTTATGATCGGGCCGACCGGTGTCGGCAAGACCTATATAATCAAACTTGTAGCGCAGAAGCTGGGAGTTCCCTTTGTGAAGGGGGATGCGACAAAATTCAGCGAGACAGGTTATGTGGGAGGTGATGTCGAGGATCTTGTCCGGGATTTGGTGGGAGAAGCCGGTGATGACATCGCCCTGGCGGAAAACGGGATCATTTACATTGATGAGATTGACAAGATAGCATCGTCCAGGAATATTATCGGGCACGATGTCTCCAGGACGGGAGTTCAGAGAGCTCTGCTCAAGCCCATGGAGGAGACCGATGTCGATCTGAAGGTCCCTCATGACGCAGTAAGCCAGATTCAGGCCATAGAGCATTACCGCCGGACCGGAAAGAAGGACAAGCGGGTGGTGAACACCAAGAACATCCTGTTCATAATGAGCGGGGCGTTCGGGGAGCTCGCCGAGATAATTAAGCATCGGCTTCAGAAGCAAGGTTTGGGTTTTGAGGCGGACGTGCGGCCCACTGAGGTTCCCTGGGAGATTCTCAAAGAAGTGCGTGCACAGGATCTGGTCGATTATGGTTTTGAATCGGAATTCGTGGGCAGGCTACCGGTTGTGGTGGTGTTCGATGAGCTGGTTCGAGATGACCTTGTGGAGATACTTAAGAACCCGAACAACCCGGTTATTTTGAGCAAACGCCGGGATTTCCGGGCTTACGGAATAGATATAAAATTCGAAGAGGAGGCTCTTTTTGAGATTGCCGAAAGAGCGGCCTCCGAGAAAACCGGAGCTCGGGGGCTGGTGAGTGTCATTGAAAAGATCCTGATTCCCTTTGAGAAACATCTGCCGTCAACCAGTATTGACAGGCTCCTCGTCACCCGGGATCTGATTTTCGACCCCAAAGGGGAGCTAAAGTCCCTAACAGAGAATCCCGATGACCCCGGACGCAAGGAACGCTTTGACCGTGCAGCAAAGAGGGAGCTGGAAGGAGTCTTGGCCTTCATCAGTGAACGAAGCCGGGAATACGGGCGCAAGACCGGCCTTGAGATCTCGGAGAGAAGAATCGAGCTGATCGCGGAGCTATACCTCAAGCGGGCAACCGACGTGAACACAGCGGTGGAGGATTTTCAGGACCTTGCTGATCAGGTTCGGGCTGAGGAGGCCTCACTCCAGGACAAGATTGACATTCGAATAACTTTTGATGACAGCGCAATAGACGAACTGGTGGCCGAGTCCATCAAGACCGGGCATCCCACTGGAACGCTTGCATACCATCTTGCCAAGAAACTCGAGTATGGCCTCAAGCTGGTAAAGGACAAGGCCGGTACAGATGCCTTTGCTCTGAACGCCGAGGCGGTGCGCAATATGGAGAAATTCATAGATGATATGGTAAAGAGCTACTACCGGGAAGAAGTGGATAAGCTGCGTTTTGATGAACGTGAGAACTGAGTGTGGCCATTAAGCTGTTGACCTGTCAGGCCGTTGAGGTTAATGACCTTGGCGCCTTGGAGTTTTCTATAGATGATTGGAATATCAAAGCTTTATTGCGGAACTGTGGAACCCTCGGACGCAATCAGGTACGGCCGCCACTCTTCCACTCTCCCCTCTCACCTCCTGCAGTTTTCGGCGGACAAGAAGCCGGTGGTGGTGTGGAACGTGACGCGGACCTGCAACCTGCGCTGCATGCACTGTTATGCGAAGTCCGACGAGCATCGACACGACAAGGAGCTGTCAACGCAAGAGGCTTTGACACTCCTGGACGATCTTTCGCAGTTCGGAGTGCCCGTGGTCCTCTTCTCCGGCGGGGAGCCTTTGATGCGCCCAGACTTGGTGGAACTTGCCCGATACGCCGTAGGAAAGGGCATGCGGGCTGTGATTTCCACCAATGGGACACTGATTGACCAGGACACCGCGTCACGGCTCAAGGATATCGGCCTTTCTTACGTGGGCGTTAGCCTGGACGGGATGGAGGAGGTAAATGACCGTTTCCGGGGGCGAAAAGGCGCTTTTCGTGACGCCCTAAGAGGCATTCGAAATTGCCGCAATGCAGGGCTGAAGGTGGGGCTCCGCTTCACTGTCAGCCGGATGAATGCCGGTGAGGTCCCGGCGATCTTTGACCTTCTGGAGGATGAAGGCATTCCCCGCGTTTGTTTCTACCATCTTGTTTACTCAGGTCGAGGTTCGGAACTCATTGAGCAAGATCTTGATCATGAGGAGACGCGCCGGGTCGTTGACTTGATTATGGACAGGACCAGAGACCTTCATGACCGCGGATTGGCCAAGGAGGTTCTCACGGTGGATAACCACGCAGACGGTCCCTACGTCTACCTTCGCATGGTTCGGGAAGGGAACGACAGGGCGTCCCAAGTGCTGGAACTCTTGAGGATGAACGAGGGCAACAGCTCGGGAAGGGGCATAGGATGCATAAGCTGGGACGGGTCGGTCTATGCCGACCAGTTCTGGCGGCATCAGGGCTTTGGGAATGTTCGGGAACGTAGCTTCAGCGAGATCTGGACCGACCTCTCCAACCCGCTCATGGCTCGTCTCAAAGACAAGAAACCCTTTGTCAAGGGCCGGTGTGCGGTCTGCCGTTGGTTGGATGTGTGTGGCGGAAACTTCCGCGCGCGGGCCGAGGCTGCAACAGGAGACCTGTGGGCGCCTGACCCCGCCTGCTATTTGAATGACGACGAGATAAGAAGCGAGTTCGAGGAGGAGTATCATGAAGATGCGACCCCGGAGGCTTAGAAGGACCTCGGCCATTCGTGACATGGTGCGCGAGACGCGTCTTTCGGTAAAGGACTTGGTTTATCCGATGTTTGTGAAGCCGGGAACCGGCCTTCGGGATCCCATCGCCTCAATGCCGGGTCAGTTTCAGTACTCCGTGGACGCTTTCGCCGAGGAGGCTGAAGGTATTTGGGGACAGGGAATTCCGGCGATTATTCTATTCGGCCTGCCGGACGGTAAAGACCCAGTGGGCAGCCGGTCGTGGGCCAAGGACGGCATTGTTCAGAAGGCCGTATCAGCCGTCAAAAGCCGAGTTCCCGAGTTGACCGTCATTACGGACGTATGCCTTTGCGAGTATACGGATCACGGCCACTGCGGGGTGTTACGTGATGGAGATGTCGATAACGACGCCACCTTGGAGATCCTAGGGCGGCAGGCGGTCAGCCATGCCGAAGCCGGCGCCGACATGGTCGCCCCCTCGGACATGATGGATGGACGTGTTGCAGCCATTCGCGACAGCCTTGACCGGGAGGGGCATCCCGAAATCGGCATCCTGTCTTATGCTGTCAAGTACGCGTCTGCGTTCTACGGTCCATTTCGGGAGGCGGCTGAATGCGCTCCGGAATTCGGAGACCGCTCGGGGTATCAGATGGATCCGGGGAATGCCCGTGAAGGCATCAAGGAAATTCTGCTTGACGTAAATGAAGGCGCGGACATGGTCATGGTAAAGCCGGCTCTCCCCTACCTGGATATGATTCGACGGATCAGGGAATCCTGTCTTCTCCCGGTGGCGGCTTATAATGTGAGTGGGGAATACGCCATGGTAAAAGCTGCTGAAGAGAAGTGCTGGTTGGACGGGCCCCGCGCAATGATGGAAATCTTGCTGTCCATCAAGAGGGCGGGCGCCGATCTCATTGTAACCTATTTTGCGAGGGATGCCGCAACGATCATAAATGGGGGCCGGATATGACCGGACATCCGCTTGGAGGCGGGCCGGAATCGGGTCCCTCTCAAGAAGGCATGGCGAATGGGTACGGTGGGCGCTTGCGACTGGTTGCCTGGGAAGTAACCAGGAGCTGCAACCTTAACTGCGTTCATTGCCGCGCTGCAAGCGAGCAAGGGCCTTACGATGGGGAGTTGGGTACCGGGAAGAGTCTGGCTGTCTTGGACGAGATCGCCAGGACAGGACGGCCCATCGTCATACTTACAGGGGGGGAACCTCTTCTTAGAAGAGATGTTTTCGATCTTGCGAGACATGGGACCGGGCTTGGTTTGCGAATGGTTATGGCTACGAACGGGACCCTTCTTAATCCCGGGATCACCGATAATATGCGAGATGCGGGAATACAACGTGTAAGCATCTCTCTGGACGGGCCGGATGCGGCGTCCCACGATCGATTCCGCCAGGTTCGTGGGGCATTCCATGGAGCTCTGGCCGGAATCGATGAACTCCGAAGGGCCGGGATCGAATTTCAGATCAACACGACCATCACCCGCCAGAACCTTGATCAGGTTGATGCCATGCTGGACCTGGCCGTCCGTGTCGGGGCCGCGGCCCACCATCTTTTTCTGCTGGTCCCCACGGGCAGGGCGCGGGACCTGGCTGAGCAGGAGATCGAGGCCCTGGAGTACGAAGGCTTACTTCATTGGTTCTACGCAATGCGGGATCAGGTGCCCCTCCATTTGAAAGCCACGTGCGCCCCTCATTATTACAGGATCCTCAGGCAGGAGGCACGGGCTCGCGGAGAGAAAGTCAACTTCGAGACATATGGTCTGGATGCTGTAACCCGAGGCTGCCTCGGAGGGACGGCGTTTTGTTTCATCTCCCACGAGGGGATTGTTCAGCCTTGCGGATACCTGGAAATCAACTGTGGAGATCTTAAGGAATCAACTTTCGATGAGGTCTGGGAAGGTTCCGGGGTCTTTCGCAACCTCCGGGATTTCTCCATGTACGAAGGAAAATGCGGCCGCTGCGAGTATCTTAAGGTCTGTGGCGGTTGCAGGGCCAGGGCCTATGAGGCCACGGGCAACTACTTGGCCGAGGAGCCGCTTTGCTCATACATGCCGGCCCGGGAGAATGCACCCGGACAAACCCACGGGAAAAGGAATGCGAATGGATGATACGGACAGAGCTATTATAAACGAGATCCAGTCGGACTTCCCCATATCTGCCAGGCCCTACCTGGAGTTGGGACAACGGCTGAACCTCTCGGAAGCCGACGTTCTTTTAAGGGTCGGGCGATTGAAGCAGGAAGGCATTATTCGGAGGATTGGGGGCAACTTCAATTCAAAGATGCTCGGATTCACGAGCACGCTCTGTGCCGCCAAGGTGCCCGAGGAAAAACTGGATTCTTTTGTGGAGGTCGTGAACAGTTTCCCCGGAGTCACACACAACTACCAGCGAAACAACGCTTACAACATCTGGTTCACCTTCATAGCTCCCAGCATGGAGAGGATAGAGGCGGCCTTAAAGAGCATCAGGGAAGAGACAGGTGTCGAAGATATCTGCAACCTGCCGGCCGTTCGTATGTTCAAAATAAAAGTGGATTTTCTGGTGTAAGGTCGGCTGATCAGTATCTGTACTCTGTCGGCATATCGTATTTGTCCATATACCTGTTATACTCTTCTATTGTCATTAGTCCTTTTTCAACCAAGATTTCTCCAATCCCATTATAACGCAGTTCGTCTACCGCCATAATGGTTCTGTTTTCTTTCCCCATCACACTGAAGAAAGTGTAGTTCAAGGTGAGCTCTGATTTTTCTAAAAAAGCTATGGAGTTGCGAAAGATGATTATATGATGGCTTAATAAGCCGTATAGCGTAGCCGCTAGTAACGCCCAGATAAAATACTTCTTAAGGACTTTGGCCATCGACCTTTATTCCTCCTTTCCTTGGGTCCTTGGGCCCCGCGCGGAATTAAGAAGGTGGCGACTGTCGGAATGTAGTGTACTATAGCGAATCTGAGGAAACTAAGAAAGAGGTTTGTGAACGTAGGAAGAAGCCGGACTTGGCGCCGGCCTTATCCATCGTCGAATGTTTCTAAAACCATGGTCGCGGGCCGCTGTGTTTGGTCAACCAGGGAAGGAAGCTTTGAATGATATATTATGTTTACTTCGACAGTTACGGAGATCCGAGAAAGGCGGTCAGCGCCGAGGAATTGAAAGAACATTACAACAATGATCCTGACTCATTCCTGAAAGCGGTTCGCGGGAACGCTCCAGGAACCGCTCACATGACAGCCCACGTCGGAACCCTTAATTTCATGAGCAGAAGTGATCTGGATGAGTTCCTGAACTCAATGAACGAAGCCAACAAGGGTTTCTTCGAGGGGGAGGGTAACTCCCGGCCTTACAATTTCTGAGGCCGGCCGGGGATTCCGGCCCTAAAGATATCCATTGATCGCGGTTGAACGGGGAGGCGGGATTTCTTGTGGTCGCCGGTCAGCGGCAAAACGGCCAGAATTGATACCAGCGTCGGCACCTCAGTTTGGACTCGCAGGCCGGCAGTTGGTGCGAATAAGCGGCGGCTCTCTCTTGGACCCGCCGGGCAATGGACTGAAGCCCGCGATTGCTGCGCCAGTTTCCGCGCTGGTAGCCTGTGTGACCCTCATGGTACGCCAGATAAAGATTGTAAGCATCGTTTTTCGAGAGCCCGAGCCGGCGATGGCTTACATCGTTGTACCAGCCGATGAAGTCAAGTGCATCGGCCATATTACTTCGGCGCGCTAGTCGGCTGCCGGTGGCCTTCTGGTAATCCTCCCAGGCCGGATCCTGGGCCTGGGCGTAGCCGCGGGCGGATGAAGGCCGGCGACCGGGGATGATGCCAAGAATGCGCCTTCGCTCAGGCCGAGCACGAGCGCGGAAGGACGACTCCTGCTGAACAACGGCCATCTGTATGGGAATGGGGGTGCCCCACTGCTTCTCCGATGCCCTTGCATGGTCATACCAGCGTGGATATTCACTGAAAATGCTGCATATATTGTCCTGCTGCCGAGGTGGTGCGGAGGCACAGCCGGACATCAAGCCCATGGTCAGCACTGTTGCGAAGAGCACTTTTAGAAATATGGTTTGTTCCATGTTCTTGGGATTTGCTCGAGCCGAGCTCAAAGTTTTCTTTGATTGCCTGAGCTTACTGACTTCTCCTCGGCAGGGCTGAAAAGGGCTGACCTGAAAACTCTTAACCCGTCGGTTCTGTTGGCGGGCGATGCGCGACTCGAACGCGCGACCTTTGGTTCCGGAGACCAACGCTCTATCCACCTGAGCTAATCGCCCTTTCCTCATGACATTTTTAGCAGTTTTTTGTGGGTGGGTCAACAAGGGACTTTCTCGGGAAGGCCAAGGTTGGTGAATGTGCTTTTCCTCTGGAACGCGGAGCCAAGTCATTTAAAAATCCTCAAAGAAAAGGAGCAATTATGTACACCCCATGAGATCAAACGCCTTGACAGGAAGGCATTCTTGTGCTAGCAGGCTTTTAAGGCGAATACACCGGATTGACGGTGCAAGTCTTGTGCTCGTTATTAGTCAAATAGTTTTTTTGCGAGAAGTGACTGGTCGAAGATCGCGGGTGGATGGAATCCTCAAAACTTACGCGGAGAGGCCGGACCATGGATAAGGATGAGACCACAGTGGAGGGGGGGATTTTCGAAGACGAGGACCTCCTGGACTTTGATCTTGATGACCTTGAATCGGAACAGGAGTCCCAATCCGAAATAGATGATGAGATTATTGAACTTGTTGACCTCGTAGAAGAAGACGGGGAAGAAACCGGCGATGATGAAGCCGTTAATGAGCTCAATGATCTCCCTGACGGCGGCATCGGCGCTATGGAAGATTCCGCCGCCGAGGGTAAAGAGACGGCGTTGAATGAATTCGACGGCACGCTGGGTGACGTTCAGTTGGAGGAGACTTCAGAAGACATGGATATGTCGGATGTGGCGCTTGAGTTGGATGTCGATGTGGATGAAGCCGAAGCCGTGAGTGCCGAGCAAGTTGACACTGTCAGAGGCCGGGAAGAAAAACTCGATTCCATGTCGGAGGAACCCGACTTAGGTGAAATTTCCTTCGAATTCGATGAACCTACACCTAGCGAAGCGGTAAGTGAAATACCCTCATCTTCCCATGAGGAGCACATGGGGGATGATGGAATCAGTGCGGACGACCTGCAGAAAATTCTGGAGGGCGAGGCCGCAGAAGAGTTCGATTTGGACCTGCCCGCGGATGATGGAGTTGGAACGTTTGACGAATTGGCGGATGCGAAACCGGTCTCCGAAGAGGATATGACTGAGGAACCCGTCGCAGCCCAAGGCCCTTTGGGGCTTCAGGGTGAAGGTTTTACTATTTCCGACCAAAGACTTGAAGAAATCGTACGGAGTGCCGTGGAAGAGGTGGTAACCCTTCAATTGCCCCGGATACTGACCAGTGTGGTTGAAAGGGTGTTTCAGGAGTCCCTGGCGGATGCGGCTGAACGGTGGGTGCGGGAATCCGTAGCGAGCACGGCTGAGCGCGTAATCCGGGAGACCATAGACGCCCTGAAAGCCGGTCTTGATGACGACGGAGACTGACTGGACTCCAACAGGAAGGGTTTCTAACTCCTACTGCTTTGTGATTGTTTATGGGGTTGTGCCTGGCGACAACCCCTTTTTTTAATCCCGTGGTAACAGCGCCAGGCCTGCTGAAAAACTTAGGGAATCGGCCTGGTGGAGCAAATATTAGCCGGCGCTGAATTGGCGGTGGAAACGGAAGGGGAGCGAAACATGAGTAATGAGGTGCTCGCCAAGGGTTACGAGCCCGGCGATGTGGAAGAGAAGTGGTATTCCTATTGGGAGGAAAAAGGGCTTTTCAAGCCGGATCCGGCCTCCGGGCGTGAGCCGTTTTGTATCGTCATTCCTCCGCCGAACGTGACGGGATTTCTCCACATGGGGCATGCGCTGAACAATACTTTGCAGGATATTTTGTGCCGTTACAAGCGGATGTGTGGATACAACGTCCTTTGGCAGCCTGGAACGGATCACGCGGGCATCGCCACCCAGAACGTGGTGGAAAAGGACCTTGCAGCAAAAGGGCTTACCCGCTACGAGGTTGGACGAGACCGTTTCGTTGAATTGGTCTGGGAATGGCGCGAGAAGTACGGCGGTGTTATCATTAACCAGCTCAAGCGCTTGGGAAGCTCTTGTGACTGGAGCCGGGAGCGCTTTACAATGGATGAAGGGCTGTCAAGGGCCGTTCGCGAGGTCTTTGTTCGGCTCCATCAGGAAGGACTCATATATCGAGGGGACTACATTATCAATTGGTGCCCCCGCTGCCACACCGCCCTGGCGGACCTGGAGGTTGAACATGAAGAGCATGAGAGCTTCCTCTATCACATCCGGTATCCCTTTGAAGACGGTAAGGGCCGGTTGGTTGTTGCAACCACAAGACCCGAGACCATGCTGGGTGATACGGCTGTCGCAGTGAATCCGGAGGACCGGCGTTATGAAAACGCCTCGGAGAAACATGTGATCCTTCCCCTTCTAAATAAGTTGATACCCGTTATTTCAGATGCCTACGTGGATATGGAGTTCGGGACGGGCGCGCTCAAGATAACCCCGGCACATGATCCCAACGATTTCGAGATCGGCGCGGCCCACGGGCTGGATATGGTCAAGGTTATTGATGACGACGGAAAAATGAACGAACTGGCCGGCCCCTATAAGGGCATGGACCGGTTCAAGTGCCGGGAGAAGGTGCTGGCGGACCTTGAGGCAGCCGGACTTCTTGAAAAGGTGGAGCCTTACCGGCACTCGGTGGGGCACTGTTACCGTTGCGCGACCATGATTGAGCCACTGCTGTCAAAACAGTGGTTCGTGCGGGTCAAGCCCCTGGCGGAAAAGGCCGTGGAGGCGGTTCGTGACGGACGTACCCGGATCGTCCCTTCCCAGTGGGAGGGAGTATACTACGATTGGATGACCAATATTCGTGACTGGTGTGTGTCCCGCCAGATCTGGTGGGGCCATCGTATTCCTGCCTGGTACTGTGACCAATGTGGTCGGGTGATTGTTGCAAAAGAGGCGCCTCAAACCTGTGATGAATGCGGGGCGCCCGATCTTCGGCAGGATACGGATGTCCTGGACACCTGGTTCAGCTCCGCTTTGTGGCCCTTTTCAACCCTGGGTTGGCCCGACGATACCGAGTATCTTCGAACCTTCTATCCCACCTCGGTCCTTGTAACGGGGTTCGATATTCTCTTCTTCTGGGTGGCCAGAATGATGATGATGGGTATCCACTTCATGGGGGATGTTCCTTTCAGGGAGGTCTACATCCATGCCCTTGTACGTGACGCCGACGGTCAGAAGATGAGCAAGTCCAAGGGAAATGTCATTGATCCACTGGAGGTCATTGACCGTTACGGCACGGATGCCTTTCGCTTCACCCTGGCTGCTCTGGCTGCCCAGGGACGCGATGTCAAGCTCAGCGAGGAGCGTATTGGGGGGTACAGGAACTTCGTTAACAAGATCTGGAATTCCGCCCGCTTGACCCTTATGAATCTGGACCGGCAAGATGCCGGGGAAGGACCGCGGAACGCGGTTTTGACTCTTGCTGAGAGGTGGATCCTGACCAGGCTTCATCAGGTGACACGAGAAGTTCACTCCGCCATGGATGAGTATCGTTTCAACGATGCAGCTTCCCTGTGCTACCGATTCGCCTGGCACGAGTTTTGTGACTGGTATCTGGAAATGGCCAAGCAGGGGTTGTACAGCGACGACGAGGCCCTGAAACGGTCGACCCGATTCGTGCTTCGAAAGGTTATGCTTGGTCTTTTAAGGCTCATCCATCCCTTTATGCCCTTTGTTACGGAGGAACTGTGGCAAAGAATCCCCGGTACCTCGGGCAGCATTATGGCGGCGCCTTTTCCTCAGCCCGCGGATTACTTGTACGACGAGTCCGCCAAGGCCGAGATGGAGATTCTGTCAGGCCTGATAACGACCATTCGGAATATTCGGGGTGAGATGAACATCCCGCCCGGTAAAACAGTGAATGTGGTGGTGGAGATTTCCGGTAAAGAGGAGTCTGATACTATACGAGAGAACTTGGCCCATGTAAGGGCCCTTGCCGGAGTGGGGGAGGCTGAAATCGCCCGGAGCACGGAAAAGCCGGAGGCCTCGGCAACCGGGGTGTTCGGAGAAAACCAGGTGCATATCCTGCTCAAAGGGCTCCTGGATTTCGAGGAAGAGAAGAAGAGGCTTCGTAAGGCTATTCAGAAACTCGAAAAGGAAACGGTCTTGTACAACAAGAAGCTTGACAATCAGGGTTTCCTGCAGAAAGCCCCGGCCGAGGTCGTGGACGAGGTGCGGGAGCGGGTGCGAAACATGGAACTTAGGCTGGCAAGACTCAATGAAAATCTCGGTTTCTTTGAGGCCATTGACGGGCGGTAATACGAGCGCTTCGTTTGCAGTGATCCTAGCGGGACGGGACTATAGTGAAGTGGGATGTTTTTTTCGGTAAGAAGAGGGAAGCAAGGAATCGTGAGCTGGAGGAGATCCAAGCCCTGATCCGGCTTATTGAAAAGAAGGCACCTGCAACTTATAGTAAGGATCGGAAGGACAGATACTATAACTACTCACAGATCCCCGCCTATGTCAGGCCTTTGCTGTTGCTCCTCAGAAGCATTGCTGATGCAGAAACATTCGCCAGGGATGAGGGAGAGGGTGTGAGGCGCCTGTTCCTTCACTTGAGAGATTTCTATGACCTGCGCGGGCGGCTCAGTATGGATGAAGCAATCCTGGATGTGCGCTTGAGAAGAAAGCTCATTCATCTCATTCTGATATTCCACGATCGCAGCGACATTGGCGGAGATAAGCTTTCCGCCTACCTGGAAAAGCTTGTGGATGGAAACTAGCTCTGGATTCGGGCCATCTCATATAGACGAAGGCCGATTTCCTTGAGCCTTTCTTCCTCCGCCGGGGTCTCTTGTGGGGCATCTTTGTCCCGGCGCAGTTCCTCTGTAAGACGGTCGATGGCGGTGCTGAATGTCAACTGTGATACCGATTCCGCATGAGCGATTACACCCAGCTTATAGTATTTCATCCCCATAAACTTCATGGTCTTCAGCTCATCTCCCTTTTTCCCGGGCTTGCGGCCTTCCTGAAGCAGGGTTTGGACGGCGATCCAGTAAGCCTCCAGAAATGTCTTTGCAAATCTGGACCAGACCGGCAGGCGGTCATAACCAAGGCGGCTGATCCGGTAGCCTTCCACCGCCGGTTCTTCGGTGATAAGCTTTGCCTCGAGGAAATCGGACAACACCTTTTTGACCCGCGTCCTATCGTCCGGACCCGTTTCCACTATGAATTCCTTGTTGAATACACTTTTGAGAAACCCATAGTCGTCTTCCAATGTTGACAAAGGCTTGATTTCGTCCCGCCCATTGAGGAGCGATACAGCCACAAAGGCGTGGTGGATAAAGTGGTGAATTATGCTGTTCTTGTAGAATTCCAGGTCCGGCTTTCTCTCGTCGTCCACAAAATAGAACACCGCATCTCCCTCAATCACCTCAAGGGAACTCACCGCCTTCCAGGCTATCAGGAGTTCCAGGGTCTGCTCAATAGCCTCATCCGGAGATTCCAGCGTGGCCGCCAGCGGCGCCTTTTTCACTCGAACAAAATCCAGATACTCATGAGAGGTCTCCTTTAGTTCCTCCATGTTGAACCCCCCCCGGTGGGCCGTGAGAATCGCCGAGGCCACAAGGGCTAGCGGTGTGACCACCGTTATGTCGTTGATGGATCGTATGAGGTGAAAAGCCAGATGCCTGTGGATCTTATCCTGAGAAGCGCCGCGGTTCTTTAAATACTCATTGAGGGAAACAGGTTCCCCGAAACGTATGTAAATCTTACCGTACCGTCGTTTGAGAAAATGACGGGCTCGAATGATTTGCCTGAAGCTTTCCTGCTCCTTCTTGCCCCCGGATGCTTCTTGGAGAAACGCCTTGTCCTCCAGGATTCGATCGTAACTTATGGAAGCAGGTACGAAGATCAGGTCCCGGCAGTATCCTTCCTTGAAAGCCTGCAGAAGTATGGTGAGAAATCCGATCTTGGGCAGGATCAGCTTGCCGCTTCTGCTTCTCCCGCCCTCTATGAAGAATTCCAGCGGATGGCCTTCTTCGATGAGCGCTTTGATATAACGGTTGAAGACCTCCCTGTAGAGTTTCGCGCCACGGAAGGTGCGGCGGATAAAAAAGGCCCCGGACTTGCGGAACACATGCCCCATGGGCCAGAACGCCAGGTTCTTTCCTGCCGCAACTCTGGGGACGTGCATATTGTAGTTGTAAAGTATATAGTTGAGAACCAGGTAGTCGATGTGGCTCTTGTGGGAGGGTACGTAAATCAATGGACCCCGCCGGGCCCACTCCCTGACGCGTGCCAGGCTGCTCATGTCCACGTCGATTCCCTCGAAGAGCTTGTTGAAAAACCAGGAAAGGGCAAGATGAAAGAACTGGATATACGCCATATTGAAGTCTGCTGCAATTTCGTCGAAGTATTCCCCGGCCTTTTTTCGGTTCCTTAAAACCTGTTTTGGGTCTCCTGCCGCGGCCCGCTCCATATGCTTGCGTATCACGTCGTCTCGCAGCACGATCTCCTTGAGCTGATGACGCGATTTCATGATCGGCCCGAGGATGATTCTTTTCTGTGCGTCAATGCGGTCCACAAGGCGCTCTCGCAATTCAAATGCGGCCTCGACCGATGAGCTTGACGGGGGTAGCTCCTTCAAAAAATCCTTGAGGTTCACAGGCTCCCCGAAATCGATAAATGCGCGCCTGTGGTGCCTGAAAAAAAGGACTGTTTTGCGTATTACTCCGGGTTGTTCCTTGAAGCCGAAGAGTATGCCGGTTAGGGAAGTCTTCTCACGTTCGGGTGATTTTTTGTAAAGTACGAGTTGTGGAACGATGTAGATGGGCCGGTCCATTTCCTTTTGCGTCTCAAGGAGAACATGGAGGTCGTCTCCGGCAGCGTGCAGGAAATGTCTCAGGAAACGTTTAGGGTCTATGAGAAACATAAGCGATGTTGTTCCACTCTTTACGGCGTCGCGGTAGAATCCATGCTTATAGGGATCCGGGAACTCACCGTTGCGCAGCAGGTAGACAAACCTTTTGAAAGCATTACGGAAAAGGAGGTGAAGCGGCAGCAGCGGGGCGATATTCAGATTGAAGGCCAATTTCGGGTAGGGAAGCCTTCTCATGCGAAAATTGTAATGATACATCAGGTAGTCGAGGCGTCCTCTGTACTTGATGGCATAGACCACCGTGCCTTCCCTGTTCATCCGCTTGAGCTCTTCCTTCATAGGTTCGTCAATGCTCACCCGTTTGAAGAGGCTGAAGAGGATCCGGCTGAGGAAGAGCCCGGGCTTGTGGTCCAGGATGTTGGCTCTAAAAAGCTCTTTGTCCATGGATAACCGCATTGAGAAAGGGTTTTCTAATCCGAAACTCAGGTGAATACCGGTGGGCCTTCAAGACTTGCATGCTCTGAATTGTTAGTCCCATCGATTGAGGAAATCAAGCCTTTTCCCGGCTCCGGCGATCCAGGGCGCGCGGGTGGAATAAACCGGTATTGACAAACTGCTCGGTGATGACCGAGAATATTCTTACCAGTATTAACAAAGGGAAGAAAGGGAGGACAGCATGTTCAGGCCCATGGTCATATCCGGCCTTACTGTAGATCCTTTGACCAACAGTCCGATTGTGATCCTGAAGGAGACCGATGGAGACCGCACCCTTCCGATCTGGATCGGTCTGCTGGAGGCGACGGCCATTGCCAGTGAACTCGAAGGAATCAACTTTTCGCGGCCCATGACTCACGACCTTTTGAAGAATATCATGGAGATGATAGAGGTGCGGGTGGAGCGGGTCGAGGTTTGCGACCTTAAGAACAATACTTATTACGCACTTATCCATGTACAGCATAAGGGTAAGACCATTTCCATCGACGCGCGGCCGAGCGACGCCCTGGCTTTGTCCTTGAGGGTGGGGGCGCCTATTTTTGTGGCGGAAGAAGTCATACAGAAATCCAAACAGATTGATTTGCAGGCGGAAGCGGAAGACAAGTCCGAACAAGGAAAGAAGTGGCAGGAAATACTGGAAAACCTGAATCCAGAGGACTTTGGCAAATACAAGATGTGAAATCGCGGTTGACTGCTTTTTCGCCATTTGTTCCGGAGGGCGCCCTTCTTCAAGTCTTTCCCGAGCGGCGTTTGCTGCGACACCCCTTATGGACTACCACAAAGGGAGCGCCCAGGGTTCCCGGGCGCCCATCCTTCGAAAACCAAAAAGAGAGTCACAGTCCGTTCATCCTCCCGGTCTGTTGCAAGAATGGAAGCGGGCAGTTGGGTTGTTTTCCGCAATCTCTGCCTCGATCTGCGGGTGAAGAAAGGATCGGCCTTTCGGTCGAAGCATGAAAAATAAGCGTACGCGAGGGATCTGGAAGGCTACAGGCCTGGTGATCGTCGCCACATGGGTCGTACTCATGGGGGTGTTGATCCGTAAGATCCACTTCAGCCCTCCCCCGGGTGACTTGGCCTCCACCAGGCAGGCCTCGGAATCGATCCAGGGCTTTCAACGGGATTGGAAAGAACTCTTTCTAAGGGACCGAAAGGTCGGTTACGCCGTTCACTCCATACGGCCTGAGGCCGATGGGTATGCCATTCAGGAAGAGATGTTTCTGCAGGTGAACCTCATGGGCATGTCAAGCGGGGTTTATACGATTACCCAATGCCGGGTTGATGATAGATTTCGCTTGAGGAGTTTCAGTTTTCGAATGGCTTCCGGACCCGTGGGGTTCGAGGCCAAGGGAGAGTTCAAGGAGGACAGGCTCTTTGTTGATACCGGCCGGGAAGGCCGGTCGAGAGTTCAGAGCCTTCGTTTGGAAGAACCCCCGTTAATGGGGGCCGGGCTGGCCTACTACTTCAGGAACAGGCCGCTCTTTGTCGGCGACTCCTTTCAGTTCCCGCTTTTCGATCCTTCCACCATGAACCGCACGAACATGGAGGTGCGTGTGGCAGGGCGGGAAACCATTCGAATTCGGGGGATACCTTACGACTCCTACCGGCTTGAGGCCGAAGTCTGGGGGAACAAATTGACATTCTGGCTGGATGAGAATGGAGTGACCCTTAAGGAAAGCGGCTTTTTGGGGCTTACTGCGATAAGATCCAGCGCCGCCGCCGCCCCTGAGAGAATAGAAGGGAGCGGGGAGCTGGATTTCTACGAAATCGCCGCTGTTACGCCGGATCGTCAGATCCCAGGACCTCGAGAGCTTGCCTTTCTCAAAATTCAGATGAAAGGATTCGAGGATGTGACGGTTGACTTGAGCGCATTGAACTCAGGCCGGCAGAGGTTTTCGCCCCCGATACTGGAGATAACCCGAGAGAACTTACCCATGAAGGCGGCCTTTGAAAGGCCCTTTCTTGATGGTAAAGAGCCCTTTCGGGATTTTCTTGTTCCGGAGTTCAACATCGAGAGCGAACACGAAGAGATTATACAAGCGGCTGAGGACATTGCCGGACGGGTGAAGGATCCTGTGGAGGCCGTGGGGTTGGTCCAGGCCTGGGTGTATGAGCAACTGGAGAAACGCCCTGTGGTCAGCATCCCCAGCGCTCTGGAAGTGCTGCGCACAAAAGTGGGTGACTGTAACGAGCATGCCACTCTTATAACAGCGCTTTTGAGGTCGCTTGGAATTCCGGCCCGCATCGTTGTGGGTCTGGTTTATACACGGGGGAAATTCTTCTACCATGCGTGGAGCGAGGCCTTTGTTGGAGAGTGGATATCTCTGGATTCCACCATGAACCAGATGCCTGTGGATGCAACCCACATCAAACTACTGGAGGGAAACCTCGAGCAGCAGGTAAACCTCTTGGGGCTGATCGGCAAACTCGATCTTAAGGTGATTGACTACGATCATGATTAGGCTCACGGATTTGACCAAGGTATACCGCGGCTTTACAGCCGTTGACCATATCCATTTGTCGGTGCCGAAAGGGCGGGTGTTTGGCTTTCTCGGGCCCAACGGTGCAGGGAAAACAACAACCATCAGCATGATGGCCGGGATCTTGAAACCTACTCTTGGAAGGATTCAACTCAACGGGGTGGACCTGGCCGAGAACCCCTCAGAGGCTAAGATATGCGTGGGATACATACCTGACCGCGCTTTCATCTACGAAAAGCTCACCGGCATGGAGTTCCTGAGTTTCATGGGAGGGCTCTACAGGCTGGGTAACGGGAGGGGCTGCCATGAGCGTGCCTTGGAACTCCTTGAGCTCTTTGGTTTGGTGGACTGGCGTGATGAACTGGTTGAGAGCTATTCTCATGGCATGAAGCAGCGTCTGGTAATGTGCTCCGCGCTTCTCCACCGGCCTGTAATTCTCATTGTTGATGAACCTATGGTGGGGCTGGATCCCAAGGCCGCCCGCATCGTCAAGAACCTTTTCAGAGAGGAGGCCGCTTCGGGCACCACCGTGTTCATGTCCACCCATTCCCTGGAGGTGGCCCAGGAGGTGTGTGATGAGATCGCAATCATTCAGGAGGGAAGGATCATCGCGAGAGGTACGCCCCGGGAACTGAGGAGCCGCTCGGGCGTGGATGGAGGCCTGGAAGCGGTTTTTCTCAAACTTACGCAGGAGAAAATGGCTATAAATGAGAGACCTCGCTCTTCTGCTTAGTCCCAGGATCAAGGGGGCGATGAACGGGATACGACTGTCAGGGAGCCGTGCCCGGAAGCGGACCTGGATTTTGGGCTTGGTGGGGGTCGCGTTCTGGCTTGCCATGTTCCTGCTCTCGGCCAGGGTTCTTCGCTACTTTCAGTCTGTGGAGCTGGTTGGAGACATGCTCGCATACCATCTACTCTCCATGGTGCTCCTCACCTTCTTTTCGCTGCTCATCTTCAGCCACATGATTACTTCCCTTTCCAATCTTTATCTGTCGAAGGACCTGGAGCTATGTCACGCTACGCCCGTCTCTTTAGAGGAGCTTTTTTTGAGCAGGGTTTTTTACACGATCCTGGACAGCTCCTGGATGGTCCTCGTGTTCGGCCTGCCGGTTATGATGGCCTACGCCTATGTATACGGTCCGGGCCCTGGGTTCTATTTGTCTCTCGTGCACACGGGCTTGGCCATGGTGCTTATTGCAGCGGGTGTAGGCATCCTCGTGACCATGATCCTCGTAAATGTCTTTCCCGCCCACCGCACCAGAGACATTCTCATGCTGCTGGTGATCCTCCTGATAGTAGCCCTCTACTTGCTCTTTCGCTTTCTCCGCCCGGAGCGGCTCGTGGATCCGGACGCCTTTTTCAGCGTGGTCCAGTACATGGGGGCCCTCAGAGCCCCGGACAATCCCTATCTTCCCACCCGCTGGGTGGCCGAAGTCCTGTGGCGCCACCTGGCCGGAGGCCCTTCAATGAGCTACGGACTGCATTCAGCTCTTCTGTGGAGCACGGCCTCGGCTTTTCTGGTGATTGACGTATGGGTGGCCCGGGCGATCTATTTCAGCGGGTTTTCAAGAGCACGGGAAGCCAAGCGCAGGAGGCCCGGAGGAGGCTTTTTCCTTAGTCTGGCCGGCCGGCTTTTGGCCAAGCCCTTGGATCCTGATCTCAGGGCGGTTGTGGACAAGGATATTAGGACTTTTTTTAGGGACAACAGCCAGTGGTCGCAGTTGATTTTGCTGGGCGCCTTAATTGTCGTCTACCTTTACAATTTCAGCGTTTTGCCCCTTGAGAGGAGTCCCATCAGGCTCGAGTTCCTTCAGAATCAGATTGCTTTCCTGAACCTGGGGCTTGCAGGGTTTGTACTTTCGGCCATCTCTGTGCGGTTTATCTTTCCCGCTGTCAGTGCCGAGGGCCGGGCATTCTGGATCATCAAGAGCTCGCCCATGAGTATCCGGCGTTTCCTGTGGGGAAAGTTCATTGTCTACCTGATACCCATGCTTCTACTGGGGGAGGTTCTTATCATATTCACGAACCGACTTCTTCATGTGACTCCATTCATGATGATACTTCTATCAATCACCATGTTCTTTTCAGTATTCGGCATTGTAGCCATGGGTGTGGGTCTTGGGGCTGTATACCCCAAGTTTCGTTACGAGAATATCGCCCAGGTGTCCACGGGTTTCGGCGGGGTGTTTTACATGATGATCAGCAGCCTGTTTATGGCGGCTGTTATTCTTCTTGAGGCTGCTCCTGTATATGTTATTTTTATGGCCGGTGTTAGGGGAGTTGCTGTAACTAGTTTCCAGTATATGTGGATGTTGCCTTTGTTTTTCCTGGTATTGGTAATCCAGGCTGCCGCTGTTATCCTTCCCATGCGCATGGGCATAAGGGCATTGAGTGAGGGCGATTAACAGGAGAAGAAACCTTTAGGATTACGTTAAGTGAAAGGAAAAATGATCGGTTGTTCGATTACGAATACATAGGAAACCTGCATGTGCACTCCAGCCATTCAGACGGCAGCTTGAGCGCTCCGGAGATAGCCGGCGCGGCTCTGCAATCCGGCCTCGACTTCCTTGGCCTCAACGACCATGATTTCATGGCGGAAGGGCTCGGGCTGGAGGAGGAAGGCTTCTATGGGAAGCTTCTCCTTTTCAAGGGGCTGGAGTTGGGAACCAGGTTTCATCATTATTTGGCCTATGACCTGAAATCCATGTTGAGAAGCGATAACACCGGTCCCCAAGCGGTTATCAACAAAGTCAACGCCCAGGGAGGTTTCGGTTTCCTTGCCCACCCATTCGAAAAAGGCATGCCCTTTATGAAGAAAGGCCTTGCCTATACATGGAACGACCTGTCGGTTCGGGGTTTTACCGGCATGGAAATCTGGAACTACAGCTCCCGGTGGAAGGAACGGATCAGGGGACCTTTGACAGGTCTTTATTCCCTGGCCTTGAAGAGGCTCACCCTCAGGCCGCCCAGTCGAAAGACCTTGGCATTCTGGGACAGGCTGTGCAGAGAAAGGCGCGTGGTGGGCATCGGCGGCTCCGATGCTCATGGAGCCAGATTTCGATGGGGGCCTTTCCACTTTCTACCTCTGTCCTACCCATTTCTACTAACCACCATCAATATTCACATTTTTCTGAACAGGCCCATGCCTCGTTCCTTCGAAAACGCCAAGCGAGTCGTTTTTCAGGCGATTCGAGAGGGCCGGCTCTTCATTGCACACGACGGCCTTGCTCCGGCTCGCGGCTTTCGTTTCGTTTTTCTGTCGGACGACGGGTCAGACCTCATGATGGGGGAGGAGGCCCCTTTTCATTCAGGTGAGTTTGTGATCGAACTCCCGGAGGAAGCTGAGATCCGCCTGGTCAAGGACGGTCACATTGAGGCCGTCATTTCCGGCACGGAGTTCATATATCGGGTCAAGGAAAAGGGCGTCTACAGGGTGGAAGCTGACTTGAGACTAAGGCTTCCCGGCAGGTACCCATGGATTTTTTCCAACCCGATATACCTTAGGTGACGCCACCTTAACCACACCGGGAGATTTAAGGATTGCTTGCTTTATCATGTCAAAGGTCTTTTCCCTTGATTTTCCGACCACTCTTTGGATAGGTTTCACAATACCAAGGGTTGTTTTTGAGCCCTGCCTGGGTGGCGGAACTGGTAGACGCAAGGGACTTAAAATCCCTTATGGCTTGTCCATGTGCGGGTTCGATTCCCGCCCCAGGCACCAGAAATTATTAGGGTTTTCGGGTTTTCCTGAAAAGCCCCTTTTTCATGCTCAAAAGCCCGTGTAAGCATTATGTAAGCACTTTGCAAAAAGTGAAGTGCCTCAGAAACAAAAAAGCCCCGCCATTTGACGGGGCCTGTCAGTCGATTGTGGGCCAGATTTGAAAGGATTGAAGGAAGACGAAAAGGCCACAAAACACCATACATGTTAGTCTTGGCCAACATGGACAATTATCGCCGGAAAGCCTTGATTGTCAAACGTGTTCACGTTTGGACAAAATGGCTTCCGGCCCTTGGTATCCGTTATAGTGCTGGGGAGATGTTCCACATTTGTGGGACGTGACAACGAACGCCGTACCGTCTCGTCGCTCACCGTCCCGTCGGCCTCGGCTATGGCCTCCAGGGTCATGCCGTCCTCGACCTCGCGTTGCGCTTGCGTACTCTGCGTACCTCTGCGTACCACCACCCCCTCACGCACGCGCACTTTGCCTTGGTACCTTTGGTAACCGGCGCCTTGGTAACGTCCCCTCGCGCGCGCACTTGGTCCGGAAAACCTCATCTTTGCGTCAGACCACCCCCGGCCACCCGGAACTGGAAAACGTGCAAGGCTGCCACCGCCTATACCCCCCTCGCGCGCGCGTACATATGCGTATCTTTCCGCCCACCCGACCAACTGGCGTGTTGTGGGTGCGACATTGGGTGCGGAACTCCTTCCGCT
>CAYPSZ010000116.1:0-6202 GCA_964413125.1 uncultured Desulfobacterales bacterium
AACAAAAGATCCGTGCTGGAGATCATTGAGTAGCCTTGGGTGATGCAGCCTTATCAGAACTTATCCTTCTGGGTAGAGTCGTCAAGCCGCACGGCCTGGATGGAACTCTGAGTATCCACTCCTACGCGGATTCTGAGTCGTCCTTCTTGCGGGCCGGCCGTGTCGTACTGGAAACAAAGGATAATCATAGAGTTGAGTATCCGGTTGCCGCGGCAAGGCCTCACAAAAAGGGCGTCTTGCTTGACCTGGATGGCATGGATTCCATTAATGAGGCTGAAAACCTCAGAGACGCCAACATTTACATACGCCGTAACTCACTGGATCGGGAGCGGGAGGATGAGTACTTCTGGGTTGAGTTGATCGGGCTGGAGGTATACCTGAACACCGGCCGCCATATCGGGACTCTCGCACGAATATTACCCACAGGGAGCAACGATGTTTATGTGGTGACCTCCGATTCCGGTGAGATACTCATACCGGCCACCCACGAAGTGGTGGAGGATGTCGACCTGACCCGGAACCGGATGATTATCTCTTATATGGAGGGCCTGTTGGACCTTAATGAGATTTGATGTTCTCACCCTGTTTCCCGGCATGTTCGTCCCGTTTCTGGAGCAGGGGATCATGGGCCGGGCCGTGGAACGGGGCCTGCTGGAAGCAAGGCTTACGAACATCAGAGACTATGCCCGGGGCAAACACCGTGTGACCGACGACCGGCCGTACGGCGGGGGAAGCGGCATGGTCATGAAAGCCGGCCCCATCGCCCGTGCCCTGAAAAACCTTGATCCTGTGGCGGGCGCTCAACGGGTTGTCCTATTGACCCCTCAAGGACGGTTGTTCGACCATGCACTGGCCTGGGAGCTCTCAACTTTGGACAGGATCGTGCTCATCTGCGGCCGATACGAAGGAGTGGATGAACGGGTCAGGGAGGCTTACGTAGATCAAGAAATCTCCATCGGGGATTTCGTTCTCAGTGGAGGAGAGGTTGCCGCCATGGCCGTAATGGACGCCGTGGGAAGGTTGGTGCCCGGGGTGTTGGGCTGTGAGAACTCCAACAAAGAAGACTCCTTTGAGCAGGGTCTACTGGAGCACCCCCACTACACGCGGCCGCCGGTCTTCGAGGGCAAGACGGTGCCCGAGGTGCTGCTCTCCGGGGACCACGAGAAGATAAGGGTCTGGCGCAGGCAGGAGTCCTTGAAGAGGACCCTGGAAAAAAGGCCCGACCTCCTCCACAAGTCGCAATTGACGAATAGAGGCGAGAATCTTCGGCTTTACGTCGGGCTGGTCCACTACCCGGTCTACAACAAGAACGGCGATACCATCGCTTCGGCTGTGACCACCCTTGACCTGCACGACCTGGCCAGGCTTTCTGCGACTTATGGCTTCAGGCGTTTTTTCGTGATCACACCTCTGGAGGATCAGCAGGCGCTGGTGGAACGGGTGGTCCGGCACTGGACGGCCGGATACGGGGCCGGCTACAATCCGAACCGCAAGCAGGCCCTTGAAAGAATACAGGTGGCCGCCTCCATCGAGGATGCGGTGGACGCCGTTCGGATATCTGAAAACGAGGCCCCCCTGCTCATTGCCACGGATGCGGGCAGAGGCTGTGATCCTCTCTTGGATTTTCCGGCGGCCGTAGAAATGCTTAGGCAAGAGCGGCCTGTTATGGTGGTTTTCGGCACGGCTTGGGGCCTTCATCAAGATGTACTTACCCGGGTCGATCATGTGCTGGAGCCTGTGGAGGGAGTTGCCGGCTACAACCATTTATCCGTTCGTACAGCGGCGGCAGTCATTCTTGACAGGCTGGTGTTCGGGCGTTAGTGAGGAAAAGCGATTAGCTGTCAGCCAACCGCCGGCAGCTGACATTTGTCACGTTAAACAGGAGAAACAATTCATGGACGTCATTGAAACCCTTGAAAACGAACAGATGCGTTTGGACATCCCCAAGTTCAAGGCAGGGGACACCATCCGTGTCCACGCCCGCATCAAAGAAGGCGAAAAGGAGCGAATCCAGGTTTTTCAAGGATTTGTTCTTCGAAAGAGAAAAGGCCGGACAGGCGCCACCTTCACGGTTCGCAAAGTGTCTTACGGCATCGGTGTGGAGCGCGTCTTTCCATTGCACTCACCCACCATTGACAAGATCGAACTGGTCACAAGGGGTCGGGTACGCAGGGGAAGGCTTTATTATATGCGCAAACTGAGAGGGAAAGCAGCAAGAATCAGAGAAAAGAGGAATTAGGCCGCAGCCAATTGAGACTGTCTCGAACCGACCAAAACCTCTCCTTGTTTGCGGGCCACTCACCCTCGGTGGAAGAAACACTCTTCTTCGAGACCAAGGCCCGGGGGGCGGGCTATGCACTAATTGCAGGAGTGGATGAGGCCGGCAGAGGACCGCTTGCCGGACCCGTGGTGGCCGCAGCGGTTATTCTCCCGGAAGGCGTAATCCTTGAAGGCGTTCAGGACTCAAAGAAAATGACGGAGAGCGCTCGGGAACGGGCCTTCTCCGTTATTCATGAGAAGGCCGTCTCCGTGGGAATCGGAGTCGTAGGCCCCGCCTTTATTGACGAGCACAACATCCTGAATTCTTCCTTGGAGGCCATGAAGAAGGCGGTCTCTTATCTGGAGCCCTCCCCGGACTTCCTTCTTGTTGACGGAATTCAGGCCGTACCCCTGCCGGTCCGGCAGAGGTGCCTAAAAAAGGGAGACCGGTTGAGTCTCTCCATTTCAGCGGCTTCGGTAATCGCCAAGGTGTACCGGGACCGGCTCATGTGCTCATACGAAACCCTCTTCCCCCGGTATGGGTTCTCGCGCCATAAGGGTTACGGGACCGCGGTTCACCTGGAAGCCCTAACCAGGTACGGCCCCTGCGCCATCCACCGCAGATCGTTCAACAGGGTGAAGGCTCCTCCGGCTCCGCTCTTTGGCGTGAAAATCGGCGAAAGGGCGCGCATTACCTCAAAAAAGCCGCTCCGGGGAAGGAGATGCCGGTGACACGCCGGCGCCTGGCACTGGGAAAAAAAGGCGAGGATCTTGCCTTGACAAGGCTGCAGAGCCTGGGATACCGGATTCTGGAGAGAAACTATCGATGCCCTCTGGGGGAGGTGGACCTGGTGGCCGAAGATGAGGACTGCCTCGTATTCGTTGAGATCAAGACCCGGCTGGGAGTCTCCATCGGCGAGGCAAAGGAGGCCGTTACTCATCGAAAGCAACGACAAATAACCCGCACGGCCCTATATTATTTGAAAACCAGGGCCATTATGGACACGCGGGTCCGCTTCGATGTGGTGGCGGTAAACCTGAACGGGGTCGAGAAGCAGATCGAGGTGATCAGGGACGCATTCGAAGCAGTGCCGTAACAGGCCTCAATCCTTGAGAAAGACCGTTTCATGACAGGAACCGAAGAAGAAACGGCAAGGGATTTTTCAAGCGGAGTTCTTTACGTGGTGGCCACACCCATAGGCAATCTGGAGGACATCAGCATGCGGGCCCTGCGCACGCTCAGGGAAACCGACTTGATTGCAGCGGAAGGGGTGGAACACACCCGGCGTCTGTGCCGCCGTTTTGAAATCCGGACCCGTGTGACCTCATACAACCAGAACAACAGCCGGCAAAAAGGTCCCGAGCTGCTTGACAGAATTCGCCGCGGGGAGTCAATAGCTCTTGTTTCCAACGCCGGCACGCCCGGCATATCGGACCCCGGATCCATGCTTGTCCGTTATGTCCTGGACGAGGGTCTACGAGTGGTTTCCGTTCCCGGCCCCTGTGCTGCCATTGCTGCACTCTCCTCGACGGGCTTTCGTTCAGACGGATTCCTGTTCACGGGATTCCTCTCGAACCGCCGAGGGCGAAGGCTTAAGGAGATTCATGCGATTGCCGGCGAACCCAGAACCCTGGTATTATACGAGGCCCCTCATAGGATTAAGGGTTTACTTAGGGACCTTAGGGATGTGCTTGGTGACCGAAACGGAGCTTTGGCCCGTGAGATGACCAAAATCCATGAGGAAACCATGCGCGGAAGGCTCCAGGAGCTTTTGGATATGCTGGACGACGAGCGTACTAGGGGGGAGTTCACCGTTATAGTGGAGGGAGCGGCCCCTTTGTGTTCCTCCACCTATTCCCCGGATCCTGATATGGTCGCTAAAATAAAGACTCTTCTTGAACGTCAAGACATGAGCCTGAGGGACGTTGCAGAACAGCTGGCCCTGGAAAAAGGGCTTGCTTACAGGCAGGCATACAAAATGTGCCTTTCCGTTCAGGAAGGGGGGGAGGCATGGACCAATGGAGCTGAAAAGAGCACTCAGGATCAAGAATGATTTGGGCCTCCACGCACGATCCGCTGCCAAGATAGTGGAGTTGGCAGGACAGTTCGACGCCAGGCTCTACCTTTCGAGGGATGGTCATGAGGTCGAGGGTGGAAGCATACTCTCCATTCTGACTCTGGCCTGCCCCAAGGGCTCGGAAATCAACGTCAGGATCGTGGGAAAGGACGGGGCCGCACTCATGGAAAAACTCTGCCGGCTCTTTGACGGCAACTTCGGCGAAGGACAATGATAGAGGACAAGGAATTCAAACTAATGGGGGTACCGGTCTCATCCGGCATCATCATAGGTAAGGCCAGGGTAGTTGACCGGTCCAGGGTCAAAATCCTCTATCAGTACCTTATAAGCCCTCGCCAGGTGAACCTGGAGGTGGAGCGCTTTCAGGAGGCTGTCGAGGCCACCAAAGAACATATAATCACCATACGCAACCAAATGCCCGAAGCCCTGAAGGCCCACGGGTTTATCCTTGACTCCCATCTCATGATCCTCGATGACAGCATGCTCCGGGATTCTACTATACGAATAATAAAAGACGAGAAGATTAATGCCGAGTGGGCCCTCAAGAAATCCGTTCACGATATTCGCCATCTTTTTGAGCAAATAGAGGATGAATATATACGCGAAAGGGTTGAGGATGTAGAAAATATTGCCCAACGAATATTACGAAATCTTGCAGGAAAGGCGCCACCAAGTTTATCTGAAATAGACGAAAGAGTGATTATAGTTGCACATGACCTTTCGCCGGTGGACACGAGCGAGATGAACATCGGCAAGGTCATGGGGTTCATCACGGATGTGGGCGGGCCCACTTCGCACACCGCCATCATGGCCCAGGCCCTGAAGCTGCCTGCAGTTGTGGCTCTTGAGTCCGCCACGAGATCCATTCCCGACGGCACGCTGATCATAGTAGACGGGAATACCGGCGAGGTGATCGTCAATCCGGTGGACGACACCATCATAGAATGCCAGGAAAGGCAGCTTCGGCACGAAGAGCGCGAGTCAAGCATCCTTCGAGTAAGCCACCTGCCTGCTGAAACCACGGACGGGCACAGGATCACCATAATGGCCAACATCGAGTTCCTGGAAGAGGTTACCGTGGCCCGGGACCACGGCGCTGAAGGAATAGGCCTCTACCGCACCGAATTTCTTTTCCTGAGGAGCAAAGAGCCTCCTTCCGAAGATGAGATGTTCAATGACTACCGGGAGGTTGCAGAAATCCTGGCTCCCATGCCGGTTATCATTCGGACGCTCGATTTGGGGGGAGACAAGTTCTCATCATTTCCGGCCTTCGGTAAGGAGATGAACCCCGCCCTTGGGCTGAGAGCCATCCGTTTCAGCCTTAAGGAGGAAGCCATTTTCCGGCGGCAGCTCCGCGCCATACTGAGAGCCGGGGCATTCGGAAACGTTCAGCTTATGTTTCCAATGATATCAGGAGTACAGGAGGTCGTAGATGCTAAGGCCGTGCTCTCGGATGTAAAGGAAGAGCTGGCCGGGGAAGGCCTCCCTTACAACCCACATATCCCAGTGGGCATCATGATCGAGATCCCTTCGGCAGTCACCATGGCCGACATTCTCGCCCGGCATGTGGACTTTTTCAGCATCGGGACGAACGATCTCATCCAGTATGCCCTTGCCATTGACCGGATAAACGAACACGTTGCATTCATGTACCAGCCTTTCCATCCGGCAATCCTCCGGATGATAAGGCATGTGGTCGAGGCGGCACATGCGGCGGGTGTCCACGTGGCTCTTTGCGGGGAAATGGCGGGGGACCCTATGTGTACACAGATCTTGGTAGGCCTGGGCATTCAGGAGCTGAGCATGAATGCGGGAAGTATCCCCTCGATCAAAGACGCGGTCCGGACCATATCTGCCGCTGAGGC
>CAYPSZ010000117.1:0-3716 GCA_964413125.1 uncultured Desulfobacterales bacterium
TTATATCCTGAATATACCATGTGAAAAAGCGTGTTCCTCGAACACCGCAGACGGCGGTGGGCGTCTGAACCTCAAAGCGGTTCTGTCTATCCCTGCCAAAGGCCCTTCCGGCAACGCGCTTGACAACGCTCTCAATCTTGCCTCCAAGCAGGCTCAGCAGGCCCCTTGATTGCTTCTCAGTCTCCACGAATTCCTCCAGTTTCAGGCGGGAATTCCCGGAGACGCGAACCACATGACCGTTGTGAAAATCAATCTGCGCCCTGGACCTGGCCTCTGTGAGCACCATATCCCCCTCGTACACCAGCTCCCCTAAAGATGCGGCTCGAGCGGGCTCTCCGGGGCTGAGCACAAAGACACGGCCCCTTACAACGCTGATTTCTCCGATGGAAGCCGCGAAAAGGTCAGAGGAAATAAATACTGATAAAACCAAAAACAAAACAAAAAAGAGGCGTTTAGTCTTCATGGTATTCCTCCTTCGTGGCTCCTGGAACGTCTTAATACCGGTATTCAACACCCAGGGTATAGATCTTACGGTCATAATCATAAATGGCAATGTTCGAATCATTCCTGACGGCGGTGAACTGGCCGATCACATGGAAATTCTTGTACGCGTTCCAGTCAAGGCCTATGGACCCTTGATACCTGCTGTCATCCCGTTTGACCAGGAACACCGAATGATGATTCTCATACTTATCAAAAGAGGCCATGCCGCTCAGTTGAAGCAGGACCTTTTCCACAATGGGTATGCCGATATTGAAAGAGAAACTGTGAGATGATTTGTCCCAATTGGCTCCGTCAGTATTGTCGTTTGAATAAGAATACCTCAGATTCAAAAATCCATCCTGCATGTAAAGCCAGATCCAGCTCATATGGCCGACAAAACCTGATCCGCTCCGGTCTTCTTCCGGAAGAAAGACGGGCCGGTAATAGGAATTTCTTTTCCAGCCCGCGGACACCTCTAAGATCTGGGATGGAGTGAGCATCCTTCTGTAAAGAGGCGCGATGGTAAAAGAACCGACATATCTTTTGTATCCGGGGTTGCGCACCAGCGCATGATCATAACGAAGCGTAAGATTAATGGCCCCATTATTCAAGCGATACCCCGGGGCTGCATATATGCTGTTGCTGATGGAGTCATGCGATGTGGAGAATTTATCATGAAATACGCCCGCGCCCGCATAGTATGCATTGAAAAGCCAGTCGCCCTGAAGCCGGGGGATGTAGTCCACCCGCACCGAACCGGTAAAGGCCCTGCTCCCCTCGTCGGTTATGTCAGGGGCAAGGGCGGAATCAATGGGCTTTAGAACAACATTTGTATCGTATTGCCCGTAAATCCCCAGGGTCAAACGGATGGGCCGTTCCGCCTCGATTCTTTTTTCTATGAGTTCCACATATTGCCGGGCAAAACCTGCCAGGTCGGTTGTGGGATCCTGCTGAATGGCCGCCTTAAGGCGCAACCTCGCCTTTTGCAGGTCCTGCTGTTTTGCGTAACAACGGGCGACCTGAAACTCCGCCGCCTGCCTCAGGGTCTCGTTTTTATTTGCGGAAGCCTCAAAGCCGGCAATCGCGTCTTCGTACTTCTCCTGTTTTTGGAGAAACAAGCCCTTCAAGAACGCCGTCTTTCCCGGATAAATGCCCTCGCGTTCCGCCGTTTCTATCAACGAGAAGGCTTCTTCAGCATTTTCGGGACTGTAAAGTTTGTAAAGGACGTCGATGAGTTCAATCAGTGATTCCTTGATTCCGGGCTCGAGGCCTATGGATCTTCTCAGGTGCAGAAGGGCCTTATCATAGTCCCCCAACTGTTTGTGGGACATGCCCAGAAAGAATTCCACCGACGAGGATTCAGGGCTGGTCTGCCTTGCACGCTCGAGGAGTTCTATGGCCCTGGTGTAATTACCTTCCTGGTACGAAGAGATGCCCTCCTTGAGTTGCGCCTGAGCCCCGGGGCTTTGCAACAGTAAAATAGCAAGACAAAGCAAAAAAACACCCATGGTTTGCTGGTAGGTTTTCAAGGCTCTCCTCCTTTGAGTTCTCTTAGGAGCCAATGTCGCGGGGACGATACACCGGCCTTTCTTACCCTGAAATATTATCTCTCTGCCGGCTTGTGTTGAGGTGCAAATTACGGAGCGAATATCCTTCCTGCTGATCCATGATGAGGCGAAAAAATATTAACGCAACGAATCCTGTGATGTCAACGTTATAAACCCGCAAAAACCCCCGGATTTTAATTTCTCAAGACCTTCAAAAAAACATATTGAGGGAACCCGGAATGGGGGGTATATTTGCTTCCTTCGGCTTGAGTAAGCCGCACAAGGAACAAGTAACCATTTGTGGATGGAAATCCGTTTTTCGTTATTCATTCAAAGGAGGCACGACATGAAATCTGGAAGCCGGCTTATTGGATTATTGATTCTGTTTGCCTTGGGGGCTGCTTTCCTTGTAAATCCGTCTATCGGCCAAGCCAAGGATGATACTGAATTTCTTCTTAATCAGTTTAAGATTGAACATAAACCTATTAAGCCTCTTTTACCCCCTGATGTAAAGATCAGACCCGGATATGAAGAAGGAAAAACACCGCTCGTTGGAAACGTACAAGAGGTACACGGAGAGGTGCTTGTATTTCACGATGGCGAAAAGTCGGCCTTTAGGCTCAAACAGGATCTCCCCTTATATCAGGGAGACACCCTGGTAGCCATGACCCGTTCGAGGGCCAATATAAAACTGCATGACGGCAGTGCATTTACACTTGCGCCAAGTTCAAAAATGGTCATTGATAAATCCGTCTATAATGCTGAAAAGGAGGAGAGATCTTCTTTCTTGAAGCTGATGTTCGGGCGCGCCCGTTTCTTCGTAGCCAAACTCAGAGGAAGAACGGATTACAGGGTCGGCACCCCCACTGCGGTGTGTGGTGTCAGGGGATCTGATTTCGCCCTGGCCGTCTTTCCCTATGAAAAGAGGTCCTCCTGGGTGCAGGAGTTGTTTGCATCATTGAACCCCGTCCCCCCGGCCCACGCCCAGGATCCCTCCGCACTTCTGGCCACTGTCATTTGCACGGGGGAGAATACCACCATAACCTTCAGCGGTCTTATCGGGCCTCTCCAAGGCCTCGGACCCATTCAGGTCTCATGGGCCCCTGCAGGAGTGGCTGCGGCAGGCCCCATTCAGATTACACTGGGGGCGGCCATGGGAGCGCTCAACGCCGTTGGTCCCAGCCTTGCCGCCATATCCATGCCCCCTGGATCCATCTCTGTTCAAGATTGACCGTTCAAGTAAAGCGCAAAGGCCGCCGGGACACTTTGCCTCGGCGGCCTTTTACTTGGTCATGGCGGGCGATGGCATGCCGAAGGCTTTTCCCGGGGCGGGATGGGTTTGAGGCGAATGAAACCAGGCTTCCACCGGAGCTGATTGACCGCTTCAGTAAGTACTTCCGAGACCGTCTTCTCGATCTTTGCACGCCCCCCATATACCCCGGATGTCTTTGAAGAACCGTTGGCACGTCCCGCGCGGATCCTGCCCCACCACAGGACCTGGTCCCCCTCTCCTCCGGCAAGAGACAGGGACACAATGACCGCCGCGGTAAAAGGACTGTGTCCGTAAGGGGCAAACCACCGGATGCGCGCATCGAGCCTTGCATCGGCACAGGCGGGACTCTGTGTCGTGCTGATTCCCATGGCCTCCAGGCCTTGGACAAGGGCCTCCCTCACCAGAATGGCGGG
>CAYPSZ010000118.1:0-2611 GCA_964413125.1 uncultured Desulfobacterales bacterium
AAAAAGGGTCTTCCCGGCCGCCAGGTTCACCACTGTGAAACCTCCCTTTTCCACAATGGGCGTGGGCCACAGCCCGCTCTCAAAGTCCAGGACATGCTGAGGGGCCCAGTAAGACGCCGCAATTCGAAACCAGAAGTCATCCAGATAAGACAGAACCAGACCCATGGTAATGTTCCAATCCGATACGTGGAGCAGATCTTCCCCGGTGATGCGGTCCCGGTATTTTGTAAGGTACGTGGTCTGCACCTCGGGCCGGACTTCCCAGGACCAGTCGAACAGCGCGCCCACATCATAACTGAACCGGGCTTCCAGGCCTTCAACAGATGCTTTTCCCAGATTCTCCCACGTTTGGTCGCCCGCGGGCGTCGCCGTTCCTTGGATCTTGTCCTTATAGCGGGTTACAAAGTAAGTAAGAGATGCATCCAATGCCCCTCGGACATAATCTAGACCCAGGTCCAGGGTCCGGCTGGTCTCAGGCTTCAGTAGGGGGTTTCCCACGTACCTTATTCCCCAGCTAACGAAATCCGCGGCCAGTTGATCCGCCCCGTGCATGACAAAGGCCTCCCCATAGTTCGCGCGCAGCTTGAGACCTTCCGTGAGCATGAAGGCGGCCCCGAATCGCGGAGTCATCCGGTCGTCTTTCTCGGTTCTCCCCACCGGATCCACCACCTCAACTTCATATTCGTCATAGCGAAGGCCTCCGCTGAGGATCAAACGACGGTCCAAAAGGCGCAACTTGCCCAACAGGAATGCGGACGGGTTTTCATAGCTTGTCCTGCGGGGAATCCAGGTGTTCTCTATCTTGTAATCGACCCAGTCGAAGCCTGCTGTTAGGGTGTAGAGCTCCCGATCCAGGGAAATCTGGCCCTGGGCACCTTGAAACCTCGTGTTCCGGTAATCCGGAATGCCGTCGTCCCACCCGTCAGGGTTACTCTCCACCGGATCCATCCACATATTGTAATCACGTCCTTTGTAATATCGCACCTTCCAGTTCAGGAGCCCCTGCATGCCCCCACCCTCATAGGACAGGTCTGTGGATCGGTTCACTGCGTCCTTGTAATCATCCAGATCGTTCTGCGTGAGATACCCGGGATTTCCCTGGCGCTTTGTTTCCGAGCGAATGTGCACGAGGCCTATGCGGTGGCCTGGAGCCGGTGTCCACCCCATATTCAGGCTTACCGCATCCTGCCGGTCATATCCCGTGTTGAGATAACGAACGCCCTCCCCTGTCTTGTAGTCGCCTGCGGATCGGGCGGACACGCTCAAAGCCCCATCCAGCCCCTTGGCCTCTCCTGATAAGGATACGGCGCCTTCCTTGTAGGAGTTGCTTCCGTACATGCCTTGAAGCAAAAGGCCGGGCTTCCCTTTTCCCCTCTTGCTTATCACGTTTATGACACCTCCCATGGCGGCTGAGCCGTATTGAACGGCGGCCGGGCCCCGAACGATCTCTATCCTTTCAATGTTTCGGACAGGAATCATGGCCGCATTGCCTGTCCCGATCCGCCGCCCGTCAAGGAGTATCAGCACGTGTCCCCTGAGATCGTTTCCATGGGTATCGGTAGTGAAGCTTCTCATTCCGACGGACGTCGGGGCGTCGGGATAGCGATGGATGTGCCCCAGTGACTGCTCGGCCAGCAGTTCGTCAAGGGTGTCCGCCGAAGACCTGCCAATAGCTGTTTCATCCAGAACCGTCACATGGGACGTTACTTCCCGTTTGGGTTCACTCACCCTGCTCGATGTCACCACTACTTCATCGAGCGTATGGGTGTTTTCCCCGGCCCAGGCGGTCCCGGCCCAGGCGAGTGCCGCCAAGAATGCAATTGCCGTCCTTTTCATCTTTCTTCTCCTTTCGATCGCATTGGTTTTTGCGGGTACTCGCATTCAGCGGCGGGCACAAAAAAATCCCCGGATCGATTTGTCGATCCGGGGATGTCCCGTTTTCACCCTCGAACGATCTTGGGGGAATCGCGCCCTGTCCGCGAAGGCGATCCCTTGGCGTTCCAGGCAGGTCTTCTGACTCCCCCGCCCTTTCAGCGGCCTTCCCATCAGGCACTCAGTGACGACTGAGGTTCCGACAGTGGCGCACAACGGCCGAAAGGGTTCCCCTTCGCACTGACTAGGCGAAGGGGCAGGGTACACAGCGGCGGGCCCGTCCCCGATTTTCACGGGGTTCCCTATTTCCGCCCCGCAAGGGGCACCTGGAACGATTTGGCGGTATTGTACACTCAAGGGATTGAAGAAATCAAGGAAGGATTCAGGGTTCCACAAAAAACAACAAGCTGATGATTGCGATCCTGTACCCGGATCGGCGGCGCGGGAGGACGGGGCGTTCAAAAGCCTGCCATTCCAACCTTGACAGGGCGCCTTGGCCTCCCTATACTCCACTCACCACTTGTAACCTTGCTCCGAACGGAAAAGGGATATCCCATGCATCTCTACTGGCGTGTAATCGAAGAACTGAAATACCTCAACGAGACGTGGATCATGACCGATCCCAGCCTTTTACGCTCTTATGATCGGTGGATCAAAAAAAACGCATCGGTCCTTCTCCTGGCCGACATCCCCTTTTCCCTGAGTTGACGGCAAGGGACCTCAGTCTCTTTCACGGATC
>CAYPSZ010000119.1:0-25748 GCA_964413125.1 uncultured Desulfobacterales bacterium
CGAGACAAAAAAAGGACTTACGGCAAAATACCGTAAGCCCTTGATCTTCCTGGTGCCGAGACCCAGAATTGAACTGGGGACACGGGGATTTTCAGTCCCCTGCTCTACCGACTGAGCTATCTCGGCACAACTTTTTGAAGTTTAGCCCTCTTGTGGGCCGAGGTCAACACCAAATTGAAGGTCATGAGGTCTTATCAGGGTCTTCTTCCTCCAGCTCCAGGTCCAAGTCCAAGTCATCTATGTCGAGAGAAAACTCTTCCTCATCGTCTTCCAAGGAAGGCGCCGGTTCTTCTTCGAGCGAGAAGTCTTCCAAATCAATGGTGAAGTCATCTTCCGCTTCAGACACCTCCGGCCCCGGAGCAGTTTGCTTCGGATCTCCTTCTTCGTCATCCTGGAAAACGCCCTCCATGTCGACTAGGTCTTCAGGGGTGGCATCATCGGTTTTTTCAGCGGCCTTGGTCATCGCAGACGAGCCGATTTCCAGTTCGCCGGTTTCATTGACCTTGAGGTCGTCCAAGTTCAGGATTAAGGCGTCTTCCTGATCTTCGGAGCCGGTGGTCTCTTCAAGAAGATCTTCCTCTTCGTCAAGCGCTATTGAGTCCAGGTCGATTTCGAGTTCCGACTCTGCCTCTTCCACAGGAGAGTCTTCCATTACTATGCCGCCGGTAAGATCTTCTTCATCCAGGCTTAACTCGCCCAAATCCATGGAGAGATCCTCTTGCCGGCTGATCAAGGTTTCCTCGGAAGCCTGTGGCCCCTCGAGTTCATCCGTCTCGGGGACGGGTTCGTCAAAGTCAAATATGATTTCTTCTTCGCCGGAGTCTTCGGGCAAATCCAGGGGTGACGATTCCAAAACGCTTTCCCCGCCCAATAAGTCCTCCGAGTCCTGAAGGCCCACTGCTTCTTCCGACATCTCCATGCCCTTTTCGAGATCCAAGTCCATGCCGGATTCCGGTAGAACCGATTCTTCTACTTCTTCTTCCTCCTCAAGAGGAGACCATTCCTCGTCCAGGCTTATCATCAGATCATGATCGATGGAGGCGTCTTCGTCTTCATCTTCAAGAATAGAGGCCGAATGTTCCTCTACCTCTAATTCCTCTTCCGCCGGTGCCGGATGCCCGACACCCGATGCAGCGATTTCAATGTCCATAATGGAGTCGTCTGTCATTCCAGTCAGAGCACCAAGAAGAAATGGAACAGAAGGTGTAAAATCGGGTAGATTCAGCTTGCCGCGCTCCTCACTGATATCCTTTTTACATTTAGGGCAGGCATTGTGGTGGTCAAAACTGATGTACCCGCATTTGGGACATTTCATTTGACGCTCCTAAAATGGCATGATGAAAAAAGTAGACATAAGTTAAAACTCAATGGACAACCAATTACTGCTTTAGGCGTTAGTCTCTATATTTATCATGAAACTCAATTGGGGTCAAGAGTTTGCATCCGAGCAATGTAACATTTTGATCGGATTTGAGCTTAATACGGGCAGAGGCTTTGTTGGCTATGATAAGGCATTGACTTGAGCATATGATGTCATGGTTATTTATCGGCAATTGCGAATAGCCTCCCGTGCCAGATAATCACATCGCTCGTTTTCCTCATGGCCGTTGTGTCCGCGAATCCACTTCCATTCAATGTCATGGGGCTTGCTTAGTTCCAGAAGTCGCTCCCAGAGATCACGGTTGAGAACGGGTCGTTTTTGCGCATTGATCCAGTTTTTTCTAATCCATCCAGGAAGCCATTCGGTCATTCCTTTTACTACATAATTGGAATCGGTTGTAATGCGTATGCGATGAGATCCATTCAGAAAGGCGAGCGCCTCGATGACTGCACGCATCTCCATTCGGTTATTGGTAGTCATTGGTTCACAACCTGATATTTCTTGGATCCTGCGCTCATGTTTAATTACGGCCCCATAGCCACCAGGGCCGGGGTTACCGCTGCAAGCTCCATCTGTGTATATCTCTACAAGTTCTTTTTGTATGCTATTCATGAGTGATCCACTTTTTCTTTCCTTCTGCGCGCTCTAGTTAAACGGAAAACAGGTTTGGGTTGCCGCTGAATAAGCTTTGTTTGTGCCATATACCGAAGGGAATGGGCGTCTCCGGAGGGATAAGATCGGTCTTGATTAGATCCGGATATTGTTCGCGTCATAACCCTAAGAGGTTTTTCAAACGGTATGTCAAGATATCGAGTCTAATGGTGAAGTCAATGTTTTCAACCATGCAGTTTTCAGGTGAATGTATTTGCGTTCGGGAGAAATTGAGGATTGCATTGATCCCCGCCTCGATAAGCTGATTAGCCACCGCCTGCGCCTCAGGCCCGGGAGTTGCTATTACACCGATCCTAATGTCTTTCTTCCGGGCTGCTTCTTTCAGCTCCCTGGGGTGTTGGATACGCAAACCGGACCCTAACGTGTTTCCGATCTTTTTCAAATCCGAGTCAAACACCGCAACGAACATGAATCCGCGTGCGGAAAAGTTCTGGTAGTTCAGCAGGGCCGTACCCAAATTCCCAGCGCCCACAAGTCCCATGTTCCAGGCCCGGTTCACCGCAAGGATGCTCTTGACCTGATTCATCAGTTCTCGAACATCGTAACCGACACCGCGAACTCCGAACTCGCCAAAGTATCCCAGGTCCTTACGGACCTGAGCTGGATTAACCTGGCATAACCAGGCCATCTTTTCGGAGGAGACCATTCGGTAGCCGTCAAACTCCAAGAGCTCGAGTTGACGATAATACAATGAAAGCCTTTTGATCGTGGCTTTGGGGATTTTCGCTGGTTTGGCCATTGGCGCACCTTTTGCCCGACTCGCCTGTGTCTTGTGGCTATCTGCTTAATTAAGCGAGACACAATTCGTTTAAAATACCACATGTCTTAGGCTGACCACAATAGGATTGTCATGGCAATTCCCGCACATATGGGTTAAGATCCATTTGCCGGGAAGAGAGGGGAAAGATCCATGGATGCGCAATAGGGGTCGCCCGGTTCCTCATTTATGAGAGGATTCAATTGAGCTGAGTACGTTATGGAACGCCTGCATATGATGGGTGGAGGCTGATCGTATAGCGATGGGAGTGTTATGACGGAATCCAAAGAAAATGGAGGTAACGGCGGCAAGAGCCGGGAAGCAGCCGAGCAGACTTCCAGAGGCAGTGAAAGGGACTTGATGGAAATCCATTGCCTGCATGAAGAGGGCGGAAACTCGTCCGAGCCATACAGAACGCTCCTGGATTTTATTCCGTATCCCATGGTTATCTTCAGCCTGGACGGCAAAGTCAGATACCTCAACCCTGCCTTTACCGGGGTGTTCGGCTGGACCCTGGGCGAGCTAAAGGGAAAACGCATACCTTATGTGCCGCCGGAATTGGAGCGGGAGAATCAAGAGAACATTCAGAGGCTCCTTAAGGAAAAAATCATCCCACGGCACGAGACCAAACGTCTTACAAAGGACGGCCGAGTGATCGACATAGTCATGAGAGGCGCCATCTTTTCGGGTGAAGACGCAGAACCCGGGGGCGAACTGGTCTTCTTACGGGATGTGACGCGCGAAAAGAGGATGAGCAGGAATAATGAAGCCCTGCTGCGAATCAGCACGGCCCTTCCCGCTTATCCCGATCTTGAAGACCTCCTTGATTATATAAGTGCGGAGATCAGACGCCTTCTTGACGTCCAAGGCGCCCTGGTGATTCTTCTCGATGAGGAAAAGAAAGAGTTGTTTTTTCTTGGAGTGTCCCACGAGGACTCCTCATCTCGAAGGCGTGCCAAGAAGATCCGTTATCCCGCCGCTAAGGGTGTTTCAGGGCATGTGATTAGAACGGGGAAGCCCATCATAGTTCCGGACACATCCAAAGATCCCAATTTTTATTCGGTTGTGGACACACAAATAGGATACCCCACCCGTAATATGCTCGATGTGCCTTTGAGGAGCGGGGAAAGGATAATCGGCGTTCTTTGTGCCATAAACAAGAGTACCGGGGTCTTCGATCAAACAGATGTGGAACTGCTGAGCATGATTGCAGGCACTGTTGCCCTCTCTATTGAAAACGCCCGTTTTTCCGAGGAACTCAAGGAGGCCTACCGGGAGGTGATCAGCCTGAACCGGGCCAAAGACAGGGTGATCAACCACTTGTCTCATGAACTCAAGACCCCGCTTTCCGTGCTGTCGGCAACCTTGAGGATCCTGTCGAAACGTTTTTCCCATCTCCCCGAACAAAACTGGGAGCCCACGATTGAACGGGCGCATCGCAATCTTCAACGGCTCCTGGAGATACAGTATCAAGTGGAGGATATTATGAGGGGTGCCGATTACAAAACATACACCCTTTTGTCCTCCATGCTGGACCAGTGTGCCGACGAGCTGGAGGCCTTGGTGGCTGAAGAAGTTGGTGAGGGGTCGGTGGTGGAGCGTTTGAGAAAACGGATAAACGATATTTATCGTCCTCAGGAGACTTCTCCAGACGAATTCGAGTTGGATCGCTTTGTGGAGGATCGGCTGGACCGACTTGCTCATGAATTCTCACACAGGCGTGTGCATATTGAACGTAGGCTGGAGGAGGCTCCGCCGGTATGCATTCCCGGTGAAGTGCTTCGCAAGGTGGTTGACGGACTGATTAAAAATGCAGTGGAAAACACGCCTGACGGAGGAAGCATATTCGTGTCAGTGGAAGGTAAAGGGGATGGGGCGGAGCTTGTAGTTCAGGATTACGGCGTAGGCATTACAGAGGAAAATCAGTTGCGCATCTTCGAAGGGTTTTTTTCCACACAGGACACCATGGACTACTCCTCCAAGAGGCCTTTTGATTTCAATGCCGGGGGAAAAGGAGCTGATTTGCTGCGGATGAAGATTTTTTCCGAGCAATACAAATTCAAAATCGAAATGACTTCATCCCGCTGCCCCCATATCCCGCTTGACACGGATGTCTGTCCGGGAGATACAGCCCATTGTCCGGTTTGCAAAGATGTTTCAGATTGCATGAATTCCGGCGGGACTACTTTTACCATCTATTTCCCGCCCGTTCCTGAGAAGGGCTGCAGAATGGATGAGTTGCTGGAGAGCCGTTGATAAGAACTTTGTTGCAGGATTAGGGACCGAGGGCTTGAACTCGCTTGGACGTTAATGCAAGATTGATCTGAAGGCCCGGGCCTGCTAGAAATGGCGGAGTTCCGCCGGGACTTGGAAAATGGATGTCTTAATGGACTTGGAAACAGCCGAAAGTTTCTATAGACAGGTTGAGCGGGAACCTTACGCTAAAAAGCTCGGGCTGCGTCTTGTCGATATCGGGCCCGGCCGCGCCGTAGTGGAAATGAAGCTCAGCGGCGATTCTCAGAACATTTTGGGGTCGACCCATGGAGGAGCCGTCTTTTCCCTCATGGATGAGGCCTTTCAGATTTCCTGCAACTCTCATGGGACTATTGCCGTTGCCCTGAGCGTGACCGTGACCTACCATAAACCTCCGCCGCCGGAGGCTACCCTCAGAGCGGAGTCCAGAGAGATCCATCTAAGCCGGAAGACCGGCACATACTCCATTTTGGTAACGGACGATCAGGGTGATCTGGTGGCATCGTGCCAGGCCCTGGCTTACAGAAAACAGGATCCGCTGCCCTTTATTAGTGTGAAAGATCGGAAAAAGAAGTGAAAGCGCTTCCATTTGAAAAGCCAAGAAAACTGGACTGACAGCCCCGCTCAGTGCCTGGTGGGACTTTCAAAGCCATGGATGTTTTGCGTAAGACCGAAAAGGAACCTATGGATCAAGGGCCAAAGACAAAGACTCTACTCTTGAGGGAGGACCGGATCAGGGAGCGTGTCGCTGAAATCGCAAGGATGATTTCCGATGATTTCTCCGGAAAGGAACCCGTGTTCATAGGCATCTTGAATGGGGCCGTGTTTTTTTTGGCGGACTTGCTTCGTAAGCTGACCATACCATGCAGTATGGATTTCATCAGGGCCTCAAGCTATGGGTCGGGCACGGTTTCGAGCGGGACTATTCTGCTGACCAAGGACTTGGAGATAGATATCTCAGGTAAGCCTGTGATTATTATAGAAGATATTGTTGATACCGGGTTGACCTTGAAACATATCCTGAAGCATGTGGAGGAGAAAGGCCCTTTTTCCATTCACGTTTGTGTCCTGATCGACAAGAGGGAGCGACGCGAAGAAGAGGTACGGATAGATTATTACGGATTTCAACTTAATAAGGGCTTTCTTGTGGGGTATGGTTTGGACTGCAACGAGCGTTTTCGACACTTACCCGAAATCCATGTGCTCGACTGAGGGACATCTCAAACAGGAGCTGCTCCATGATCCTAAAGTGCGATAATTGTCAGTCAAGGTTCAAACTGGACGAATCCCTCTTGAAGAAGGACGGGTCGAAGGTTCGATGTTCCTTGTGCCGAAATGTCTTTATGGCTTTTCCTCCTGACGAGACATTTTTTCACGGGAAGGAGGAGCTCCCCCCGGAGCCTGAAGGTCCCGAAGAGACGGTTATTCTGGACTCGCCTCCCGGTCCGGATGACATGCTCGGCGTGAGCGAAACCGGGGAACAAACACCTTCCGGGTCCCCTCGAAAGGATGAATCTGAGGACGCCGTGGATTTCGGCGTTGACTTTGATTTTGACGAGGATTCGCCCCCGGAAACGGAAGAGCGGGCGGCCCGGGAGACGATGGATGCTTTCCCCCCTAAGGATTTGTCCGATCCGGATGAAGCTCGGACCGACATGGATGATGCCTTTGATAGGGCCGCCAGGATCAAAGAAGATATTACCAGGGAGGATATGGAGGATAAGGAGCCGGAGGCGGAAGCGGAATCAAATCTTTTCCCGGCCCCCGAAGTAAGTAGACGCCGTCGCTCCGTGCTTGTCCCTGTGCTGCTTGGACTTCTTCTAATCTTGGTAGCCGGTTATGCGGCCCTTTATTATCTGGCTCCCGGAAGGATTCCGGAGGCCATCACCTTCATGAAGCCGCACTCCGAAAGGACCCAGGAGGAACCTGGTGTCAGAAGGCTTTCATTTGAAGGAGTCAAGGGATCCTTCGTTTTCACCGAGGATGGTACCCAGAGGTTCATCATAATGGGCTCCGTGGTAAACAATTACCCGGCGCCCCGTAGTTTCATCCGTCTGAAGGCTTCCATACTGGACGAGCATGGAGGAATAGTCACCTCAAGGGTGGTGTTTGCGGGAAACCCCTTCACTCAAGGGGAACTGGTGGGCAGGCCCATGGATTTTCTGGAGGAGCGAAGCAACCGGCCCGGCGGTGAAGAAGGCCGGAACATAGCGGTTCCCACAGGCGGCAGAGTACCATTCATGGTCGTTTTTCAGGACTTACCCGAGAACATATCTGAATTTACGGTTGAGGGCGTAAGCTCGGTCCCGGCGGATCGGGATTAGACGTACGGGAAACCTTGGGCCGGCGTTACTCCCGGGCGTTGAAGGTTTCTTCATGCCGGGTCTTTTTCAGCGGCCGGTTTTCATGATAGGGCTTTAGGGTCGGAGATGCGCAGACGGTCATCCACCGTCATCGGGTCAGGAGAAGTGAACACAATCAAGAAGACGGTGTTTATCGTAAACCGTAACGCCGGGGCGGGGACCGGGGCAAAGGCCTGGAAGATGGTTAGGGATCCGGCGTCCCGCTTGATGGGCCGGTATGAGGTCGCTTTTACAACCGGACCTAAAGAGGCCGTCCGTCTTGCAGGCGAGGCCGTCCGTGCCGGGTTTGACCTTGTGGTTTGCGTGGGAGGGGACGGAACTCTGAACGAGGTGGTAAACGGACTACTCTCCGACTCCTGTGGACCCGGGAAAACCGTCCTGGGGTATATTCCTTGCGGGACAGGGTGTGACTTTTCCAGGACACTCGGTCTTCCCGGAGATCCGAGACGGGCGTTGGAGGTGATCGCGAACGGCTACACCCGGGTAATCGATGCAGGACTGATAGCATTTCGCGGACCTAACGGAAGGTCTGAGCACAGGTTTTTTCACAATATGGTCAGCTTCGGGCTCGGCGGGGAAGTGGATGATCGTGTCAACCATGGAGGAAAGGCGCTTGGGGGCTTCATAACGTTCATTCAGGCCACCCTGGTTTCTATCTTGCTCTTCCGCAAGAAAGAAATCACTGTCCGCTTGGATGATGGACCGGTTTATGGAGTCACGGCCTGGAATATAGCTGTGGCCAACGGGCAGTACCACGGGGGCGGTATGTGGGTGGCGCCTTATTCCCGGCCGGATGACGGCCTTTTCCACATAACGGTTATCGGAGACCTCGCCCTTTGGGAGGTTTTTTTCCATCTGCCCAAGTTGTACAACGGGACTCTGCTCGGCCTGTCCAAGGTTCGTTCTTTCACGGCGAGGCTCGTCGAGGCCTGGTCCGCTGAAAAGGTTCTGCTGGATATGGACGGTGAGCAGCCCGGCAGCCTTCCTGCGGTATTGGAGGTGATCCCCGCGGCCCTTCGCTTCGCGGTTATGCCCCATCCCTGATTGGTCTTCTTGAATTTAGTTTAAAGTTTTGAGGGATATGAGCCGATGAGGTGTTAAACGACGCTCCTAGACAATGTTTGTTGGTGCTCTCGATCCAATACCTTCACCACTATCAGGCAAGAAAGGCGTTCTCGTGGGATACCGTTACCCTACCAGTTCAGTGGCGTCTGGAAGTTTCCTGGTCGCCCCCCGTCGAAAAGAGAACCTGGAGGCCTATCTGGGTTCTTGTGTCGGTGTTGCCGTCTATGACAGAAAGGCTGAAGTGGGAGGGCTTGCACATTTTCTACTGCCTGAACCCACAGGCATGGATTGCTTTTGGCAGCCCGAGACCTATGCCGCCACAGGCCTTCCGCTTTTTCTCGAAGCTCTCGAGATGACAGGGGCATCGCTTGGGAACATGGAGGTCGTTGTTGCCGGCGGGGCGCTTGTGGGAGCCCTTTCCGAGAGCGATCTTCATCTGGATATAGGCGGGCGCACCGCTGATGTGGTGGAAAAACTCCTTACAAGGAAGGGCGTTCCAATCATAAGCCAGGAAACCGGGGGTTTCTTCACCTGTAAACTCGGCCTGAACCTTGATACATTTCAGTGTTCCATCACACCGTTCGGACCGGATCGTGTAAGTGACGCTCCACGGAAATTGGTCCTGCTTTCTCCGGAAAGACTGCATAAGTCCATTAAAAAGGTTTCGCCTATTCCCCAGATCGCACTCAAGATCATTCGGATGATCAGACAGCAGGCCTATGATATGGGGGAAGTGGCTGATGAGACCCGAAGGGATCAGGTCATCAGCGCCAAGGTGATCCGGCTTTGCAATTCAGCACGGTTCGGAATCAAGACGGACGCCATCGACAGGGCTCTTGTGATGATTGGAGAAAAAAGGCTCATGCAGTTCGTGCTGACTGCGGCCTTGGATGATTTTTTCCCGGAACGGGATGCGGGTTATTCCATATGCAAAGGAGGGCTTTACAAGCACGCTCTGGGAACCGCCATGACTGCGGAGGCCCTTGCCAATTATACGGGGCTTGTTTCCCCGGACATCGCCTATACCGCAGGGCTCCTGCACGACATCGGCAAGGTGGTGCTGGATCAGTACATCTCGCCTGTGGCGCCTTTGTTTTACCGTCGAACACAAATAAACGGGATGAGCCTCATAGATGTGGAGAAAGAGGCGTTCGGAATGTCGCATGATGAGGCCGGGGGCCTTCTTGCGGAGCAGTGGGTCCTGTCGGAAAGCCTTGCCGACGCCATACGAAATCATCACCATCCGGAGAACTCCACGGTGAACCCGGAGCTTACCCACCATGTCTACCTGGCGGATTTACTCATGTCCCGTTTCATGGCAGGCCAGGAACTGGAAAGGATCTGTACTAAATCACTCGGCTCGAGGCTTGAAAGATTAGGCCTCCGCCCTGATCAGTTACCGGTGATCGTGGACAGGATGCCCAGGCAGGTGCTGTTTGACGGGCACGCACAGGAAGAAAGAACAGGGCCAAGGGCCATGGAGGGGGTTCTACCCAAGATCAATAGAGCCCCGGAAGTGGTCAGGCTCAAAAGAACCGGGTAGTTCGTGAAGTTTCGAAGGGGGCGCTTTCCATAACGATCACTGCGAAAACCGGCTGCTGAAAAGATCCTGGGCCGATCTCAACGCCTCGGGATCATCGATTCCCATGACTTCTCTTTCGTCCTGCGCCACGAAAAAGCCTGTGTTGAGTCCGTCCTCCAGGAGCAATTCTACGAGGTCGGTAATGAAGTATTCCCGGATTTCGCACTGACGGCCTTGCTGCTCTTTTATTACTACATGGGGCCGTGCCTCGAGGCGGTCCAGATAACTCTTAAGTACCTCCACCCGTGCCGCATAGATGCCGGCGTTACAAATTGTAAGGCCGTCCTGTTTCATTTTGGGAAAAGCGTTCCAGTATGACCACTCAACGATTCGCCTTACAAAAGGCCCCTCTATATCCAGGAGGCCGTATTTTTTCTTGTCTTTTGGTGTAAAGCCCAGGACGACCAGGGGATGATCCTGGAGGCGGTGCAAAAGTGAATCATAGGTTTCACGACGGACCAAAGGGACGTCTCCCATGGTTATTATCACGCCGCTGTTTCTTATGGTCTCGATAAATGGGCGTGCCGCAAGAAGTGCGCCACCGGTGCCGTTGGTAACGGGTTGGTCACAGTAGGTGACATTAAGGTTTTCTGTGGCCTTGAGGATTTCTTGTTTCCTGTGATGGACCACCAGGGCCTTGGGCCCGCCGGGGAGCTGTCCAAGGATATGGAGCAGCATGGGCCTTTCTCCCTGAAAGGGGGTCTCGCCCGGGATAAGTGGCAGAAGGGTCTTGTTCCCGTCATAACCTGTCATCCGGCTTCCCTTTCCTGCTGCGAAAATTACGGATGCCGCTTTTTTTCCGGTTGGCAAATGAATTCTCCTTGGAATCGACCGCCCACCCGGCCGGGGCGGATGAATGCCGGGTGGGAAAACGTTTTATGTTGACCGCAAGCAGGAGGCTTGATACAGTTCAAGATCTGCGCACATGGCTGCTGCGTTACGTGGGCCTCCTGATCGGGGCTCATCCTTTGACTACGCCCAGCGGTCTCAGCCGTGCCACCATGTGTGCCAGACCTGCTTGGTGAACCGCATCAACGACCAGGGAAACGTCTTTATACGCTTCGGGCATCTCCTCTTTTATAGTTTTTTTGCCCTTGGATTGCACAAAGATTCCTTTGTCTTCCAGTTCGCGGTGTATGGACCGTCCCTTGGCGGCCTTGACCGCCTGTCCTCGGCTCAATATCCGCCCTGCGCCGTGGCAGGTGGAGGCGAAGCTTTCGGCCATGGCGCCCGGAGCGCCCGCCAGGACATATGAACAGGTTCCCATGTCTCCCGGTATCAGCACCGGCTGTCCCGATGCTCCATAGCGGGAAGGCAGGCCCGGATGACCGGGAGGAAGTGCACGGGTGGCTCCTTTGCGGTGAACGCACAGCAAAGCGGGTCTACCCTCCAGGTCGTGAGTTTCCATCTTTGCGATGTTGTGGCAGACGTCATAAAGAAGGTTCATCCCTAAATCAGCCGGTGATATTCCCAGGCAGGTCTGCATTGTCTCCCTGGTCAAGTGCATAAGGATCTGCCGGTTGGCCCAAGCATAGTTTGCAGCGCATGCCATGGCAGATAGATATCTATTTGCCACGCCGGATCCGAGTGGAGCGCATGCAAGCTGCCGGTCAGGAAGTTCGATCCCCGAGGACGATGCCCGGCTCATCATGTCCTTGAGGAAGTCATCGCAGATTTGATGCCCGTATCCTCTGGAACCGGAGTGAATCATTACGGCAAGCCGACCCTCATGAAGCCCGAACGTTTGTGCGATTTCAAGGTCAAAGACCCTATCCACTACCTGGAGTTCCAGGAAGTGGTTGCCCGAGCCCAGGGTGCCCAGTTGATTCCGGCCTCGTTTGACTGCTCTTTCACTTACGGAATCGGGGTCGGCGCCGGCCATGACACCGTTGTCTTCGGTGAATGTAAGATCATTGTTTTCGCCGAAACCGTTCCTGACAGCCCATGCGGCCCCATGGACGGCCACCGCGGCCACATCACCCGGTCCGAGGTGAACGGGACCCGTGGATCCCATACCCACAGGCACGTTCCTGAAAAGCGCGTTTACAAGTTCGCGAAGACGGTCGTGCACACTGCTTGCGTTAACGGATGTGGTCATAAGGCGGCACCCGCAGTTGATGTCGTATCCCACACCACCGGGGGACACAATTCCTTCCTCCCGGGAGAAAGCCGCCACACCGCCTATGGGGAACCCGTAGCCCCAATGGATGTCAGGCATGGCGAGGGATCGGCCCACAATGCCCGGCAGGGAGGCAACGTCGGCAACTTGCCGGAGGCTTTGGTCTGTTCGGACGGAATCGATGAGGCGGGTACTGGAGAATACCAGGCCCGGTACCCTCATCTTGCCGGTGCGCGGGATTTCCCAACGATAGTCATCAAGTTTTTTGAGATTTATATGCATGCCGTCCTTCCATCAGAGATTATATTACCAATGAGAGATATGGCAAGCCGCCCATGGCCGGCGTCAGACGTCAAGGACAATAGCGGCCTCCCATTGTCCATGGCTTTGGGTGACGCCCGCCTGATGATAGGTGACAGCCTTGATCCGGTAAACGGGTTCATCCCGGTCCGGATCAAACGGAAAGACCCATACTTGGGCTTCCATGTGATCGCAAGCCAGCGTGTCAATTCGGACATCCGCCACAATGAGGGATTCACCCTCAAACAGGTAAAGGACTTCCCCCATCCACCTGACCAGCAGGTCCACCGTATCTCCGCCCGTGACAGAGACGGGAAGGGGCATGACCTCTCTATGACCCCCTTGGGATACGAGGAGGTCCGTCATGGCGAGGGCTGCATTTGCAAAAAGTTCTTCAAGGGTTTCCCCGCGGATGCGGACGCCCATGTCCGCCGTGTGATCTATCAGCGTATAGAAAGGGGTCCTCCCGTGGTTCACGGTGCATACTCCCGGAGCTCCGGCTGCTGCGGTCGATTCATCAGTGAGGTCGCTTGCAGCTACACCCCTGGTATTTGAACTAATAAAAGACTCATTCTAGTGCATGTATACCCTTTACAATTACCTAGTGACCATCCGGAAATGCGGAAAAATAACCATTTCTGGGTGGAAACTACCTAAATCCGCCGTTTCAAAAGGACCACGTGTTTTTCCGTGGGCCAGGCGTTCATTGTATGAAGAGGCCCTTTGATTGTAAAGCCTTCCCGATACTTTTCCGTCTGTTCAAAACAGACGTCCAGCCCGAAAAAGGAGGAACCCAGCACCATGAATTGCGCCTTTTGTGGCTCAAGGATTAAACTGGACGGCGTCGTCAGCCGTAGTGCCGTATGCCCGAAATGTGGTCGTGACGTGCGTTGCTGCAGGCAGTGCAAGTTCTATGACCCTCGTGCATACAATGACTGCAAGGAAGTGAATGCCGAGCGGATTCGTGACAAGGAGCGAGCAAATTTCTGTGATTACTTTCTTCCTCGTGGAGCCAAGATCGTCAATCGCGGGTACGGTATGAGGAGGGAGGGTGCTATGGAAGCGCTGGAAGCCTTGTTCAAGAAAAAGTAAACCGGATGAGGACGGAACTCGATCGAGGACAAACAATGGAATTCAAGTGGAGTTTTGATACGGTGGACCAGGTTATGGGGGCCATGAGCTCCAATAGCTATATTGCCGACCGCTCTCTTGCGACGGTCCTTTTCCTGGCAGGGAGGCTGGGAAAACCCCTTTTCCTGGAAGGGGAGCCCGGCGTCGGCAAAACCGAAGTGGCCTTGGTCATGTCACGGTTGTTCCAGACCAGGCTGATTCGCCTGCAGTGTTATGAAGGGTTGGATTCCGCCGCCGCCCTGTATGAATGGAATTACCCTAAACAGCTCCTTCACATAAGAATGACGGAACGTGAAGGACAGGGCAGGAAGGAAATTGAGTCCATGATTTACGGCCCTGAGTTCCTTATCCGTCGACCTCTCCTTGAGGCTATTACCCCTGAAAACGGTGGACCCCGGATCTTGCTTATCGATGAAATCGATCGTGCGGATGAGGAGTTTGAGGCATTTCTGCTGGAAATCCTTGCGGACTTTCAGATCACCATCCCGGAGATCGGCACGCTGAAAGCCCGGGAACGGCCAATGGTGGTCGTTACATCCAACCGAACACGGGATGTGCATGACGCCCTCAAACGCCGTTGCCTCTATCATTGGATAGATTATCCTTCTTTCGACAAGGAGTACGATATACTGAGGACGCGCCTTCCGGGCATAGAAGAGCGGCTTGCGGTTCAAATCACGGGATTCATGCAGAAGTTGAGGCAGGTGGACTTTCTAAAGCGACCGGGGGTCTCAGAGACCCTGGACTGGGGAGCCGCGTTGATCGCCATGGAGCGCTCCCGGCTTGATTCCATGCTTGTTGAAGAGACCCTTGGGTGCATCCTCAAATATCAGGATGATATCCGCCGTTTTCACGATGAGTTGTGGAGTGATCCCGAGGTCAGGGCCGCATATCTGGGTGAAGGGTGCAAGGAGTGACTGGGTGCCACGGGCGAATCAGCTCCAATGATGCAGGCCTGGCGCCCCGCGTCATACGGTTCTCCTATTTTCTCAAGCAGCACGGGTTCAAGGTGTTTCCGTCAGCCGTCCCTGAAGCGATACTTGCATTCGAGGCTCTGGGGCCTGCCGGTCCATGGGACATGTACTTTGCCCTTCGGGCTAATATGGTCCATTCAGATCTGGAGTGGCGGCTTTTTGACGAACTCTATCGTCAATTTTGGTCTAACAGCCAAGAGGGCATTTCTTCCGGAGCTGATCGGCCTGCCAAGCAGGCGGAGGCTTCTCTACCTGAAGACTCGGCTCAGGAGACCCGCCTGGATATGGACTTGACCTGGGAGGACCGGCTCCAGGACCCCACGGGCGAGAAGGAATTGCTGGAAGGGGCTTTTTACAGCCCTGTACCGTCTTTTGCCGGCAAGCGTTTCGACAAACTCGGACCGGAAGACATCCGTTTTGCCCGGCTGGCCTTAAGAAACATGATTATTCCCTTTCGTTTCACAGCTTCTCGACGAAAAAAGAGTTCCCGCAAATCAAAGGACATGGATTTCAGGCGCACTTTCAAGGAGAGTCTGAAGGCGGGGGGGCTTCCCCTCAGGCTGTACTACAAGAAAAAGCGGAAGCGGCTTAGAAAATTATTGGTGCTGGCGGATGTCAGTGGCTCCATGGACCGCCACGCGCGTTTTGTAATGCCCTTTTTGCTGGGGATTAAGGCAAGTGGTGTGCGTGCAGAGGTCTTTGTCTTCTCCACGAGCCTTACGTACCTCTCCCCCTTGCTGAAGCGGCGCACCGTGGACGAGGCCCTTGACCGGCTGTGCGATGTGACGCCGGACTGGTCCGGAGGAACCCGTATCGGATATTCTCTTAAGCAGTTTAACCGGGAATACGGCCACTCAATGCTCACCAAGAATACAGTTGTGGTGATTCTCAGTGACGGGTGGGACCTTGGATCAAAGCAAATGCTCCGCAACGAAATGTCCGCCATAAGCAAAAGGGCGCGCAGGGTAATATGGCTCAATCCGCTGGCAAGGGATCCGGACGTGCAGTCCCTTTGCGGGGGCATGAGAACCGCCCTTCCGTATATTCACCATGTTCTTCCGGCGGACAGCCTGAAAAGCCTCATGCAGGCGGGGCATGTCCTGGCAGGAGTGTTGAGGGAGCATTGATGCGTCTTTGCCGGAAAACTAGCGGGTCTCGTCGATGACTCGCACTCCTTCAGGGACAGTGAATGAAAAGAAGCCGTCTTGGAATTCCTCGTCTTTTTCCGCGGAATCCAATTCAAATCGCGTAATGTTTCCCACCGCATTGTGGATCTCCACTGTCCTGAGGCTGCAGCCCGGCGTGACCTCCAGGACGATGGAATCCGTTTGAGACCAGGGGGGGGCGGGCAGGAGTCGGATCCTCCTATCCCCTTTGGGGGTGTGACCCTCCCAGATCACCTCAAAGCTGTCTTCCACATCCCTCAATCCCCGGAACACGTCCGTAAGGGCCCTAAGTTCCTGCCCCATGGTCTCGGCGTGATATCGATAAGCTCGTTTTTCCACGGGGATGTACCACCAGAGGGTTTCCCCGTCCGCTACCACAATTTCTTCCCTGGGATCTTCCTGTGCGATTTTAAGAAAGTGCGGCGGCTTGAAATACATGCGACCCGTGGCCGGATCTTCTCCTTTATCGCCTTCCAGCAGCATGGTGGACGAGGTGAAGATGACACGTTTGTAAGACACGCTGAGCCCTTGCAGCTCACCTAACTCGTCCCGGAGGCAATCCACCACTTCCCTCCAGGAAGTGCCCGCAGCAGGGAGCGTGGCGAGTACAATGCAAAAAAAGGCCGGCAGGACCATCAGTGCCTTAAGGCAGGTCGATGCCCTGCAATCTTCCCTGTTCATGTATTCTCCCTTCTTCCGTAAACATCTCTGGGTTTCACACCGTCTGACGGGCCCACCACACCTTGCTTCTCCATGGCCTCGATCATGCGAGCGGCGCGGTTGTAGCCGACGCGGAGCTTTCTTTGAAGACCTGAAATGGAGGCCTGCCCGCTCTTGATAACCAGTTCCACCGCCTCCTCATACTTCTCGTCCAGTTCAAGGTCCTCTTCCCCTGCTTCATCGGCAAGGGCCACTTTCTCCAGTATAACGGGATCGTATTCGGGTTTCATCTGTTCTCTAAGATAATCAGTTACGCGTTTCACTTCGCTCTCGGAAATAAAGGCCCCATGAATGCGGGTTAGGCGACCCACCCCCGGGGGCATGTAGAGCATGTCTCCTTCGCCCAGAAGGTGTTCCGCTCCGATTGTATCCAGGATGGTCCTGGAGTCCACCTTGGAGGAGACCTGAAAAGAGATGCGCGTGGGCAGGTTGGCTTTGATGACGCCTGTGAGCACGTCCACGGAAGGTCGCTGGGTGGCGATTATCAGGTGAATACCCGCGGCCCTGGCCATCTGGGCGAGACGAAGGATGGTGTCCTCGACTTCCTTGGAAGACACCATCATCAGGTCGGCGAGTTCGTCTATAACGATCACTATATAAGGAAGCGGCCTGAAGGAGTCGTTTTCAGATTCCCCTTCGGGCGGCTTTTCCTTTATGGCCCTTCGGTTGTAAGCGTCTATGCTGCGCACACCACGATCGGAGAGTAGACCGTACCTATACTCCATCTCTTCCACGGCCCAGCGCAAGGCCTTGGTCGCCTCTGCCGGTTGCGTGACCACGGGGTGAAGCAGGTGGGGGATATCCTGGTAGATTGAGAGCTCGATGCGCTTGGGGTCTATCATGAGGAACCGGACCATGTCGGGCGAAGCTTTGAACAGCAGGCTGTTGATCATGGCGTTTAGACACACGCTTTTACCAGTCCCTGTGGCGCCGGCCACCAAGAGGTGGGGCATGCGGCTGAGGTCCGCCACCACCGGGACTCCAGTGATATCCTTGCCCAGGGCGATGGTCATGCGGTGGGTGGATGACTTGAAGGCCGGCGAAGAAAGGATCTCTTTGAGAAATACCGCCTCTCGCTTGTTATTGGGGATTTCAATTCCGATGGCGGCTTTCCCTGGAATAGGGGCCACAATACGCACACCCGAAGCCCTGAGTACGAGGGCCAGGTCGTCCGCCAGCCCGGCCACCTTGCTGATTTTGATTCCGGGAGCCGGTTTAAACTCGTACATGGTGATCACCGGTCCCGGCAGGATCTCCACGACTTCCCCTTCCACGTTAAAGTCGTAGAGCTTTTTTTCCAGGAGCCGCGCATTCATCTCCAGGCTTTCCCTTGCTATGTCACCCTTGGGCCGCTCCGGCGGGTCGTCCAGGTGTTCCAGGGAAGGCAGAGAAAAGCTTCCCATGGTCTTCATGAAGGAGAAGGACTCCTGTTCGGGCGCCTTTGGCGGTTCCTCGGGAGGTGGCACTATGGTGGGCCTTCGTCTGGGCTTTGATTCATGCATCTTAAGATTGGCGACCCTGGTACGCTTTTTCCTTTTTCGCTCCCTTCGCTTCTCATTCCAATTCCTCAGCCTGCGACCAACGGCTGCAATCCATGAGAAAACCTGTGAAAACAGACTGCCCAGGGATAGGCGTGTTGTTGCCATGAGGGCTATCAAGAAGACCGCACCCAAAAGCACGGTGGCGCCGAATCCGTTGAGATACTCTTTCATGAGGCCTGCCACGTGAAGACCAGCCATGCCGCCGCACAGGACGCGACCTTCACGGAAGGGGACCGATTCCGGGAACTTTAGAGCAAGAAGGCCTGAAAAAGATATAAGCAGAAAAAAGACGGATATCCCGTTGAGGAGAGGTGACGGCATGGGGCGGTCCAGAAATGAGAACAGCGCAGCGGCGGTAAAGATCGCCACAAGCCAGAAAGAAGAGAACCCCAGGGCGAAGAAGAGACCGCCCGAGAGGTGGGCGCCCATGGGCCCGAACAGGTTTCGAACCTCACGTAGAGCAGTTCCTGAATCCCATGTGAGAGGATCGCCGGGATGGTATGAGAAGAGGCTCACACCTAGGATCAGGGCTGCAAGCACGAAGATTATGCCTCGGATTTCTTTTCTTATGGGAGGCGGCTTGGCCGCTGTTCTCCTGCTCACTTGTTTTCCTCGTGGTTGGGTTCCACTGAGTCCGGGCGGAAGTGATAATCAGCCGGGATCATCTTCAAACTGGAATTATGATGGTCAGTATCAGGGGGCTTCGTCCCAGGACGCCGTAGAAAAACCGTTTCAATTCTTTCTTTATCTCCGGGGCTACGTCGGTCCAGTCTATTCGCACCGGGTGTTCGATTTCATCCAACACTTCAAGCACAATGCACTTTGCGTCCTCGATAATGGCTGTGTCCTTATCTTCAAAGATGAATCCCCGGGACACGATGTCCGGTCCGTAAACCACATCACCTGTCTGCTCGTCAACAGCCATGAGTGCGATGACCATGCCGTCTCCGGAGAGATGGCGTCGGTCCCTGAGGACCACTTCGCCCACATCGCCAACTCCTTTGCCGTCCACCAGAACCCGGCCCGTGGCAATCCGCTCTCCGGTAAAAGCCCGTCCATCTTGGAACTGGAGGGTGGTTCCGTTTTCAACAAGCAAAACGCGCTCCCGTGAGATGCCCGTTTCTTGTGCAAGTGCGGCATGCTTGACCAGGTGCCGGTATTCACCGTGAATGGGAATAAAATACTTGGGCCGAACAAGGTTCATCATTAACTTGAGTTCTTCACGGTAAGCATGACCGGAAGTGTGAATGTCCGATACTTTTTCGTAGATGACTTCGGCGCCCATACGGTACAGGTTGTTGATGGTAGCTGTAATGGCCTTTTCATTCCCGGGGATGAAACGTGAAGATAGGATTACAGTATCCCCCGGCTTGGTTTTTATGTATTTGTGCCGGTTTTGAGCCATACGAGTCAGAGAGGACATGGGTTCTCCCTGGCTTCCAGTGGTGATCATGGCGATTTCATGGTCCGGAAATTGACTCAGTTGACGTTCCTCGATGATTGCGTCTTCAGGGACCTTCATTATGCCCAGCTCCCGGGCTATACGAACGTTGGATCGCATGCTCTTGCCGCTGAAAAGGAGCTTGCGGCCGCCATGGACGGCCAAGTCGGCCACTTGCTGAATCCTTGTGATGTTGGAGGCGAACACAGCGGTAATGATTCTTCCTGAAGCCGTCCTGAAAATATCGCCCAGCGTCCGGCCCACGTCCCGCTCGCTCTGGGTAAACCCCTCTTTTTCCGAATTGGTGGAATCGGAGAGCAAGGCCAGAACACCCTGTGTACCGAAATGGGCGAAACGCGCCAAGTCGGTCATGATACCATCCACAGGGGTGTGGTCCACCTTGAAATCGCCGGAATGGATCAGGGTGCCCTCGGGTGTGTGAACGGCAAGTCCCACACCGTCCACTATGCTGTGGTCCACACGGATGAATTCCACTACAAAAGGCCCGAACTCCAGGCTATCGCCGGGGAGGAAGGTTCTTAGGTCAGGATTTTCCGGAAGCAGGTGTTCTCGAAGTTTCTCTCTCAGGAGGGCTATGGTGAATGTAGTTCCGAACACGGGAACTGAGAACTCCCGAAGCAGGAAGGGCATGGCTCCGATGTGATCCTCGTGACCGTGAGTAAGTATTACGGCCCGAAGCCGGCTCCGATTCTCCCGCAGATATCCGAAATCCGGAATTACAACGTCCACACCCAGCATATATTCCTCTGGAAACATGAGCCCCGCATCGATCACAAGGGCTGTGTCATCGAGCTCCAGAACCATCATATTAAGGCCGATTTCGCCGAGTCCTCCAAGTGGAATCACTTTAAGCATGTATTTGCCTCCGGTCTACAGCTTACCCGGTACGGGAGGGCCGCTCCACTCCCGTGGCCGACATTTTGCTGAATTAACGGAACCTTACTTTTTTGAGGCCCTTCAGTCAATAAAGAATTGATCCTCTTGAAACCCCCTCGAGTTAATGACGGAATTCGACTTGATTTCACTTTTTCCTTTGTGCTAAAGTGCCGAACGTACGTCGGAATCCATGCTTGTTAACGATATTTTGTTGAATATTGAAACAGCGAGAGGAGGGGAATCCATGGCCGGTGTAAATAAAATAATCCTGATCGGAAATCTGGGGGCCGATCCGGAGGTTCGCTACACCACCAGCGGAACAGCGGTGGCCAATTTCCGGATCGCCACGTCCGAAGAATGGACGGACAGAAATTCCGGAGAGAAACAGAGCCGAACCGAATGGCACCGAGTGGTGGCTTTCGCCCGTTTGGGAGAGATCTGCGGGGAGTATCTTCATAAGGGGAAACAGGTCTATGTGGAAGGGCGTCTTCAGACAAGATCGTGGGAGGACAAAGACGGCAACACACGTTATACCACGGAAATAGTAGCAAGAGAGATGCAAATGCTGGGGCCGGCACCCGGGAAGCAGCAACAGGGACAAGAGGCCTTTGAAGGCCGGGAAGGCCTTAGAGACGAGCCTCTCAATATGCCGGAGGATGATATTCCCTTTTGAATCTATGCCCTATTGCGGCTGACGGTTTGGAAATGGGATTTGTTGCCTCTTGTTCTGTAATTTTTACTTGTTGGTTTCTTTCCCGTTATCAGTTTCTTTAGAAGGCGCCTCAATCTCGTCTTTTTCGTTCGTAGCCTTTTTGAAATTCTTAATTCCTTTGCCTATACCGCTTCCGATTTCAGGAAGCTTTCCTGCACCGAAGATAATAAGAATAATGATCAAAATAATGATCAATTCCGGCATGCCGATCCCAAACATGGGTTTCCTCCACTATGTGTAGTTTCTATGTCTTGATCTCCGACAACAGGAGTTTGAATTCGGGAGAGCGCATGAATCGTTGGATGGCCTGCTGGTAATCCAGCCATGACGACCACATCTCCTGCCACGCTTTGTTGTGCCAGAAGACTTCGGCCTCCTTGTCCCCACTGGTGATGGCAAGAAAGTCCTCGAACTCTCCCTTACAGCTTTTGCAGAAGACGTATCCGAGGGGGCCCGGCTCCGGATCCGCACCTTCTCCTGAGTCGTGAAGATGATGGCCGCACATGGCGCACTTTAAGTGGCAGGAGGCGCATTGCAGCACCTTCTGAAGAGACCGTATTTTGTCTCTATAAAGCATCATTTGACGCCCTTTGCGGCGCTGGGTGATGCGTTCCTTAATGTCCACCACATTGTCCATTTCAGGTCGCTTTCCACTGATGGGTCTGCAGGGAGAGGCCGCCACGGCACTCTACCGCTCAACCTGCTTGCTTAAAGGATCTGCATACCTCAATTCAGGTGTATATGGTAGCATTGAACAAGCAGCCAAGTCAAGGATTGTGCTCTGCCGGTTCAAGAAACCGCAACGACGTCCCGGACCGTTTGGCCCAGGCTGCCCAGCTCCCGCACCACTTTGATCCCGGCCGACTCCAGGGCCTCTATCTTGTCCTCAGCCCGTCCTTTGCCACCTGATATTATGGCTCCTGCATGGCCCATTCTCTTGCCTGGAGGAGCGGTCCGACCGGCAATAAAGGCCAGGACGGGCTTGGTAAAAGACCGCTGAATGTAATCTGCAGCCTCTTCCTCTGCAGAGCCTCCGATTTCGCCGATCAGGACCACCGCTTCAGTTTCGGGGTCTTTCTCAAACCTTGCCAGATGATCAATGAAAGAGGTTCCCACTATGGGGTCCCCTCCAATTCCGATGCATGTAGACTGTCCCAGGCCGGCTCGAGTCAACTGGTCCACCACTTCATAAGTGAGGGTGCCGCTTCGGGAAATTACGCCTATGGTCCCGGGACGGTGAATGGGCCCCGGCATGATGCCGACCTTGCTCTTACCCGGGGAAATTATTCCGGGGCAGTTGGGCCCTATAAGAACGGTGGCGCCGCGGGTCTTCAGATAGCTCGAAACCCTGACCATATCCAGAATGGGGATCCCTTCAGTGATGCAAACAGTCAAGGGGATTCCGGCATAAGCCGTCTCCATGATGGCATCGGCTGCGAAGGGGGGCGGTACAAAAATACACGCAGTGTTTGCCCCTTGCCTGTCCACGGCCTGTTGTACGCTGTCAAACACCGGGACGCCTTCAATGCTGAGCCCACCTTTTCCCGGAGTGACCCCCGCCGCCACTGTGGTGCCGTACTTAAGCATCTGCTGCGTATGAAAGGATCCTTCTCTTCCTGTGATTCCCTGCACAACCACTCGTGTGTTTTCATCAACCAGAATGCTCATGACCTGCCTGCTCCCTATGCGTTTCGTTTAGAGCCGGGGACTACCCGCTACGATGATCGTTGAATGCGGCGTGTAATCATGTCGGCCGCTTCGCTGACGTCCTTTGCCACCAGAAATTCAAGATTTGATGCTTCCAGGATGCGCCGGCCCTCTTCCACGTTTGTCCCCTCAAGCCGAACGATCAGAGGGACTTCTATTGCGGTTTTCTCTGCCGCAGCCAGTACGCCCCTGGCCAGGACATCGCATCGGAGAATACCCCCGAAGATGTTGATAAGGATAGCTTTGACTTTCGGGTCATCGAGGATTATTTCGAAGCCCCGTTTGATCATTTCCTCGCTGGCTCCCCCGCCCACATCAAGAAAGTTGGCGGGCTCGGCTCCGGCCATCTTTATTACATCCATGGTGGCCATGGCCAGCCCGGCCCCATTCACCATGGCTCCTATGTCACCATCGAGCCGGATGTAGTTCAGGTTGTATTCTTCCGCCTTCCTCTCAAGGGGGTCTTTTTCAAGAGGATCGTCCATTTCGGCCAGGTCCCTGTGACGGAAAAGTGCGTTATCGTCTATGTTCATCTTTGCGTCAACGGCAAGGACCTCTCCTGACTTGGTCACCACAAGAGGGTTTATCTCCGCCAGAGAACAATCCAATTCCATGAAGAGCCTGTAAAGCCGTCCCATGACTGCTGTGAGGGATTTTAAGGTTTCGGGAGAAGGCAGGGGATCAAGGCTGTATGCAAGGTTTCGAGCACAAAAAGGCATCCAGCCGGCCTCTGAAGAAACCAATTGCTTGATTACCCTCTCAGGGGTCTTGGAGGCCACCTCCTCAATATCCATGCCGCCGTCCCGGCTGAAAATGGCGACTGGCGCGGCTGAGTCCCGGTCCACGACCATGGCGAGATAGAACTCCCGTTCTATGTCCAAACCTTCCTCAACAAGCAGGCGGTGGACAGGCTTGCCTTCGGGACCCGTCTGGGGCGTCACAAGGGGCCGTGCCAGAATGTCCCGGGCCGCATCCCCAAGATCGTCCAAGGTGTGGACGACTCGCACACCACCCCCTTTTCCTCGCCCTCCGGCGTGTACCTGGGCCTTGATTACCCAGGGCGGTCCTTGAAGTTTTCGTGCGGCCTCCACAGCCTCATCGGCCGATTGGACTGAACGTCCTTGGGGAACCGGAATATCGAATGCCCCGAACAATTCCTTTGCCTGGTATTCATGTAGTTTCATGTCGTCGGTCCTCGAAAACGGCCCTTGATTGAAAGTGTCATAGGTCCGAAGTATAAAACAAGATTGGGGATGACCGGAAGAATTCACCCGATTCGGCAATTTGTTCTCAGCCCCGGTGTTATCCGAATTTCACGGGGATCAAGAATCCCATATGGCCTGTTTCACACGTTTTTGTCAAGAGCTTTGGGGGACCTGAAGTCCAAGCCTTGCAGCGGGGGCTCCATAAACGGTAAACTGCTCACTCAATGGCGGCTTCAAGGATAAATGGTAAGACTTGTGAAAATAAGCAAATCAGAACACGGAAAAGAGGCGCAGAATAGGCTTCACATCCCAGATGCTGTCCGGTCCGTGTTTCATCGACTGGCATGGGCCGGGTACGAGGCATGGCTTGTGGGCGGAGCGGTCAGGGACTTTATGATGGATCGGCCCATACCTGACTGGGACATTGCCACGGATGCCGGTTCGGATAAGATCTTGGCCCTGTTCAGGGACGTTCGTTCCTTCAGGCTCAAGCATGATACGGTGACGCTGGTGTATGAAGATCTGTCATGCCAGGTCACCCCTTTTCGAGGGAGCGGGCATGGGCCGGGAAGCCTCCAAAAGGACCTGGCACACCGGGATTTCACACTCAACGCCATTGCATATGATCCTTTTCAGAACAGAGTGCTGGATCCACAAGGCGGTCGCAATGACATCAAGCGAAGGTTGTTGCGAGCCGTGGGCAGGCCCATGGACCGTTTTGAAGAGGACCCCATAAGGCTCCTGAGGGCTGTGCGCTTTGCCGCCGCACTTGAGTTCCGGTTGGAAAAGGACACTATGAACCAAATTGCCGCATCAGCGGATTTGGTCTTGAAAGCGGCGCCGGAAAGGATTCGTGATGAGATCCTGGGAATCCTCCTTGCAAGAAAGCCTTCTCTGGGCCTCCGGATCATGCAGAGGACCGGCCTGTTGGAACGAGTATTGCCGGAAATAGCTGAAGGCTATCTGATGCGACAGAATCATCATCACCGATTCACGATCCTCAGGCACACCATGGAGACCGTGGACCGAGTTGAAGCGGTCCCTGTTCTTAGGTGGGCGGCATTACTTCATGACGTTGCCAAGCCGAGGGTGCGCAGGAAATACCGGGGGAGCCGGCGTTTCATAGGCCATGCGGAGGCGGGCGCTGAAATGGCCGGGTCCATTATGGAGCGGCTCAAAGTGGACAGGGAGACCATCCGCGTCGTCTCTCAGCTCGTACGGCACCATATGATCGGGTACGATTCCGGTTGGTCGGACGGGGCCGTTGGTCGTTTTGTTCGCCGGGTGGGGCCTGACGCAATCCAATACCTTATGGCATTACGAAAGGCCGACATTCTTGCTCACGGGTTTCCGGATCGTAGGGGAAGGGAGTTGGAGGAACTTGAAGCCCGCATCAGGTTCGTCCTCGAAGAACCCCACGTCCTGCACCCAAGCGACCTGGCATTGAACGGTCGGGACATTATGCGCTTCACGGGGATCGAGTCCGGTCCGGCGGTTGGAGATATCATATCCAGACTGATGGATAGGGTCATTGATGAGCCGGAGCTCAACACCAAGGAACATTTGTTGAGCCTCCTAAAAGAAATCAATCCTTTAAAACACAAGGCCGTAATTGATGGAAATAATTCTTAGAGGAACAAGACTTAATATTGAAATGACGGGAAAGCAAGCAAATGACCGACCGGCCCTGGTCTTTGTGCACGGGGCGGGCGGAGACGCTTCCATATGGATGCACCAGGCGCGATGGTTAAGTGCGGATTAT
>CAYPSZ010000120.1:0-16350 GCA_964413125.1 uncultured Desulfobacterales bacterium
CTCGGTCCGGCCGACGTCCTGGTGACCATGCCGGATATCGAGAGATACGCACCTTTCATACGGGCCGTATTGGACTCCCCTCTGGAGGATGGGAGCAAAATTCCTTACACCATCGCGGATCAGAGCGTTGGAAGGGAAGGCCGTCTGACCGGGGCATTCATGTCTCTTCTGGACCTTGCACGGGAACGCTTCGCCCTGTCCAAGGTCCTGGCCATACTGGAATGTCCATCCATCCTGAAACGCTTCAATATCTCCCACAACGAGCTTGGGATCATCGGCGCCTGGGCCGTCAAGACAGGTATACGTTGGGGCCTGGACGGCCGGGATCGTGAGGCATGGGGACTCCCGCCCTTCGAAGAGAATACCTGGTCAGCCGGCCTTAACCGCCTGCTCCTTGGCTTTGCCATGGCAGGCGGAGGCCGAAACACCTTTGCCGGCATACTTCCCTATGATCAAGTTGAGGGCGGCCATGCGGACACACTGGAAAAGCTGGTGGATTTCACCTCGACCCTGCACCAGCTCCTGCCCCGGCTGGATCGCAAACGGACTCCGCAGGATTGGGGGCACATGCTGAACCTTATCCTGGAGAGTTTTTTTGCTCCCGATGAAAACGGAGAACGTGAAGCGTCCGTTCTTCGCCGGGCCACAGCCGAACTCATCGAGGCCTCGGACCCGGAAGGCCCCGGCGTGTGTCCGGAGTTGCACCTGGATGCAGTAAGATGGTTTCTGGAGCGGAGGATCCAGGGGGAAGGCTTGGGATTCGGCTTCATGACCGGCGGAGTCACCTTCTGCGCCATGCTGCCCATGAGAAGCATCCCCTTTCGTGTAATCTGCTGCCTGGGTCTGGACAATGACGCATTTCCAAGGACTCACAGGTCCCCGGAATTCGACCTCATTGCCAGGCATCCCAGGCCCGGCGACCGCTCTCGGAGAAAGGACGACCGCTACCTTTTTCTCGAAATGATTATTTCGGCCCGAGACCATCTTCATCTCAGCTACGTGGGCCAAAGCCTTCAGGACAACTCCTCTGTGCCTCCCTCTCCCCTTGTAACCGAACTCTTGGAAACCATTCAGCAGGGGTTTGAGATGCCCGGTGAATCCATTACGGATAGAATCGTGGTCCGGCATCTCCTGCAACCATTCAATCCCGAGTATTTCCTCGGAAACGAATCCCGCTTATACTCCTACTTTGAAGAAAACCTCCGGGCCGCCAGGGCCCTTGTGGGTGAGCAGCGGGAAATTCCACCGTTTTTCCCTCAAGATCTTTCCGAGCCGGGTCCCGAGTGGAACACCGTGGATCTTGAAGACCTGATACGGTTTTTCAGGAATCCATGCGAGTTTCTCATGAGACGTCGGCTGGGCGTAATCCTGGAAACACCCGAAGGCTTGCCCGAAGATACGGAACCATTTTCCATACAAAAGCTTGAACGCTACACATTGGGCCAAAGCCTGGTGGAACTCTGCCGCAAGGGTCAAGATCCATTTGAAGCATACGAACCCGCCAAGGCCTCGGGTTCTATACCCTTGGGTACTGCAGGTAAGGTCTTGTTCGAAGAGCTGGCCCGGGAAGCCGCGACCTTTGTTGAACACACCGAGCCCTTCGCAGCGGTGGATCCACTAAAAGAAGTGGATGTGGACCTCGATATGGGGGAATTCCGCCTGACCGGACATCTGGAGGTTTCTCCCGCTTCAGGATTGGTTCACCGGCGCTTTGCAACCATTAAGACCAAGGATCGCCTTAACGGCTGGATACGCCATCTGGTGCTGAACGCTGTTCAAGCCGTTCCCCGGGAAGCCATGCAAAGCGTTATCATCGGACTGGGTGCGTCCAGGGAAAAGACTTCCTGGGAAATGGTCGCCTTCGGTCGGGTGTCTGACGCGCATGCGCTCCTGCTGAAGCTTCTCAAGCTTTACAAGGAAGGGCTTCGCCGTCCTCTTCCCTTTTTCCCCGATTCTTCATGGGCCTACGCAAGAGCCGTTGTTCAAGAAAAGTTGGAAGGCCGGAAAGCGATCCTCAAGGCCCTGCAGGTCTGGGATGGAACAAATTTTTCCAGGGGGGAGAAGGAAGACCCCTATATGGAGCTCTGCTTCCGCAAACGGAACCCCATTGATACCAAGGCCTTTTCCCGGACGTCCCTTGATGTCCTGAGACCCGTCATGGATAATGAGAGCGGTGCGGCCTGAAGACTCCAAAGAGATGCGCTCATGAAACGATTTGACTCCTTTGATATTCTGCGCTCTCCCCTCGAGGGAACAAACCTTATCGAAGCAAGTGCAGGCACAGGCAAAACCTACGCCCTGACGGCCCTCTTCATACGCCTCCTGGTTGAAAAGGGGCTCCCGGTTGATCGAATTCTCACTGTCACATTCACCGAGGCGGCCACCAACGAACTCAAGGAAAGGGTGCGCAAAGGCCTCAGAAACGCCATGGACGCCTTTTCCGGAAAACAGACCCGCGACTCCTTCCTGGATGCCCTTGCCTCTGATACAAAGCAAAAGGAAAGGGCATACGCCCTTGTGGAGCAGGCGCTTTGTGACTTTGACCGGGCCGCGGTGTTCACTATTCATGGTTTCTGCATGCGTGTGCTGACCGAACACGCCTTTGAGAGCGGGGCGCCTTTTGACGCGGCGCTCCTTACGGACGTCCAAACACTCAAACGTGAAGTGGTGTCGGATTTCTGGCGTCGTGAGGTCTCCGCGGCATCTCATCTTTTCGCCGCGTATGCACTCTCCAGCGGGCTCACACCCGAAGCCCTCCTGAACCTCTTACGGACTTATAAGGGTTTCCTGGAGCCGCATATAGTGCCCCAAATCGAGGTTCAGGAAACAGGGAAAGAGGAAGTGCTTTTCCGGCAAGCCTTTGAAGAGGCCGCCCGAGCATGGCCGAAATCGCGCCGGGAGATTACAGCGATCCTAGAGCAGGACAAAGCTCTGAACAGAAACAAGTACCGTCCTAAAATTGTGCATGAATTGATCAACGCCATGAACGCCCACATGGTTCCCGGCAGGCATGATCCTCTTCTCTTCAAGGGATTCGATAAATTCGCCTCATCACAAATAACCAAGGCGACCAAGAAGGACCACTCACCCCCCCGGCATTTGTTTTTCGACCTGTGTGAATCCCTTCTGGAGAAGCAAGAGTCACTTTGCCGCGCATTCGACCGGAATATACTGGGATCGAAAGTCCGCCTGTTCCATGAACTGGAGACCGAACTGAAAGCAAGAAAATCCCTGTGGAACGCCAGGGGCTTTGACGACCTTCTTCGAAATGTGCTTGATGCTCTTTCAAGCAAAAACGGGGATCTGCTGGCTTCTGCTCTTCGATCCCGCTACGGAGCCGCCCTCATAGACGAATTCCAGGACACGGATCCTGTTCAGTACGGTATATTCAAACGGGTCTTCGGAGAAAACCGCTCACCGCTCTTTCTCATAGGGGATCCCAAACAGGCCATCTATGGATTTCGAGGCGCCGACGTGTTCGCCTACATGGAAGCCGCACGCGAGGCGGGCCGCCGCTACACCCTTCCTAAGAACTATCGATCAGAGCCTGCGCTGGTAAAGGCCGTCAACACCCTTTTTACGGGACACTGGAATCCCTTCGCCCTGGAAGAAATCCCCTTTCACGAGGTGGAACCGGCCATCGGTGAAAGAGATATTCCCGCCCTCAGGATAGACAACAAAAGCGAAGCCCCTTTTCAAATATGGCTCGCCCGGGTCGAGGATTCCGGAGGGTCAGGAGGAAAAATCACCAAGAAGACGGGCAGGGAGATCATCTCACAAGCGGTTGCATCCGAGGTCGTCCGCCTGGTGGCTGAAGGGCGTTCGGGAAAGGCCTTGATCGGAGAGACTCCCCTTCGGGAAGGAGACATAGCCGTGCTGCTCCGAACCAACGACGAGGCCCGTATCATGCAGGAGGTGCTGGCCGGCAGGGGTGTCGCCTCGGTCCTTTACACCACCAGCAGCCTTTTCGACACAAACGAAGCCGAAGAGATGTTTAGAATTCTGAGCGCCATGGCGAAACCTGAGAACGGAGGGCTTCTAAAGGCCGCCCTGACCACGGTTGCACTCGGCATTGACGGCCCTTCCCTCGAGGCGCTTTTCTCGGATGATTCCCCAAGGGAAGCCTTGATCATGAGATTCCACTCCTATCATGAGGCCTGGAGCCAAAAGGGGTTTTTCCAGGCATTCAGGGAGCTGTTGAGGGGGGAGTCGGTGTTGACGAGGCTTCTGGGTCTGCCTGACGGAGAGCGGCGGGCCACCAATCTTTTACATCTTTCCGAGGTTTTACACCAGGCCGAAACAGAACGAAGCCTGGGAATGGAAGGCCTGGTCAAGTGGCTTCACGAGCAACGGGATCCAGGGACGCGCGGTACGGAAGAACAGCCCCTTCGTCTTGAAAGCGATCGTAACCTGGTCAAACTGATAACCATCCACAAGAGCAAGGGCCTGGAATATCCGGTGGTCTTTTGTCCCTTTATATGGGAGGGATCCGGAATCCGTGACCCGAAGGGCCCTGTGGTTTTTCATGACAGAAAAGGCCGCTCGCGGTTGACCATTGATCTAGGATCCCCTCTTTCCCAAAGGGAGTTTCATGTCAAGCTGGCTGAACAGGAAATCCTTTCAGAAAATCTCAGAATTCTCTACGTAGCCTTCACCCGGGCCAGAAACCGCTGCTACACGGTCTGGGGCCCCTTTAACAAGGCTGAAACCTCCGCCCCGGCGTACCTGTTTCACATGCGCGACCCAGGATGCGAAAAAGAGCCTGACATGTCCGCTGATCTGGAGATTCTTAGAGATGCCTCCAACGAATCAATTCATGTTGTGCCACTCCCTAAAGAAACTCCAATCCTTCCACCACTCAGACCCGCAACTTCTCCGGACCTCTCCGCCAGGAGCCTCAGAGAGGGGATCGACCGGTCCTGGGGTATCGCCAGTTTTTCGTCGCTGATCTCCAACCGTCTACATGCAGGTGAGACCCCTGATTATGATTCTCAAACTCATCTCCCGCCAGAGGCGGACGGCCGGGCGGAGGAAGCACCCGGCCCCGGGGAACCCGCCGGTCTTCAGGGTTTCCCCGGAGGGACACGTTCAGGCACATGTCTTCACGCCATAATGGAATCCCTGGACTTCATGGATGCGGACCCGTCATCACGGTCCGAGGCCATCCTGGAGGGTCTCAGGTACTATGGTTTTGATCCGGCCCTGGAAGAGACCGTTCGCTCTATGGTGTCCAATGTTATCTCCACACCCCTTGATCCGGAGCGTAGAGACCTTCGTCTGGACAACATCCCAAAGAAAGACCGGCTGAATGAGCTCTCCTTCTTCTTCCCCTTGAATCCGGTCACACCCGAGCTGTTGGGAGAAGTCATCCTTCCCCATACCGGAGGTATGCCCATGAAATCCCTCCCTGAGCAAATCGGCCGCCTTAGGTTCTCACCCATCCGCGGCTTCATGCGCGGATTTGTGGATCTGGTCTTTCTATTCAATAACCAATGGTACATAGTTGATTGGAAATCCAATGACCTGGGCCCGTCAATGGACGACTATAGCAGGGACCGGATAGCAATGGCCATGGAGAGCGGTCTTTACGAGCTTCAGTACATCCTTTACACCCTGGCCGTGGATAGATATCTCTCCATGAGAGTCAAGGATTACGAATACGCCGCCCATTTCGGGGGTGTCTATTACGTGTTTCTCCGGGGGGTGGATCCCGCCCGGGGACCAGGATCCGGAGTCTTCGGTAACATGCCTCCCGAGCCCCTCATTCGTGACCTGAGAAAGGCTTTGATGCCGGACTGTGAGTAGCCGGCTCACATCCTACTTCCCCTTTTGTCTCTGCGGCCGTGCGCGGGCAACAAGGGGACATGACTCCAATAAGAGGTCTGAATACGCCCATGGAACTCCCAAGCCATCACATTCTCGACAAACTCCAGGAACATGGCGTGGTGTCCGGGCTGGACATCCGTTTCGCCGGGCTCATGGCAAAGCTGGCCCAGGCGCAGGATATGGAGGAGTTGTTTCTGGCAGCGGCACTGACCAGCCGGTCCACACGGGAAGGAAACGTGTGTCTTGATCTTCGGCGGGCCCGGGAGACGATATTCCCGGAGGGAGAGCCGACCGGCATTTCGAAGTTTCCAGCGCCCGACCAATGGGCCGGCCGGATCGCGCTGACCCCTGTGGTGGGCCGGCCTGGTGATTTCACACCCATGGTGCTCGACAAGAAAGCACGCCTGTACCTTCATCGATACTGGGCTTACCAGGAAACGCTTGCCGGGTGGGTCGGCAATGCTGTTTCGCAGGAACCCCCGCTTCCCGACGTAAAGTCGCTCAGTGTGTCGCTCTCAGGCCTCTTCCCTTATCCCGAAGAAAGCCGGGAGAAAGAGCCGGACCTGCAGAAAACAGCCGCCTGTGCCGCTGTTCTCCGCCGTTTCATGGTGATTTCCGGCGGACCGGGCACCGGGAAGACCACAACAATCGCCAAGATTCTTGTATTGCTTCAAGATACGTACGGCAAAAAAGACCGTCCCCTGAGGATCGCCCTGGCCGCGCCCACCGGGAAGGCCGCGGCCCGTTTGGGAGAGGCTGTCCGTGGAGCAATGGAGGCCCTTTTGAACATAGAGACAAAAGCGTCTTTTATTCCAACTGAGGCCTCAACCATTCATCGACTCCTGGGGACCATTTCCGGTTCACCCTATTTCAGGTACAATGCCGAGCATAAGCTCCCGATCGACGTCATGGTTGTGGATGAGGCGTCCATGGTGGATATGGCCCTCATGTCCAAACTCGTCCAGGCACTTCCGGACCATGCAAGGCTCATCCTTGTGGGAGACATGGACCAGCTTGCTTCTGTGGATCCCGGGTCGGTGCTGGGAGACATCTGCGGAAGAGAGCAATATGTCGGTTTTTCTTCGGGTTTTCAGAAACTGCTGGAGAAGGCGACCGGTCATCCCGTCCCCGGGTCCGGGGATTCTCGTAAGGCCTTACCCATACAGGACAGCATCGTAATTCTCAGAAAAAGCTATCGCTTTCACGGCCATTCCGGACTCGGTAAAGTTAGCCGCCTTGTGAACCTGGGCGAAGTGAACACCGTGATCTCAATGCTCAAGGACGGATCCTTCCGGGACATACGCCTGTCCTCTCTTCCGGATCAAAGCAGGCTGGGTTTCGCCCTCAAACAACATGCCCGTGATTTCATCGATAGTATTACTCAGGAGACGGATCCCGTGCCGGCGCTCCAGGCCCTTGAAAGATTTCGGATCCTATCCGCCCTGCGTGAAGGGCCCTACGGCGTAAGACAAATCAACCGTATAGTTGAAAGGTCCCTTGCTTCCGAAGGGCTTATTCAACCCAATGGGCCGTGGTATGCAGGTCGTCCGATCCTGGTCGTACGCAACGACTACGAAATTCAGCTCTTTAATGGAGATGTTGGAATCATCTTACCAAAGGATGGAAGTGGGGAACTGCATGCTTGTTTTCCGGACGCCGGTGGAGGCGTTCGCAGTATCCACCCCATGCGCCTTCCGGAGCATGAAACCGCCTTTGCCATGACGGTTCACAAGAGCCAGGGGTCGGAATTCGATCATGTGCTCCTGATCCTGGGAGATCGCCCTTCCCCGGTTCTTACAAGAGAGCTGCTCTACACCGGCATCACCCGTGCCAGGAGCTTTGTTGATCTCTGGGGGACTGAAGCCGTCTTGAGGGTCGCAATATCCCGCCGCATACAAAGGAGTTCCGGGCTGAAGGAGGCCCTCTGGCAAACGCCTTAACCCCATACAAACCCTGATTTCTCTTGCCATGGAGACCTCCGGCTGTAGACTGGGGTCGGCCTGACGGGCGACCGGCAAAGTCACTTTTAACCTTTATGAACTGCTGATGAGATGCAGGATCCAACCCGGCGCGGGGGTAACATTGTTTTGGCTGAACTGCGGGGGCACATAGAACGCCTCACTTACACCAACGATGAAAACGGTTATACCATAGCACGTGTCCGCGTGCCGGGGGAAAAGGATTCGGTCACCGTGGTGGGAAATCTTGCAGGCCCGGTCCCTGGCGAAGTCCTCCACATGACGGGTGAGTGGTCCATGCACCCCCGGTACGGGAGACAGTTTAAGATACACCAATACAGCACCCTTAAGCCTGCCGGCATTTCAGGCATCCAGAAATACCTGGGCAGCGGCCTGATCAAAGGTATAGGTCCCGTCATGGCTGGCCGGATCGTCAAGCTCTTCGGTGATGAAACCCTCGAGGTCATTGACCACCGCATAGATGAGTTGGCCCAAGTGGAAGGAATCGGCGAAAAACGCATCGAGATGATCCGCAGGGCCTGGGAGGATCAAAAGGAGATCAGGGAGGTGATGATCTTTCTTCAGGCCCACGGGGTCAGTTCAGCCTATGCCACCCGAATCTTCAAGCAATACGGCAATGAATCCATAGCGGTGGTCAAAGAGAACCCTTACAGGCTGGCTACGGATATCTTCGGCATCGGTTTTGTAACAGCGGACCGCATAGCCTTGAAACTGGGTTTTTCAAAAGACTCTCCGGTCCGTGTGGAAGCGGGCATTCTTTATGTACTGAACCGAATGGCGGACGAAGGTCACGTGTATTATCCGTATGGGCCTCTCATCGGCAAGTGCCGGGAGATCCTGGACGTACCCGACGAGCACGTGGCCCGTGCCATAGGAGCCATAAGCCTGGAAAGGCGTATCATACTGGATGATCTGAGGCAGGGGGTGGACCCTTTCCGGGAAAAGCAAAAGGCCGTATATCAGGCGCCCTTTTACACGGCGGAGACTTCCATAGCATCGCGCCTGGCGGCGCTTCTGCGATCCCGGTCCGCTATACGGCGCGTTGATACGGACAAGGCTCTGGCGTGGGTTCAGGACAGGCTTTCCATAAGACTGGCCAAAAAGCAGTCGGAAGCCATATGTTCCGCCCTCGAACACAAGGCCATGGTCATCACGGGCGGGCCCGGCACTGGCAAAACCACCATCATAAACGCGGTGCTTCAAATTGTCTCCAAGCTGAAAATCCGGATCCTTCTGGCGGCTCCCACCGGACGGGCGGCCAAGCGCATGGCCGAGGCCACAGGGGTCGAGGCCAAAACCATCCACCGCATGCTGGAATTCAGTATGCAGAAAGGCGGATTTCAAAGAAACGAGAAGTCTCCCCTTGAATGCGACCTTCTGGTGGTGGACGAGGCCTCCATGATCGACACCATCCTCATGCACCACCTGATCAAGGCCATTCCGCCCCCGGCCACGCTGATCCTGGTGGGCGACGTTAACCAGCTCCCTTCGGTGGGGCCCGGGAACGTACTCAGGGACATCATTGGTTCGGGGACCTTGCCGGTGGTCATACTGGACCGTATCTTCCGCCAGGCCAGGGAAAGCCGCATCATAGTCAACGCCCATGCGGTCCTTCACGGTGAAATGCCTTCCCTCAAGGGGGCCGGACCTGATGAGGACTTTCACTTCATCCGGCAGGAGGACCCCGAACAGGTAATCAGGATAATTCAGGAGTTGGTCCGGGAACGCATCCCTGCCCGCTTCGGCCTGGACCCGGTGGACGATATCCAGGTGATCTGCCCCATGCACCGTGGTACGGTGGGTGCGGAAAACCTCAACCGGGTCCTTCAGGAGGCCCTTAACCCGGGAAGCGATTCCATAACAAGGGGAAGTCGCTCTTTCAGGGTTGGTGACAAGGTCATGCAGATCAGGAACAACTACGACAGGGAGGTCTTCAACGGAGATATCGGCCGTATCGGAGAGCTGGACCTGGAGACCCGTGAAGCCCTGGTGAGATTTGATGGACGATCCGTGCCCTATGACTTTAACGACCTGGATGAACTTGTGCCGGCTTACGCAGTATCAGTGCACAAGTCCCAGGGGTCGGAATATCCCGCGGTGGTGATTCCTCTTCTCACGCAGCACTACATGCTGCTCCAACGGAACCTGGTCTATACCGCCCTGACCCGGGGGAAAAGGCTCGTGGTAATCGTGGGCGCGGCCAAGGCATTGGCCATAGCCGTAAACAACAACAGGACCGAAAAGAGATACTCATACCTGGACGGCCGCCTTTGCGCGGCCCTCGGCATCAGCCGGAACGCGCAGCCGGACACCTCGAACCGACACCAGGTTTAAAGTATTTCATTGTAATTGAACAAACATTGCATCAGGAGGAAGCAATTCATGGGACGAATCAAGGCTTTTCTCTGTCTCTTCGCTGTGATGCTCATGTTTCCATACATGGCGTCCGGCGACTGCCTGGAAGGGGACTGTATAAACGGTGAAGGAGTGATTCGATACACGGACGGCAGCATCTACAAAGGGAGCTTCAAGGATGGCAAGGCATCGGGAACCGGGACACTTGAAACCCCGGACGGAGCCAGCTACACAGGCGAATTCGAGAACGGCCAGGCCCATGGAACAGGAGTAATGGTCCACTCCGACGGGACGCATTACAAAGGCGAGTTTCAGAACAACGTCAAACACGGGCAGGGAGTTCTGACGTTTGAGGACGGAGGAGTATATACCGGGGAGTTCAGCAACGATCAAATCACCGGCCGGGGGCGCTACATCACTAAAGACGGGTCCTACATATATGAAGGAGACTTCAAGGACGGCAATGCCCACGGATACGGCGTGGTTGAGATGACGGACGGGTCACGCTATGAAGGGGAGTTTCGAAACGACGTCGAGCACGGGCAAGGCGTTTTGACATACCCTGACGGGTCCGTTTACACAGGCGGGTTTGTGGATGGTAAAATGCACGGAAAGGGAAAACTCGTCTTTGAGGACGGCTCCGTGTACGAGGGTGAATTCCAAAATGGAGTGATGTCGGGTCAAGGGGAATTCCACGGGTCCGAAGGTATCATCTATAAAGGCGAATTCAAGGGAGATGCCTTTCACGGGCATGGGACCATGATACGACCTGACGGCACCGAATACACCGGTGGTTTTATGGACGGCATAGAGCACGGCCGGGGGACCGTCCTATTTCCCAACGGCTCCCGATATGACGGCGAAATGACCGGCGGAGAGCGACACGGTCGGGGGACCTACAGCTTTGACGATGGAGTCGTGTATGAGGGGGAGTTTGTAAACGGCCGCATGGAGGGAAGGGGCCGCCTCAAAGCGCCGGACGGAACAGAATACGCCGGTGAATTCAAGAACGACGTTTTCCATGGACAGGGCACGCTTTTCCACCCTGACGGGCGCGTGGAGGAAGGCTTGTTCGAAAGCGGGGCCTACATCGGCTCCGGGACCTGAGACTTGATATGGACCGGCCCTGTCTCGATAACCCGCATCCGCTTCCAGTCCCCGTGGAGGTATCGCAACAGGAATGCCACGCCCAGACCGCAGATATAGAAAGTCGCCAGGACCCACACCGTGTAGACGCCGGCGCCGAAAACCTCCACCGCCGCATAAACAGGAACGATCATGACTCCAATGGAAAGGACGCCAATGGTCCACATAATGAAACGTGTGTCGCCCGCCCCTTTAAGTGCGCTGGAGAATATCAGATTCAATGAGTCAAACAAGCAGTAGAGTGCCACAAAGCGCATCAGGGGCACACCGAGTCTCATTATTTCCGCGAATTCCGCTTCACTGTGGTGCCCCGCCTTGAACAGCCTAAGCAGCAACTCCGGAGCTCCCACAAAACAAACGGCCAAGCAACACATATAAACCAGGGTTATATGAAAAGCGCTGGTGGTTGCATATTCTCCATCTTCGGGCCTGCCCCTGCCGATGGCCTGCCCCACCAAGGTAGCGTTGCCTATGTGAAAGCCCACCATGGGAAGAAAAGAAAGGGTCTCTATGGAGAGCACGATGTTGGAGGCGGTCAGTTCCAGGTCCCCCAGGCGTCCCAGCATCTGTATAAAGAACGCGATTGCGAAGATCTCCATGAAGAACTGGACACCGCTGGGTGCACCAAAGCGCATGAGGCGGCCGAACAGATCACGGTCAAAGGCCCTCCTGGGCCAGGTCCCGAAGACCTTCCGGTTGACCTTTCCAAATATGAGAATTCCCAGGATCACCACTATTAGGGCGTATGCCGTCACAGTAGCCACGGCCGCCCCGGCAATGCCCAGTTCCGGAAAAGGTCCCGGTCCATTTATCAGGCAGTAGTCCAGGGGGATGTTCACAGCGGCACCGATCATGTGCACCACCATGACAACCCGAGTAAGGCCCCTGCCCGTAAAGAAAGATGCCATGGCCGAACCCATCACCACCAGCCCGGCCCCGAGCGTGAGGATGGAAAAGTATGTGACCTCCAGTTCTCTGATATGCGGGGAATGACCTATAAGGTCGAAGATAGGAACGGCTGCGAATCTCAGAGAAGCCAGGATAAGGGAGGAAATCAGCGCAAAATAGATACCCTGCCACAGGGCCGCCCCCACACGGTTCAGGGCGCCGGCACCGCTGTACTGGGCCACGAAAGTATTGGAATATGCCGCCACCCCCATGAAAAAGGAGATGGAGGTGAACGAGGCAATGCCTGCCGGCAGGGCTGCTGCAATGGCATCCACGGAATAGTTGGCCAGGAACATGCGGTCCGTGAACTGCATAAGGGTGATGGACCCCATGGAGGCCACCAGCGGCAAGCTGATGGCCAGCACTTCCCGGTACCCGTTTTTTCCGGACCAGCGTTTCATACCCTCCATGTCCCCGACCGCCCCTGCCTGCTTGCAAAGACGACCCCGTTGGATCAAAGAGGGCATGATGCCCGGTTTAAAAGAGATGGTAAAGCCTAAAAGGCGATGGGGCAGGTCATCTCCTCATCTTCAGGAGGCCCAATCGACGATGACAAGGTCCATTTTGCCCGATATATCCTCTTTCTCTTTCATTGCCCTGGTGATGCGGTTGAATCCCTTGGTGTCCCCAAGCATAATACAGCCTATGATCCGGTTGCCTTCGAACACCACTTTCTTGTAGACTCGTTCGGTATGGAGGCTTCTGGAATCATGCTCGCCCTCCACATCGATCTCACCCGCCGAGGCCAAGTCGATGCCCACCACCTTGAGGGTGTTGGCCATGGTGGTGCCCTCATAGGTCAGGTCTCCACCCGCCATGTTGGCGCCGGCTATTTTGCCTTGCTCCATGGCTGCGGGCCATATTCCATAGGGCATGCCCTTCCATTCCACCAGGTCGCCCGCCGCGAAAATCTCGGGCCTCCCGGCCTGGAGACGCTCATTCACCTTAACCCCCTTATCGGTCTCAAGACCCAGGGCGTTGGGAAGCTCAAGAGCGGGGCGGACACCGGCCGAGACAATTACCATGCCTGTATCCAAGGACTCACCACCTTCCAGCATGACGCCTTCCACTGAATCACCTCCGAATATCTCCCGGGTCTTGGCTCCAAGACGGAACTCAAAGCCCATACCCTCCAGAAGAATCTGAAGACGGGAGGCTCCTTCATCATCGAGCTGGCGGGGAAGCAGCCTGGGGAAAAACTCGACAACCGTCACCTTTTTTGCAAGCTTGGCAAACGCATGACCCGTTTCAAGCCCTAAAAGACCTCCGCCGATCAACACCGCATTATCGGACTTTCCAGCATGATCCTTTATGGCCCTCACATCAGACACATTTCTAAGGGTGAACACACCTGCCTTGTCGGAACCCTTTATGGGAGGGACAAAGGAGCGGCTGCCGGTCGCCAGCAAGAGCTTGTCATAGGCATAAGTCCTACCACTCTCAGACTCCAGGGTTTTCCTGCCCGGGTCACCGCCCGTGATACGGGTGTTCAACTCGAGCTGGATTTGCTGCCCCTGATACCACGCCTCGTCTTTCACCACCAGGTCCTGTTCGGTCTTTTCTCCGGCGATCAGTTCATTCAACTGGATTCGCCAATAAAAGGGCAGATCTTCATCGGTTATTATTGTAATGGGACCGTCGCCGTCATTCTTGCGAATGTGTTCCGCAGCCGTGGTCCCGGCCACGCCGTTCCCCACTATCAGATATTCGGTCATGGTATCACTCCTTTCTCAGGGTTATTTGTATTGCCTGTCCACAGGTCCATCTCTTCTCAAAAGAGGGCTGTTTCCGGTCGGCCCCTATTCAGGAAGGAATTTGGGGGGCAGGGAGGATTGCCCTTCAAGTGTGAGTTCAGGCAGGACCATCATAGTGGCCGTTCCATGGGCCAGCAGGCGTCCTGTGCCGTCTACTATGGAGGCTTGTCCCAGGCAGATGCTCCTGCCTGCTTTGATGGAGCGGCCCCTTCCCACCAGTTGACCTTCGGAAACCGGAGCCAGGTAGTTGACTTTTATATCGATGGTGGTCAAACCGGCTCCTTCGGCCACGTCTGCGTAAACGGCCCAGAAGGCTGCGGCATCCATAATCGAGGCGCACACCCCGCCGTGTACGAGACCATACGGCTGGAGGTGTTTTTCCTGAAGATTGATTGCCAGGTGAGAAACTCCTTCGGCAAACGATTCCAGGCGCATGGACATCAGCTCGAAAAACGGGCAGGCGTTGACTTTTTCCATCACCGCCCGAACATGCTGGGGATTGAGTCGACGCATATCTGATCTTCTTTCCCGGCAAGAAGCCCTTTTGGGGTTATAGGTGAGGTAACAGGTGACAAAACTTCCCTTCTTTGAAAATCATAGGTAATGGCGTCTTATATGTCAAGGATGGGGGACGCCTCTTCCGGTTCACCCAGACGAAGCCCGATGGCCAATCGAGCATACGTCCTGCATAGGCCCTGATTCCGGACAGACCGTTATGATGGCCAATAACGATCAAGGCGGCAATGGCCGGTCCCCAAACGCCTACGTAATAAAAAGGCTTATACATCTCCAGGCTGAAAGGAAAAGCTGGAAAGAAATGAGCCGGCCCCAGCTACCGACTTTACGCCAAACCCCTGACCTGCCAGGACTTGCCTTGCCACAGACCAAGCGAGAATTCGAAGACGAGCGTAAGTGCGAGCCGGCCTAAGCCAATTCCAACGAACTCAACGGAACGGCGAGCACCAAGCCAAGGCGACGACAGGTAAGCCACGACCAAGATGAGCGCCGCCAGAAATACGCCACTCAATACAAGGCCAACTGCGGTGCCGAGCTTAGGGATGAGAATGGCCTCCCGGAGCGCCCAGTTAAGCACTGCCAAAATCATAATGCCTGCCCATACAGACAGTGCCTTAAGTGCAATCCCAAAGAGCATTGTTCTCTCTCCTGTAGCGCCCAACGTGCAAATAACCAGCGCAAATGGAGCGCCTGCGGAATTTGCGTTTGAGTTAATCTGCTTGTTGGACTCTCAATAGATGCAAGCATCCAAGATGGACAGCACTTCAGAGAGAAGCTCATCACTGCCATATTCGATTCGCTTGGCGCGACGTGCACGAAAATCAACAGATTTAACTTGCTCAACCATAATGAAACCTGTCGGCTTAATGTCACGCGGAATAGGGACGTGAAAGGGGAAACCACGCTCTGTGTTCGTAACTGGGCAGACGATAGCCAGACCTGTGCTTCGGTTGAACAGATCCTTGCTGACTACCAAAGCAGGCCGTCGACTTTTCTGTTCATGGCCGGATTCTGGATCAAATGTAATTGCGATAATGTCCCCTTGCTTTGGGACATAAGCAGCCATTTACCAGTCCTCCTTGCCAACCGGCTCACCCCAGTCGACTTCCCCGGTTTTGTAATTTTCAGGAATACGTGCAACGAGATCCTTAAGGTTATGCTTACCACGTATCTTTTTGGCAGGGGTGACAATCATAATACCGTCTTTAACACTAATATCCACTTCGTCACCAACTCCAAGTTGCGCATCAGCGAGCAGGCTCTTTGTAAGACGAAGCCCTTGGCTATTTCCCCATTTCTGAATTTTGGCATGCATTTGGCCACCTCCTTATAATGTATATCCTAAGTATAGCCCCCATGAGCGAAACGGTCAAGAATTTTTTTGGGGCCAATCGGGATAGGGAGGAAACCCACGGCCTCCCCCCTCCCACACCGCCGGGCATACGGATCACGTACCACTGCGGTTCGGTTGATTACTCTGGCCCCGATGGCCACTTTGAATCGTTCCTTTGTCAACAAGGCCTTGTGTGACTCAGCTCCACCAGGGAATTCTTCATTCAGGTAGCCGCCCGTCTTCAACGTCCTCCAGTAGGGAATACCCCAATCAGCATCTTCTCTCCCGGTGGCCTACACCCTGCTCAAGACCATCCCCGGCATCGTAAAATCCTTGACTCGTCACCCTCTACGAAATCGAGAACATCAACCGCTTCCCGTCTGTCCAGGACTTTGCCTTCTATGCCAGGCTCGTCAAGCGCTTGAAGGAGTCAAACGACAAAAAAAGCTCTCTCTAGCCTTGCCCACAAAATAGGAAGAGCGGTCTACTTCAT
>CAYPSZ010000121.1:0-9689 GCA_964413125.1 uncultured Desulfobacterales bacterium
AGGGAGATCTGTCGGAGATGTTCGGAATCGACATGGCGGAGGAGGCTCCGGCAGATGAGTCATCGGCGGGCCAAGAAGCTGTCGAGACAAAACCATCCCCCCGGTCCGGGAAAGGCGGCCTCAAACATGAAAAAGCTCTGGGTGAGCGCCTTGCAGCGGCCCGCCGTAGGAAGAAGACAAAGGCACCTGTCGAACGTGCCGCAGGGAGGCCGAAACCACAGGCCGCAAGCCACCGTCAAAATGAGGGAGCGGACACCACGGACCGGGGCGTCACCGGCAAAGACGTAGCCCGCCTGCGAAAGCGGTTCGCCATGACCCAGGGCCGGTTCGCCCGGCTCCTGGGGGTGAGCCCGCCCACCGTGGGAAACTGGGAGAAAAGAAAGGGTCCGCTCAACCTGCATGCTCGGACCCAACGCGCCTGGGACCAAGTGCGAACCCTCACCAAGGAGGAGGCCTGGGCCCGATGACCGAGGGGGACGCCCTTTACATCTTTATATTTCCGATTGCTTGATAAAGGGCGTCCCCTCTTGCTGTTACAAATATTCTCCTTGCCACAATGCCTCCAAGAACTCCTGAAACGGCAGAACCAACCCCCCTTCCATGTTGCTAGCCCTGGGTTCCAGGCTCGCGCACAAGTAGCGCTTCAGCTTTCTCAAAACCCGAAGTTGAACGCCAGGCGTCTTATCTGTTAGTGGGGAAAGACGGAACTCTGTCTGACTATGACCGTCGTGGCCAACGATTTGAAGATTTAAGTAGAGACTGGAAGCATCTCTGCCAAAAAGTGGCGAACGAATTGTCCTCGAACGCGGGGGCTCACGTCCCTTCTCCCTTCACCGTTGACATTCAAAATAGCTATCATTACTATTACAGGTAATACTACAAACGATGAATCAAAGGAGGCCCAATGCGCGTCACGCAAAAGGGACAAGTGACTATTCCTCAGGAAATACGGGAGAAGGCGGGTATTCTCCCTGAAACCGAGGTTGATTTCGTGTTTGACGGCGAACGAATCTATCTGGAAAAACGAGAAGGTTCTTCCGGCAGAGGTCGCACACTGCTGCAACGCATGCGCGGCAAAGCCACCGTGGCCCTGAGTACGGACGAGATCATGGCGCTCACGCAAGGGGAGGAATAGTGTGGGCTATGTGCTTGTGGACAGCAGCGTATTGCTGGACATCTTCACTGAGGATCCGCACTGGTATGCCTGGTCGTCCAAGGCCTTGACCCTGGTTGCCGACAGGGCTCAAACGGCTGTAAACCCAATTATTTACGCAGAGGTCTCCATCGGCTTTGAGCGAATCGAAGACCTGGAATAGGCCCTGCCCCAGGCTGACGATCATCGCACCCTGAAAGCGCTCCAGTCCCCGGTTATAGACTGCCCCATAATTCCCGGATGACCCCCCCCGGTCCCTGGCTATTTACCAACCATACAGCACCTGATTTTCCCACCTGACTATCCGGAGAAGGGGCGTTCGGAACGCAATTCATGAGCGCTTGTCGTAAAGCCGTACGACATTCCGCCAGCTGAAAGGGGACATTAAATCGCCAAATACAGAAATATAGAAATGTAAAGATATAAAGGGCGTCCCCAGGCCCATGGATGGAAAACCTGGATTCCGGCACGCAAAGCTGATAAGATATGATTTTATAAAGCCAAAAAGGAGCGCCCACTTGTCTTACCATGAAGAGAGGATCAGGACGGCGATTGACGCCGGATACAATCTCCCCGCACTTTCGCCCGTGGCCATGGAGGCAGTTGAACTGGCGTCTCAAGACAACGTCCCGGCCGCAAGGCTCGCGGGGGTAATCGAGCGGGACCCATCTCTCGCGGCGAGGCTTCTCAAACTCGCCAACAGCTCCTTTTTCAAAACCGGCCTGCCTGTGGGCACACTCACCCAGGCCATAGTGAAAATCGGCTTTGACAGGGTTAGGATGATGGCCCTGTCCATTTCCCTGCGGGACACCTTCCCCATGGGTAAAAAGGGACCCATGGACTATGAGAAATTCTGGAGGCTCTCCCTTTATCGCGCCTTGATGGCAAAGGCCCTTGCCGCTCGCCTTGGTTCGGCCCATCCGGAAGAGGCATTTGTCGCCGCCCTCCTTGAAGAGATAGGCCTTCTAGTTTTCTACGACCTCTTTGTCAAGGATCGCATCGCCGACCCGCCTCTGGACCTGGACGATCTCCACGGCCTCCTGGACTGGGAGAGGGAGACCTGCGGAATCGACCACAGGGAGGTGGGCAAGTTTGTCCTATCCCGGTGGGCGTTCCCTGAAAACATCCTTCTCTGCCAGGAAGCAGGACTGAAGACCGACCCGATTGAAACCGTGCACAAAGAGCCGCTCCTGTTTGTGTGCGATGTGGCCACCCTCCTCACCAGGATGATGACTTCCGAAAAAGAAGACCTTCCTGCCTCCATATCCAGGGCCGCCTCGAGCGCCGGCATCACAACGGAAGACATCAACAGCATAGTTTCATTTGTTTTCGAGGAAGTCGAAGAGATCGGGCATCACCTGAAGATACAGGTCGACCGTGACGGAGACATTGTGACGCTCCTGGAAAAGGCCAACGCGGCGCTTACGGAGATCTCCCAGAGGCTGGCCGAGTGCGCCGCCGGGAAACCTGCAACACTGCCCACCATGGAGACCCTTGACAGCGGCCAACCCACGACCACCGAAGTCCTCCAGGCGGTTATGCATGAGATCAGAAATCCCCTCATGACCGTGGGCGGCTTTGTAACAAGGCTCGCCAGGACCCTTGGTTCCGATTCCGAAGGAAGCCGATACGTGGAAGTGATTCTGCAGGAGGCATCCAGGCTGGAAAAAATCATGGGGGAAATGAGCAAAAAACTCGAGGTGTAGATGCAGGGGGACGCCCTAGTGCAGGGGGACGCCCTTTACATCTTTATATTCGCACGGGAGGTAACGAGCAGATCCACAGAGAATTGATTTATACCGATCCTGGAAGGGTCGACCGCTTCGGTCATGCAGTCCCGGTCGAAGCACATAACCTATCCCGTCAAAAAACCAGCCGCACAACCGTCACCATCGGCGCATTTTCGGCTTCCAACAGCAGATGAATAATGCTCCCTTACCAGACCCCGGGTACAGCAGCAGGTATGGGTCTCAGCCTACACAGTGCCTACCATATCCATCTCTGCACGTGAACAGCGACCGAACGCCCCCTTACGAAACGAAGGGGGAGAATTCTGATTGAAAAGAGTTCAATCTATGTGAACCCCCATTCGCTAGAAGGGGATTTTGACGGAATATTAGCGGGTTCCCGTCAAGCGCCAACCACATGAATGTAAATATATAAAGGGCGTCCCCACATCGGAGGGCGTCCCCACATCGGAATTCTATGAGAAAATTTGGAGGCGGGAATCGATAACGGGAGGCGCTGGGACCTTATCGGGAGCGGGTAGTACGGAGTGCAGGCGGATGGGCTGCTGTGAGTTCACTCGGTGAAGAACGGGTTTTCTTTAAGAGTGAAGAACGTATCCTGGGCGTGAGCGGTTTTGTAACGAATGTGCCGGTAGAGGCCGAGGGGGCGATGGAAAGGAAAGCCGCTCTCATATCACGCCCGCCATGGATTACAGCAAGAATTTCAATACGATCATCTGCCCCAATGATTCGTTAGACGATCCTATGGTTCCTGTAGATCACTTCTCTAAACCGGGGATCATCAAGCTCCGGTACTGTACGACCACATCGAGGCATCCTTCCGGTAAGCGTTTGATTGACTCGATGGCCGTCTCTTTGAGTAGATTCATAAGACCTCCCTGAAAGTCAAAACCGTATCCTTCCTGAACTATTATGGAAGGAGACCTATCTGATTTTTAAATTCTACCCCCTATGCGATCAGTTCCTGTATTTTCTGATAACAAAACCAAGTCTTTCTAGAACGTCGCATGCCGACAACAACATCCGCCTTCCCCGAGAGGCCGTGAAACCGGTTTTTTCGGGGAACCGGAGCAGGCAGTCCCTGTTCGTGGAAATCATCGATAAACTGAGAGATGACGTTTTTCATGTGGTGATATTTTTATTTTGGATATGAATCAAGGTGTTTTCAGCTGTTTGTGAATGATCTTTATCACCGCAACCCGTCAGGTGGGAAAGACCGCGTTCGCAAGAAACCGGCTCAATGATCGAGGTCTCGGTGTCATGTATTTCAATTGGGACGATCCCCGGGTGGCAGTCGAGTACGTCCGGCAGGCCGCTCTCCTTCCGGCGTTCAACTCCCGATGCGGAATAAGGCGGTTTTCTGCATCACGCCCTACAGGTGCAGCCAACTCAGGCGGTTAGCGAGCCGAGGAAATCGGTCCCTCTTCTAACCTCGATTCCTTTTTCCTCCTTTTCCCTTTTCAGGTTCAACACCACCTGCACGCCGGGAATGTAATAACGCCTGTGGTAGTTGACCAAGGACCCGGCCGGAGTGGAATCCGACAGCTTTGTCTCGACCATCAGGTCCGGCCCGCTATCCGTTGCCAGGCAGAAATCGACCTCTGCGCCATCCTTAGTCCGCAGGTAGTAGAGGGCGCAGGGCCGCCCCAGGAGATCCACCCGGGCATGGGCGTGTTTGAGCAGGCACAAGGCCACCATGTTTTCAAACCTCGCGCCCTCGTCGCCTCGAACCAGGCCGGTGTCAAAAAAGTAGATTTTGGGCTCTTTCAGAATCGATCGTGCCATGTTCCTGGAATAAGGTGGTACCCTGAAAACGATATACAGGGATTCGAGGATTTGAACATATCGTTTCACCGTATTGGTGGCTATCTGAACATCTTCTGATATGGAGGTATAGGATATCGGCGAACCCGTTCTCGCACGCAGGAGATCCACGATCATCTCCATGGCCCGGAAGTCATGGATTCTTTCAAAATGAAGGATATCGGTACGAATCAGCCCGTCGATGTACTGCATCCGCCATCGGTCGGCATCCGTGTCTTGTTCAGCGAGGAAAGGCTCAGGGAACCCTCCCCTGACGAGCAATCGCTCCATGTCACAGGGTTCATCAATCACGGCCGGTTCGGCCGGCGAAAACGGCAACAGGCGGTGCCTGAAAAAGCGTCCGGCCAAAGAATCCCCGCTCCTGCGAAGCGTCTCGAGCCTTGCACTGCCGGTCACGAGAATCATCATTTCCTCGGGTTTGGTGTCGTAGATCCCTTTGAGATAGTTTTTCCAGCCCTTCATTTTGTGGAGTTCATCCAGGATCAAGAGGCGCGTTTTCCCCAACCAAGCCTCATTTCGAATGATTTCCCTGTCTTCGGCGCTGTCGTAGTTCAGGTAGACACTGCCTGGAATTGATCCGGCGATTTCCTTGGCAAGCCATGTCTTTCCGACCTGCCTGGCTCCGGTCAGGAATACCATCTTTTTCGACAGGTCGTTAACAATGTATGATTCCAGTAAACGTCTCATATGTGACCCGGTCATAGTTTTTCGACCATTATGAGCCTTTCTGCAAAATAGTCGAGGCCATCCGCAAAAGGTTGCGTAAAAGTCAGGGTGGAGAGTTGCCTGCGCAACAGCAGGCGAGCAAAGGTGTCTTTAAAAAAACTCTATTTCATGGACTGGTCCATTGTCCACGAAACCGGAGCCGTATTTGAGAACATGATAGCCGTAAGCCTCACGCGAATGGCTGCGCGGTTGACTGAAACCGGAACAGGCAATTTTGAAATCCGCTATATTCGGGATAGAGAAAAACGTGAGGTCGATTTTGTTTGAAGGGCGTTTCGCTCGTCCTTGAGGTCAAAGGGCAAATTGGGGGTTGACAGGCCTTTCGTCATATGTGATGAAATTTGACGATGGATGCGACGCAGAATAACAATGCGAATCCTCTTGTGGAGCGGATTGTCGACCTTCCCGCCCTGGTCGGGAAACGGTCCTTTTTTCTGTTGGGCCCCCGTCAGACAGGCAAGACCTTTTTGATACGCCATACACTCAAAGACGTTCGAGTTTATGATCTTCTCGACACGTCCATCTACCTGGCGTTAAGCCGCAATCCCGGGCGTATCGCCGAGGAGCTTACCCCGAAGGACCGGGTGGTGGTGATTGATGAAATTCAGCGCCTTCCGGATCTGTTGAATGAAGTGCACCGCCTCATAGAAGAGCGGGGGATTCGTTTTCTGTTGACCGGTTCGAGTGCCCGCAAGCTTCGGCGGGGTGGTGTGAACCTCCTGGGGGGCCGGGCCCGCATGCAATATCTGCATCCCCTCACCTGCCGTGAACTGGGGGATCGATTCGATCTGAACCGTGCGATCGGGTGCGGGTTGATTCCGTCCATCTATTTCTCAGATGAGCCGTTGGCTGATCTGCAGGCCTATACAGGGTCCTATCTTCAGCAGGAGATCGTCGCCGAAGGGGCTGCACGCAATATCCCGGCCTTCAGCCGCTTTCTGAATGTGGCAGGGCTGTGCAACGCAAAAATCGTCAATTTCAGCAAGGTCTCAAATGACGCACAGGTCCCGCGAACAACCGTTTACGAGTATTTCGAGGTCTTGAAAGACACCCTGATACTTCATGAACTCCCGGCCTGGCGGAAAACGAAAAAGAGGAAGCCTCTGGCCTCTTCGAAGTTCTATTTTTTCGATGTAGGCGTGGTCGCAGCCTTGCAGGGCCGGTTATTTCGGCCGCACACGCCCGAGTTCGGGGAGGGGTTCGAGACTTACCTGATGCATGAGTTGATGAGCTACCGGGATTATGTGTCCGGGACCCCGCTTTCCTTCTGGCGTTCCACGTCCGGTTTTGAAGTGGATTTCATTATTGACGATCACACGGCAGTGGAGGTCAAGGCCAAAGAGAACATCTCGGTGGACGATCTCAAGGGGTTGAAGGCGCTTGCTCAGGAACGAAAGCTTAAGCGCTGCCTGTGCGTCAGCTTGGAACCCAGGACCCGCAACATGGAAGGGATATTGGTTCTTCCGTTTCAGGGGTTTTTGGAAGCATTGTGGCAAGGGGAGTATTCATAGGCACTCGATATCAAGGGCAGCGGGTGGGTAGCGGGAGGCCTTCAATTTTCACATTCCGCGATTGGTGGTTAGCGGAGAGGCGGCGGTCTATCATGTGATGAGCCGGATCGCGACGGACGGGTTTGTGCTTGGGGATGTGGAAGAAACGCATCACACCCGTGCGGCGCTCATAGAACATTTCAGATGCCGGTAAAGCAGATTTCCTCCGACACGGGCGAAAATCGGGAACCAACCCGGCTCTGAATCCTATCCCCGTTTCAAGGGGTCCAGCTTTTTTGACGCTCTCGCCGTCAAGGAGATAGCGCTGTTGACGATCCATCCCAAATTCATTCCCCATCAAGACAGCAAACCGAATCTTCGCCAGGGTTCATTCCGCTCTCAGGTTGTCAAAGGCCTTGCGAAGCCCCGCCAGATCCGAGCTTAGAATCGCCTCCCTTTAAGCCTTTGCCGAGGCCCTGCGCGGAAACAGGAAGAAAAGACAAATAATCCATCATCAGGAGACGAAAAAGAAAGAAAGGAAAGATAAAAATGAATGAACCGCGAAGGCGCGAAGTTTTGAACGAATCGGGTGGCGGAGAAACCCGCCTTACGATTCGTCCAAGGGAAATTGCCCACAACTGCGGCTATTACCTCCAAACAATCTGTGGTGCCCTTCTCGCCAATCCGGTCGCCGGCCGGGCATTAGTAATCCGTAAACTTGTTCTTCCTCTGTGTGGGCAACGACAAGCAAGCGCTCGCGAGAAGACAAACCAATGGTGCTATAACGCTGCTCACCGACCGAGTGGTCCGGGGTTGTCACCGCCCTTCTGAAACTGCTCTAAAGTTGGCCATTTGAAAATGCCATCTTTTCTTCAATAAGTCATGAAGAGGAAATCGTCTTCTTTTTGGATGTTCTTCTGTTTTGTAGTAATTGCAGATAGTGGGCTGACGCATTTAGCAACTATCGTGCCAATTAAAATGCTGCCTTTTCAAAAGACCCATATTCTTACATAGATGCGAGGCCACTTACACTGCCCACAGGTCTTGCTTTGATGGGAATATTTCTGTATGGGTGCCAAACGCACATGACCAGGAGCCCGCTTCTGGTCACCCCCGCGGATGAAAATTCCTCGTTCGTCATACCGGCGGAAGCCGGTATCCAGTTCTGTAGACCAAAGACTGGATCCCGGATCGGAGTCCGGGATGACGGAGGGGAGTATTTTCACGGTAAAGAGGCGAACAGATTGCCCTCGAACGCGGGGACTCGCTTGTGGACCTGCTGAATATAAAAATATAAAGGGCGTCCCCCTTTTAGGAACCCTCCAACCCGGCTAATTTCGATTATTAATCCTTATGAGCCGGGTTAATCATGACTTACTCCCCAGAGTTCTTGGAACGAATCAGTCAAATGAATCCATGGCTTGCCGATCCGGATAAGGGCTCGGCCATCGCCGCATCCTATATCCCCTCCCCTCGCATCGAGCGCAGGGCGGGACTACCCCTCCCATCAAAAAACAAGGCTCTGCTCTTGATCGGTCCGCGCCAAGCGGGCAAGACCACCCTGATCTGGAGTGTTCTCCGGAAATCCCTGCCGGAGGTCCTATACCTCAACCTTGAAGACCCCTTGCTACGAAGCTCCCTTGCCTCTCCTTTCGAATTCGCAGCCCTCTTCAGGGAGCGATATGCCTTTGTCAAAGCGGTTTTTCTGGATGAGATCCAGCACCTGGACGAAGGGAGTCTGTTTGTGAAGGGCTTGGTAGACGCCAAACCGGGCGCCCGGATTCTTGTCACCGGTTCTTCATCTTTCCACCTCAGAAGCAAGACCCGGGAGTCCCTTGCCGGAAGGGCGATCAGGCGGACCCTTTACCCCTTGATGCTCCTCGAGCTGCTCGGTTTTCAACGGCCCCTCAACCCTGTCGAAGAGGAAAGGCTTAGCAACAAGTGCCTCGAGCACTTGATGCTCTTTGGAGGTTATCCTGCGGTATTCCTGGCCCGGGCCCAGGATCAAAAGGCCGACCTCTTGAGCGATCTCGTGGACGCACTGATTCTAAGGGACGCGTCCGACCTCTATGCGATTCGGCGAATCGACTCCTTTCGCAGGCTTCTGGGCCTTATTGCCGGCCAGACCGGAGACCTTGTCAAAATGTCTGAGCCGGCCGCTCTATGCGGTGTGGATGTGGGCACGGTGAGTTCCTACCTCGAGATCCTGGAGGAGAGCCACATCGTTCACCGCACCAGGCCCTTTGCCGCGGGCAAGAGAAGGGAGCTCACTTCCTCCCCCAAGATCCATTTCATTGACAACGGGGTCCGAAACCAGCTCTTAAGGAGCTTCTCCCCGGATCTCCAGCGAAGGGTGGACCGGGGCAAACTCTTCGAGAACTGGGTCTTCTCGGAGATCAAGAAAGTGCTCCCACTCCAGGCCGGTCTCCATTTCTGGCGGAGCAAAGCCGGGGCTGAGGTGGATTTCGTAATCGAACAAGCAGGAAGACTTTTCGCGGTGGAGGCCAAGTTTTCCTCTTACAGCCGACCCAAACTGAGCCGCTCAGCCAGAAGCTTCATTCAAGCCTACCAACCCGAGGCCCTTATCGTGGTCAACCCATCCCTCCAAGCAGACACCCTCATAGAGAAGACCCCTGTCCACTTTCTCCCCCCGCTCTCCTTTGCCCGCCGGCTCCAAGACCTGTTCGGCGCCTGAATCCAGGCCGAGCCCGGTTGGCGACCCTGGTTTCAGGTGCGGAAGGAGGCCGG
>CAYPSZ010000122.1:0-22734 GCA_964413125.1 uncultured Desulfobacterales bacterium
GCCCCCCCCCCGCACCCCGACAGTGTTATGCCCGGCTCCGGAGGCCGGGGATTCCTCCGCACCCTCCGCTCCGGAAACCCCGGCCTCCTACGCCACCAACCTCCGTATGGAATCAAAATCTTCACCGTATTGACTGCCCGGCTTACAAAACTTCTTTTTTTGTGACTCTGTGATTTTTTTGTTGACTTTTGCTTGGAGGCCTTTTTATTATACTGAGCACTCACTATAAAAAATGCTCCGGCATACCGTTAGGGAGATTAGCCATGGGAACATTCAATATACTGCTGGTGGATGACGAGGTGGAATTCGTGGAAAGCCTGGCTGAACGTCTCAGGCTCAGGGGATTTAACACTGAAATCTCGTCCAATGGGGCTCTCGCCCTGGAGCTGGTCCGGGCGCAAAAGTTTCAGGCAGTGGTCCTGGATGTCATGATGCCGGGCATGGACGGACTCGAGACCCTCAAGGAGATAAAGAAGATCGACACGTCGGTGGAGGTGGTTCTTCTAACCGGGCATGCCCGAACCGAGGCCGCCCTTCAAGGCATTCGTGAGGGGGCCTACGATTATCTGATCAAGCCGGTGGACATCGATGAGCTGTCTTTCAGGCTGCAGGATGCCTGTGAAAAAAGAGCCCTGATGATGCAGCAGTCCTGACGGAGCTGATTCCTGACCAGGCCCGGATTTCAGGTAACAGTAAATTGAAAAGGAGCAAAGCAATGGGATTTTTCAAGCAGTGGGGAAGATTCATGATGGCCGGTGCTGTTGCTCACGCCAAATGGGAACTCGATATTTCCAAAACCATTTTGGGTGACCGAAGACGCCTTTTCTTGCTGGGACTCCTTCTTCTACCCGTGATCATAGGCGGGTATGCCTTTGCCGAGCCCATCAACGAGATGCTGCCTGATGTGCTTGGCGGCAAGAAGGCTTACAGCCCGGCGTTTTATTCTTCGGGAATTTTTCTGGTGTCTATCCTGATCGGGCTGGGGGCCGGCCTGATCACGGGATGCATCGGCGCCGGGGGCGGTTTTGTCATTGCACCCGCCCTTATGAGTGCCGGCATTAAGGGGATCCTGGCTGTAGGCACCGACCTTTTCCATATCTTTGCCAAGGCTATTATGGGCAGCGTCATTCATCGCAAGCTCGGCAATGTTTCCGCCATCCTGGCCGTGGTCTTTCTCATCGGAGCCATTCTCGGCGCAACTTTGGGAGGGATGATCAATCGTTTTTTTTACGAGATCAATCCGGTGATGAGTGATGCCTTCATAACCACGATCTACTCCTTGATGCTGGGGTTTTTGGGCACCTACGCCATGCTCGACTATCTCAAGTGTCGCAAGGCCCAGAAGAGTACTATAGCCGGGACTGAAGAGGCTTGCGCAGTGCATGGAGGGCGCGATGAGGGCGCTGAAATGGGCAACCTGCCCAATCGCATCCAGGCGGTGAAAATACCGCCGATGATTCGCTTTGATCACGACATCTCCCCCGGCGGACGAAGCATCTCATGGGTTTTTTTGGTGGCCAGCGGGGCCCTGGTCGGCATGGCGGCGGGTATCATGGGTGTTGGCGGAGGGTTTCTGACATTTCCTATTTTTGTCTATGTGCTCGGGGTTTCCTCCATGACCACTGTGGGGACCGACATCTTCCAGATCATTTTTACCGCGGGCTACGCGTCCATCAGCCAGTATGCCGTTTACGGGTTTATTTTCTACACCCTGGCCATGGGTATGCTCATAGGCTCTCTGGTGGGGATCCAGGTTGGAGCCATGGTAACAAAAGTGGTTAAAGGTATCACCATTCGCGGCTTCTACGCCATGGCCGTGCTGGCGGGTTTTGTGAACCGCATATTTGCATTGCCGGCCAAGCTCGGGCAGATGGAGATCCTGCCCATATCCGGAGCCACGGGACGAGCCCTTGAAGTATTCGGCGTCTGGGCCTTTTTCATCGTTATCGGCGGGTTCGGAGTTTGGGTGATCGGCACCTTCTTGGCCAACCTGGAAATATTAAAGAGTCAGGAGAGATAACCATGCATACTCAAAAGAAAGCCTTTCTTAAGGGTGTGGGGTTGATGGCGGGCTTTGCGGTTGTTTTGGTGGTTTTGTTCCTGCCCATCATGAAAGGGCAAAATCCCATGGAGTATATGGACAATCTTTACAATTCCATTTCAAAGGGCTCGGCCTACTACATCCCCAAGATCAAGGAGACGGTTGACTCCTATGAGGGAGATGCTTTAGCCGTCACCATCACCCCGGGGGACGAACAACAGGCCGCGAGGATCAGGGGTTTACTGAGCAGCCGAATGGCGGCCGGGCAGGATGAGGAGGTGGTAGTAAGGGGAAATCTGAATGCCTTGTTGGTGCAGGCCTTGGACGATTCAGACACGATGTACATGAACGAGGCCGAGCGCATAGTTGCCGAATACGGCTATAATGAGCGACTGGTTCTGTACGATTGGTGGAGCGCGCTCAAGGCTCTGGAGTATGAGCTGAACAAGCAAAAACGGTTTGATGCGGCCAAGCTTGTGGGTCTGGTGCAGTCAAAGGCTGTGGAACCTTCGTATAACTACTACGGCATTAAGGCCCGGAACATCGGCGATAAAATAGGCATAGTATTGGTTTCATTGGTCTTCTATGTGTTTTATACATTATGGTATGGGTTCGGAGTCATGTATCTGTTCGAAGGGTTGGGCATGAATCTGGGGCATTAGATTTTTTCAAGGGCGTATGATGCAGTTTGTCCAAAAAATTGTAAAGGCTCTCAGGGGAAGAGAGGGGGAGCCGGAGGGCCGGGATGATGAGTCCCTGCGCCGGTCGTTCAAGCTGCGCTATATGCATTTCCGGCGGTTGCTCAACGCCAATGACAAGGCCTTGAAAACCATTACGGAGATGGAAGGCGTTCTTTCCGGGGACACTCGCTTCGGAATGAGCTTTATTCGCTCCCGCTGTGCCCTTGTCTTTGCCAATGTGTATCAGGTCATACAGCATCTGGATACACTTTCCGAGGGTCGTTACCAGGTCTTGTACGACACTTTCGGACGCCTGCAGCAGTCCATCACCCCTTTACTGGAGCCCGCATCCGGCGCCACGGAAGCCGCCTTGGTTTTGGATCTGGAGGAGATCGACCGAACCCGTACCGAAGCGGCAGGCGTAAAGATGGCAGGCCTGGGGGATATCGCAAAACAGCCGGATGTGGCTGTTCCGCCCGGCTTTGTGATCAGTGCTAAGGCCTATCACCGATTCATGGCCCACGGACGCCTCCAAGAGGAGATCAACCAGAGGATCCAGAGCCATGATGGCGAAAACCTTGATCGGCTTTATGAACTCAGTTCGGTGTTGCAGCGTCTGGTGATGAAAGCGGAGGTGCCCCGGGACGTTGAGGGGGCGATCCATGAGGCTGTGACCCGTCTCCAGGCAAGAGTCAAGGGAACTCTGTTACTGGCAGTACGCAGCAGCGGTGTAAACGAAGACCTGCCGGGCGCCTCATTTGCCGGGCAGTACCGCTCCCTGCTCAATGTGCGCCCCGAGCATATCATCGAGGCCTTCAAAGAGGTGGTGGCGGGCAAGTTCAGCGCCACCGCCATGACGTACCGTTTTCACCGCGGCCTGCGTGATGAAGACATTGTCATGTGTGTGGGGTGCCTGCAGATGGTGAATGCGGTCAGCGGGGGAGTGATCTATACACGCAATCCATTGGGTGGTCGGGACGATACGGTCATCATCAACTCGGTGTGGGGGTTACCAAAGATGGTGGTGGATGGCCGTTCCGCCGTAGACCAATTCGTGGTTTCAAGGAAAAGGCCTCACACTGTGCATAACAGGCAAATAGCATCCAAAACATTGGCTTACAAATGCCTGGAAGAGGAAGGCATATGTCGTAATGAAGTGCTGGGAGATCAAGGCCTTACTCCCTCCATTGACGATGTTCAGGCGGCGGCATTGGCAGGCCTGGCCGTTTCCATAGAGAACTATTGCGGCCGGCCCCAGGATATCGAGTGGGCCATTGATCATGGGGGACGGATAATCTTGTTGCAGTGCCGACCACTAACCATGGCCGGTGAGGAAGTGCCGGAACAAGAGACAACTGCGCTCGCGGATGAGCCCTCGGTTAACCCTTTGAAGGGATTTAATTATCCGATTCTCCTGCGGGGCCAGGTGACCGCGGGGAGAGGGGCCGGGGCCGGACCGGTTCGAGTACTAAGGCGCGAGGCCGATTCCTTGCAGTTTGCCGAAGGGGAGGTCATGGTGATCCAGCAGTCCCTGCCCGGTTTTGCCGTCCTTCTCAGCCGTGCAGCAGCAGTAATCGCCGAATACGGCAGCATCAGCAGCCACCTGGCAAATGTGGCCAGGGAGTATGGAGTGCCGGCCCTGTTCGGCGTGGAGGGGGCTCAGGCAAGGCTTTCAGACGGACAAGTGGTGACTGTGGACGCCGACAACCTGAAAATATACGAAGGTACGGTAAAGGCGTTGCTCCGGGAGCGCCCCAACCCCCGCCATGTGATGGCGGGTACGCCGGTGTATCAGATCTTGAAACAGATCATACCCCACATCGCCCCATTGAACCTGCTCAACCCGGATTCGCCGGCCTTTTCACCGACCAACTGTAAAAGCCTGCACGACATTATTAGATACTGCCATGAAAAGGCTGTACATGAGATGTTCGAGTTCGGGCGCAACAACGACTTCCCAATCCGGTCCAGCAAGCAACTGATGGTCGATGTGCCCATGCAGTGGTGGATCCTGAACCTGGATGACGGATTTACCGAGGATGTGGAGGGCCCAATGGTGCGGTTGGAAAACATCGCCTCCATTCCCATGCTGGCTCTGTGGCAGGGCATTACCCGGGTACCCTGGCAGGGGCCGCCGCCCATCGACGGCAAGGGGTTTTTGTCGGTGATGTTCGAGGCCACACGCAATACAGCCCTGGTCCCGGGAGTGCGTTCCCAATACGGCGAGCGCAATTACTTCATGATCGCCAGGAACTATTGCAGCCTTATGTCCCGTTTCGGATTTCATTTTTCCACCGTGGAAAGCTATGTGAGCGAAAGGGTCCCGGAGAACTACATTATCTTCCGTTTTAAAGGCGGGGCTGCCGACGATTTCCGGAAAGTCAAGCGTATACATCTGATTTCCGACATCCTGGAAGAGGCCGGTTTCACGGTGACCGTCACCGAGGACGCACTCCGCGCGCGTTTCGAGGATTATCCTATGGATGTGATGAAGAACCGCTTGAACATTGTGGGATACCTGACCATGCATACGCGTCAGTTGGATATGGTGATGTCCAAAGGCGCCATGGTGGATCACTATCGCCGGAAGATCAAATCCGATATAGAGACTATGTTCGGACAGCCTGGACAAATTTGAACCCGAGTGTAACAGCAAGGAGGAGGGCCATGGCGATCATTACCATTTCTAGGGGGTCATACAGCAAAGGAAAGGCGGTCGCCGAAAGCGTGGCCGCCAAACTGGGTTACCAATGCGTCTCCCGGGATGTGCTGCTTGAGGCATCCAAGGAGTATAATATACCGGAGATTAGATTGACGCGCGCAATTCACGATGCGCCATCTATTTTTAAGGGGCGGCAGGGTCGTGAAAGATATATCGCCTATATCCGTGCTGCACTGTTGAAGGCCTTCAGCCAGGGCAATGTCGTCTACCATGGCCTGGCCGGCCACTTCTTTGTCAGCGGTGTTTCCCACGTGCTCAAAGTCCGTATCCTCGCAGACCTTGAAGACCGAATTCGGGAAGAGATGGACCGGGAAGGAATCAGTCGCGAAGCAGCCCTTGGACTTATCAAGAAGGACGATGAACAACGGCGTCGCTGGAGTCGTGATCTTTACGGCATTGATACCTGGGATCCCAGCCTGTACGATCTGGTGATCCACATCCGGAACCTGACCACCGAGGATGCTGCCGGGCTCATATGCCAAACCGCCAAGCTGCCACAGTTCACTCCCACCCCGGACTCCGGCAAGGCTCTGGCCGACCTGACCCTGGCGGCCCGGATAAAAGCGGCCCTGGTGGAGATACGGTTTGATATTGATGTCCGGGCCGAGGGAGGGGCCGTGGTGGTTCAGGCCGAGGCCCCCCCGGCGGCTCATGGAGAGCTCAAATCCCAGATTACCCATATTGTAAAGAAATTTCCCGAAGTAAGGGATCTACAGGTCAGGTTGTCCCGCTTGACGCCTTACGGCGAAGACGCTTTTTAGCATTAACCCGAGAGGAGAGAGCATGCCGGTTGTCGCCTTGTTCAGCGGAGCTTTTTGCGGGGCCGAGGAAATCGTGGAGGGTCTTACTTCCGAGACCGGCTACACCCTTTGCACCGATGAGACCATAGTCGCCCGGGCCTCCGCGCTTTCAGGTGCTCCCGAAGAGCAGTTGAGGCGATGTTTTGAAAACAAACCATCGGTTTTCAACCCGTTTACACGTGAGCGTGAGAGGTGCCTGGCCTGGCTGAAGCTGGCCCTGGCCGAGCAGTGCCGCGAGACCCGATGGGCCCTGCACGGGTTAACCAGTCATCTTTTGCCCCCCACCATAGGGCATGTGCTTCATGTATGTCTGATTGCAGATATGGCCCATCGCATCAAGGCGGCAGGAGGCGGGCGGCGCCTGGGCCGGGCCAAGGCGGCCGGGCGGATTCTAGAGGCTGATGAGCAGCGGGCCGCCTGGGTGCGAGCTGCCCGGGATTGTCGAGATCCTTGGGACGCAGCTTTGTACGACATGGTTTTACCGACCAACGGTCTCGAAACCCGGCAGGCGGTGGAACTGATCACGAAAGGATTGGCCGCGGAGGCTGTTCAGCCTACAGATCAATCCCTCCGTGCCGCCGAGGATTTTCTCAAGGCCGCCAGGATCGAGACAGGGCTGGCCGCCATGGGACATGCATTGAAGGTTGATGTGACCGGTGAGCAGGTGACGCTTAATATCGACCGGCCCGTGCTTATGCAGGACAGGCTGGAAACCGAGCTGAAGGAAGCCCTTTGGGCCATGGATATTTCCGGCAACATAACCATTGCAGTCAACCCGGCCGGGGATACAAATGATACCTACCGGCGTTACAGTGAAGAACAGCCCACAAAGGTGCTTTTGGTGGATGATGAGCGGGAGTTCGTCCAGACGCTGTCCGAGCGTCTGGGTATGCGGGATATCGGTTCCGCTGTGGCCTTCGACGGCGAGAGCGCTCTGACCATGGTGGCGGAAGATGCCCCCGAGGTGATGCTCCTGGATCTTCAGATGCCCGGCATCGACGGCATCGAGGTGCTCAAAAAAGTTAAATCCACCAACCCTGAAATCGAAGTGGTTATTCTGACAGGGCATGGTACCGACGCCCATCGCGCCCGCTGTATGGAGCTGGGCGCCTTCGCCTACTTGGAAAAGCCTGTGGATATAGAGCTCTTGAGCGATACCTTGAAATGCGCCAATGAACAGATGCGGCGTAACATGGCTGAGAAGAAAGCTTAATACAAACGGTCAATGGATCGCTATCATGTCTTTCCTGCGGCATTTAAAACCTCAGTTCTGGGACTACCGGGATGTCGCTTCCGGTTTGCACAAACATATGTTCAACTTCAGGCGCATCTGGTATATGAGCGTCCTCCTGACCGCGGGCGTGGCGGTGATTCCTGTCGTTTTTCTGGCGGCGATTGATTACCAGGTGACCCAAAAAGCCATTGAATCCGAAATAATACTGCGCACCTCTCGCCTGGTTTCCAATACACGTCGGACTTTGTCGTTCATGATCCTGGAACGGCAATACGCCCTCCAGTTCCTGGTGCGGGATAATACGTTCGAGCTGCTGCGCCGGCCGGAACGGTTGGAGCGGATTTTGAGCAGCCTCCAGGATAGTTTCGGCGGTTTCACGGACCTGGGATTGATCGACCATCAAGGTATTCAGGCGGCTTACAGCGGCCCGTTTGAATTAACTGATTTCGATTACAGCGGGCAAACCTGGTTTGAACAGGCAATGGCACAGGGCGCCTATATCAGCGATGTGTTCATGGGCTATCGCCGCAGCCCACACCTGGTTATTGCCGTGCGGCATGCGAACCCGGAAGGAAAGCCGTTTTTATTGCGTGCCGCCGTGGAGGCTGAACAGTTCCATCGCGAACTCCTTCACATGGAAACGGGCGGCGGCGGCGACATGTTTATCGTCAACCAGGAAGGTATTCTTCAGACACCCTCGAAGCGTTTTGGGAGCATCTTTGAGAAGATGTCGCTCGAGGTGCCTCAATATTCAGCTTCAACCCGTGTTTTCGAGACCAGGGATAAGGACGGTAAATCGCTGGTGGTAGGCTATGCATACTTGAACGACACTCCTTTTGTTCTCATGGTGGCCAAATCCAAGTCGGTCTTGATACATCCCTGGCAGAAGGAGCTCCGGCAGATTTTTGCTTACATGATGGTCGGCGTGCTGACCATCGTGCTGGTGGCACTGGGGGTTTCCACTTACCTTGTCTCCAAGATCCATACTGCCGACCAGACCAGGCTGGCCGCCCTACACAATGTGGAATATGTAAACAAGATGGCCTCCATCGGACGCCTGGCCGCTGGCGTGGCTCATGAGATCAACAACCCCCTTGCCATAATCAATGAGAAAGCGGGATTGATGCAGGACCTGCTCAAGAGCCGCAATGGCGGGCCGGTGGAAGAAAAGATGGCAGCCCAGGTCGTCTCCATACTGCATTCGGTTCACCGTTGCGCGGCCATCACCAGGAGGCTGTTGAGCTTTGCGCGGCCGGACGGCTTGTCCTTGCAGAAGCTGGACATTCAGGAGGTTATTGAGAACGTGGTCTCTTTTCTGGGCAAAGAGGCCGAACATCGGGGCATCAGCATCCATATGGATATTCATCCTGATATTCCCTCATTTCCCAGTGACCGGGGAAAGCTCGAACAAATCTTTCTCAATTTGATGAACAATGCCTTTGCCGCAATAAGCGACGGCGGGCACCTGAAGATCGTGGGGCGCAAGATCTCTCAAGAAGAGGTATCAATTCAAGTGGTGGACGACGGATGCGGCATCCCTCCCGAGGATATCAAACGGGTATTCGAACCCTTCTTTTCCACCCGCACCCGGCAAGGCGGTACCGGTCTGGGCCTGTCCATCACTTACGGTCTTGTGCAGGAGTTGGGAGGGTCCATCACGGTGGAAAGCCGCGTGGGCAAGGGCACCCGTTTTACCATAAACCTGCCGCTGGAACCGGAGGTCGAGATCGATGAAACCGATCCGGGTGTTGCTGGCTGATGACGAAGAGGAACTGATTGCGGCCCTGGTGGAACGACTGGCGTTACGGGGGATTACCGCGGATGGAGTATCCACCTGTGAGGCAGCCCTGGCCTGCCTCAAGGAAAAGCGGTATGACGTAGCCGTTTTGGATGTGAAACTGCCGCGCATGAGCGGTTTTGAACTCAAGAAACAGATGGAGCGCATAGCTCCCGACATGAAGTTCATTTTTATCACCGGACATGGATCGTACGCCAGTTACCAGGAGGGCACGTCCCAAGCCGGGCGGCCCTACTATCTGTTAAAGCCTGTGGATATTGAGCTGCTGGTGGCCAAGATCCGCGAAATCACGGCGGTGTCGTTATCGCCCCCCCCATAAGGATGAAACGCCATGACAGATTCCGCGAAAAGCGCCGCTTTGGATGGACTGTGCTTTTTCGGTAAGATCTCGGCCGCCGTCTCCCATGATCTCAAAAACACACTGAGCATAATGAACGAAAGCGCCGGCTTGCTCGAGGATCTGGCCCTGCTTGCCCAAAAGGGCCGTCCGCTTGATCCCGTGCGGATTAACCAGTTGGGCGCCACCATCAAGAGGCAGATCCGGCGAAACGACGGAATTGTGAGGAACATGAACCGGTTCGCTCATTCAGTGGACCAGGAGTTCAAGGCGGTCGATCTTGGTGCATGGCTCGAGGTGCTGCTCGCCCTTTGCCGCCGGTTGACAGATGCCGGAGGGGTCAAGGTGTCGGTCGCCCCGCGCGATAAGGATGTGTCAATCGTCACCCGGCCCTTTTATTTGTTCCATTTCGTGTGGCTGTTGCTGGAGTGGGGCATGGATTATGCCGGCCCCGGCAAGAACCTGTTATTGGAAGTCGAGCCGGACCAGGACGGCGTGCGCCTGATCTGCCGGGGGCTTGACGCCCTTACCGAGGAGGCCGCAGGGCGGAACCCCTCGCCCAAGTGGCTCGATTTGTCGGCTTTACTCCAGGCACGCACACAAATTGCGGCTGATCAAAGGACGATAGTCGCTGTTTTTCCCTTTCGGATAGATGGCTGATAATACTCGGCCCAGATACGATAAACCCCGGTATGCCTCAACGGAAAGGAGCCAGGCCATGGCAACCAGAGTATTGTTGGTGGATGATGAAAAGGAGTTTCTGGACCTTCTGGGCGAGCGTATGACGGCCCGCGGCATGGAGGTTGACAGCACCACCTCGGCCACGGACGCCCTCAGGGTCACGGAAGATCACACCTATGACGCCATTGTGCTGGATCTGATGATGCCGGAAATGGACGGCATACAGGTGCTTAAGACCCTGAAGGCCAAACATCCGGAGCTTCAGGTGATCCTGCTGACAGGTCACGGCAGCATAGAAAAGGGTGTCGAGGCCATGCGCCAGGGGGCCATGGATTTCATTGAAAAACCGGCTGATTTGGAGTTGCTCACCGAAAAGATCAAAAAGGCTCAGGCCCGCAAGATGATCCTGGTGGAACGCAAAGTAGAGCAAGAGGTGCGCGATATCCTTGTCAGCAAGGGTTGGTAAGTCTCAATCACTCCCGCTGGCTGATTGGACGCTTACGATCTGTTTGCAGGCCCTTAATGCATGAGTCCCGGCAAGAACAGTGCGATCCGGGGAAATGGAACAAGAATAGGGCACATCAGGAGATGAGTGCCCAATTCATTCAGAGAAAAGTTCATACTTCCCGGATGTCTCCGGATGCCAGTTCATATACGACGACAGGCTCGTCAAGCCCTTTGAGTCGATGTTCTCCTCTTTCTTTCAGGGGCCAGAGCCCCAGGATTCGGTTGCGGGTCTCCTCGCCCACCAGGATTTCTCCACCCTTGGCAAGTCCTGCCAGGCGGGCCGCCAGGTTTGTGACCTGACCGCTGGCCGTGTAAGTCATACGCTCGGCAAGGGCCCCCTTAAACCGGCTCAGTCCCAAAAGGGCGGTGCCGGAGTTGATGCCCATGTTGACGTTAAGAGAACCGTATCCCGGCGTGAGGTCGAGGTTCAGTTCCAGGGCTATGTCCTTGATCTCCAGGGCGGCACGGGCCGCATTCACGGCGTTTGCCAGAGAGTCGTTGTCCGTGAAGAGGATCATGAGCCCGTCACCGGCGGTTTCATTGATCTCGCCGTGGGAGCGCTGAATGGGGTCAACGAAACGGCTGAAGGCCCGCTCCACGAGTTGATTGACTTCGTTTTCAGGCAGGCGTGTACTCAGGCGGGTGTAATCCTCGAGATCAAGGAAAAGCACGGTTACATCCCGCTTTTCCTTTTCACGGCTAAGGACGTCCGAGTCCTCCTCCACCATTCGCCTCACAGCCTGGGGTACGAAAGAGGCCATGGAACTCAGCCGCTTGCTGATGGCGATTTTCTCCCTTGTTATCTCCCAGTGCTGCTTGCCGTGGAGCACGGCATTTCCCGCAATCTCGGCGATGTCCCGTGTGAAGAAGAAATCGCGCCGGGTGAAGCGGGCCCCCGGTTTAATGACTACAGTGACCACTGCCAGAATTTTGCCTTCCATGATCACGGGCACAGCCCCTTCGGGCCCTGTTTCCACTACCGAGCCATCCCTCCTCTTAACCGTTTGTGTGGAGGAGACTATTACCGGGGATCCTTTCTCCAGGGCTTTTTTGACTGCATCCCGGCTGCGTTTGCAGGAAAGGCAGTTCACCGGCCGGTCGTACAAGGCGCACTGGAGAGGTCGGGTATACTGCGAAGCTTCAGGGTCGAGCAGGAGGATGCAGGACTCCATGGAAGTCGGGATGAGCCTGCGAGCTTCTTCCCTGAGGATCTCGAGCACGTGGTTGGTCTCCATGCTTGATGCAAGGTTTCGGGCGATGCGCCGCCAGGCCTGGAACCGCTCCTTATAGTATTTCCGCATCCTCTAAATCTCCGATCAAATGGGATCTCGCGAATTGTAACACATCGGTCGCGGGGATGCTTTCAATAACGGGTCCCGCAGGTTCTGCGGGCGGCAACGTGTGACCGGCCCAAACCCGTCAGAAGGGAGGCGCAACGGTCACAATCACCCTCATGTCGCTGGAAGCCCGAGCCCACAACAATGAAGCGCATGAGGTTTTCATTTGCCCATAATACGGGTTCTTTCTTGACACGGAAAACAAAATCCGATCAAATATTGTAAAAAGATAAGTTTGTTCGTTCATGGCCTTGATACTAAATATCGATCAAAAAAGGCTGAGAATTGGATAGGAAAAGGATATATGCAAATCATGCGCTTTGGGATTTCTCCGTTGCCGTTCACCAGGTCGATGGTGTCCACGAGGCCTGCCTCGCTCTTCAAACGCAATATGGCCTTGATGTCAATCTTCTCTTCTTCTGTTGCTGGGCCGGTGGCGCCAAAGGTGCCCGGCTGGACTACAGGCAGATTCGTCAGGCTATGGAGTCGGTTTCAGGCTGGCAGGAGGAAATCGTTCGTCCCATATGGAAGGCCAGGTGGAGGTTGAAACCAGGCTTTGGCGGTTTCTCCATGGAAAGGACCGAGACGCTTCGCCGGAAGCTGATCGAGGCGGAACTGGACGCGGAACATATCGAGCAGCTTCACCTCGCGGATTCGGTGTCGGTGGAGGGGGCCCCGAATCTTTCAGAGGAGACCAGATTGGATTATGCCATCACCAATCTCTTTGCCTACCTCCATGTGTTTATGAGATCCCGGGGAGATCCAGTGCCGCGCCGGGACGATCTGATAGCGTCTTTGACGGCTCTTGTTTCAGCGTGTTTTCCCGGCAGAGACAAGAATAGGCTCGGCTTGCTGATAGCCGAACGATGGCGCCGGGAAGGGAATCAGGGGGGCGGGGGCGCAGGCTAAGTCTTTTCAAGTCGAAGAGGTGTTCTCGTGATCCCTGCCTTCCAGCCCCGAGGCACGATCTATATCGATGATGCGACTCCTGCCCAGATAGCCCTTTGTCGTATAATGGTTGATTTTTTCGAGTTTTCCGGTGATCAGGCTCATGCTTCGCACCTGCTCGCGAATGCTGTCTGCATAAGGTCGAAGAGGAGACTCCGGCTGGATATCCAGAGCCATGAGATCCGCGTATCCGCTGAGGGCCTGTAAAGGCTGGTTCAGTTCATGGCAGACCGCGCCGGCCATTTCGATCACCCCCTGAAGCTTTTCTCTGGCTTCCTTTTCCTGCTGGGCCTTCTTCTGAGCGCGAATGTCGGAAAAACACTCGATTAGGAATGCTCGATTATCGAGATCCATGGGGATAACCATCTTCTGGATTGGAATCGCGGTCCCGTCTGCATCAAGGAGGATACGCTCGGAGTTATCCAGGGTGGATCCAAGGTCCGTGATGGGGCACTGCCCCTCCTCTGCAGGGCAGATGTACTGGTGGCACCTGTGTCCTATGACCGCTTCCTCGGGTGCGCCTATTAGACTCAGAGCCGCGGGATTCGCCTCTACGATGGTCTTGGTGTCTCTGTCGATTATCACCACCCCGATGGGGAGGGAGACCAAGATGGTTTCAAGGTGTTCGCGACTCTTCATGAGCTCCTTCCAAGCCTGTTTGAGATTCGTTATATCTATGAGTATCCCCTGCAGCCCGACAGTCTCGTTGCCCTTTAGGAGCGGGCAGGAACTCGCCCGCACCCAACGCTCTTTCCCTGAGCGGGTCGTGAGCCTGAATTCACTCACACTGGCTCGACCCGACAGGATTTCGGCGAAACGGGTTTTACGTTCGGGAAGGTCTTCTTCGGCAACAAACTCGGAAAACTGCTTCCCAAGGACCTCGGCCTGTTCGTATCCGGTCAGGGTTTGAATATTGGGGCTTACGTAAGTCAACGCGCCTACGGTGTCGATTGTGAAGATGACCTCTCCCAGGCCTTCCACCAGGTTTCGATAATGTGCCTCTTTCTCCCTGAGAGCATCTTCGGCATCCATCCGCTCGATTGCCCGGCCGATTTGTTCAGCAACTGCATTGAGTAAGGCTTGCTCCTCCGGAATAAAAGCCCTCATACCGGAAGCCGCTACTGGATGCTGGACGAAAACCTCCAAATTACCCCACTGTGCCCCCCTGACCATGATGGGGCTTTCCTGTTTGAAGGGGGTTTCCTGGAAAGGGAGAGTGGTATATGTCTTATCTTTGTAAATGATGCGGGCATGTGTTGATTCCGGTGTTTGCCACGCATGGGGGATCAGTCTTGCTATTTCAGACAAAATGTCATGGAGATCAGCACCCTGTCTTTCGAGTACGCGGGCCACGCTGAAGAGACAATGGAGTTCTTTGTTGCGCTCATTCAGTTGGTGAAAGGTGTTCTCCAATCTGGCTTTCGCGATTGTTACTTCGGTGATGTCAAGTATGATGCCCTGATAGTGAGTGATTTTTCCTTGATCATCACGGCGAATTGAAGTCCTGTCGTCCACCCATCGTATCCCCCCGTTTTGGCTGCGTATTCGATAGGGCCGGTGAACAAACTCGCGCCTTTCGGGATGTTGACTGTTTTCGGCAACCTCTCGCGTCACCAGGGCCAAGTCTTCAGGATGGATGATTTCCGAGTAGTTAAGCCTGCCGGACAGGAACTCCTCGGGGTTGTAGCCAAAGACCTTGGATATGTTTTCAGACACGAACTCCACGGGCCAGCCTTGTTGATTTTTCCACAAAAACACAACAGCGGGGCTCTGATTAATGATTCGATAAACCTCCTCGCCAAAAGCCTCCACGTTGGTCTGTCTTGGAAAAGGGCCCTTCAACCAGTCGGTTCGCATCCCGGCGCTCATTTCAAATCCTCCTTGCCTGATGTTCCTTCTGTTTCCATGCAAGAAGAATGCCTGTTAAAAGTGAATTGACCTAAGGATGAACGGTCGTTGCGGTTTAAGATACTGTACCGCATGATGTATTAGAGTAGATTCAGATCAAATCTCGAGTTTTACCGCCCCCTTTTCAAAAGCCACCTTTACCCTTTCACCCACCAGAAAGCGCAGCTGTTTGAAGTGTCGCCCGGGCAAAAAGGTCCTGATGGGAACGCCGATATCCAAAAGGATTTTGACGTGGTCCCCGTCAACGGTCAACTGTATAATCTCACCTGAAACAATGCCTTCCAAAGCTGTGTTCATCTCCTGGTCCGGCCGCAGTATGCGGATGGCCTCAGGCTTGATGAACACCCTGGCTGGTCCGGGTTGCCCGGCTGATACGTCCAACTCGATGTTCCCTCCGATAACACACACAGTCCGTCCGTTCCTGTTCTCAACAGTTCCGGAGAAACGGTTTTCCCCTCCCGGGCCCGTCAGCTTTCCTGCGGAAAGGAAGATCCGCTCTTGAGAGAGCCTGGAGGCCTCCAAACTTCTGTGAGTGGAAAAGACAACCAGGATACCTTTTTCCTTGCTGATTTCACGTATTATGGCCTCGATTACAGCCTGGTTTTCAACGTCCACACCGGCGGTAGGTTCGTCAAAGAGCAGCACCTCGGGAGAACAGGCCAAGGCCCGGGCTATTGCAATCCTCTGGGTTTCACCGCCGGAGAGCTTATGGGCCGGCCTGGAAGCGAATCCGCGCATGCCCACCCTGTCCAGACACTCCAAGGCGCGTTTGCGCCGGTCCCCGGCCGAAACGGAACGCATACGCAGTCCGTACTCAACGTTTTTGAGCGCCGTGCAGGTAAACATTATGGGGTGTTGGTGCACAAGTACGACCTGCCGTCGCAATACAGTCAGAGACTTATTCCTCCAGTCCATCTCCCGTCCCTTAAAACGCAACGTCCCGGAAGCGGGCGGTCTCAGAAAAGCCAGGATTTCAAGCAGGGTGGTCTTACCGCAGCCGTTGGGTCCCAAAAGCGCATAGCTGCGACCGGCTGCGAGATCCAGTGTATTGATGTCCAGCACTGTACGACCGTCAAAAACCTGCTTTAGGCCTCTTATTTGGTACAGGGTCACCTGTTGTCTCCGTACTTTCCCTGAGCCAGTTGAAGGACTATGTTCATTAGGAGGCTGACGGTGAGAAGAATAATCCCCAGTGCTACGGCAAGTACGAATTCGCCTTTGCTGTGTTCCAAGGCCATGGCTGTAGTCATGGTTCGAGTAAAACCTTTAATATTCCCCCCCAGCATCATGGCGATGCCTATCTCTGCGATGACACGGCCGAACGCAGCTATAATCGCGGCAAGTATGCCGAAACGAGCCTCCCGGGCCACCGCCAGGGAGGCACGCAGTCCTGAGGCGCCGAGAGTCAGGGCCGTGTCTCTGTAGCGTCCGTCGATTCGGCTCACCGCAGACATGGTGAATGTGGCAACCCAGGGCAGTATCAGGATAACCTGACCGATGACAATGGCTTTGGGAGTATACAGAAGACCAAGGAACCCGAGCATTCCCCGCCTGGACAGGAAAGCATAGACAAAGAGGCCTATCACTACTGTGGGGAGAGCCAGTAGGGTGTTAAGGATGGTTATGACGGCCCGCTTGCCGCGAAACCGGTTCACCGCCACCAGAAAACCTAAAGGGACTCCCAGGATGGATGCTATGAGGGTTGAAAAGAAGCTCACATACAGGGACACGTAGACAATGAAATACATTTCCTGATCCAGAGACCAGATCATGTGAAGGGCTGCCGCAAGGCTTTGGACCAGGAAGTCCATATCTATTTCGCATCCGGGAAGAACAGCGGCCGGCCCAGGAGCTTGTAGGAGCCTATCAAGTCTTGGCCGCGGTGGGAGACCAGCCACTTTGCAAAGGCGTCCGCCATTTCAAATTTCACATGGGGGAATTTGCCGGGATTGACAGGGATTACGCCATAGGGGTTTTTGAGCATGTCGTCTCCCTCATATAAGATTTCCAGTTCATAGGGTTCCTGGCGGCCGAATTTGTACTTTAGAAAAGTGCCCCGGTCGGCCAGTACATATCCCAGCTTTTCCCGGGCGAAGATCAGCGCCTCTCCCATACCCTGTCCTATGGAGAAGTACCAGCCCGATCCGTGCTGTGGGGACCCGGCATCTGTAATAGGCAGGCCTGTGGCCTTCCAGAGCTGTTTTTCCCGGGAGTGGGTGCCGCTGTCGTCACCCCTGGAAACAAAGGGTTTACCGGCTTCGGCAATGCGCTTCATGGCGTCGGCGGCGCCGTCCGCCTCTTTGATTCCCGCCGGGTCGCTTTCAGGGCCTACAATGATGAAGTCATTGTACATCACATAATATCGCTTGGTGCCGTAGCCCTCCAGTACAAACTTCTCTTCCCTGGCAACATCATGCACGAAGAGCACGTCTGCATTGCCGTCCATGCCGTCCCTCAGCGCGGCCCCGGTCCCCTTGGCCATGACTCGTACCGTTATTCCCGTGTCTTTATGGAATTCCGGCAAGAGGTGGTCCAAAAGACCGGAGGCCTCGGTGCTTGTGGTGGTACTCATGGTGATTACTTTTTGTTCTGCCATGGTGGAAAAGGGAACCAGCAAAAAGAAAAAGTACATTATGATCAGTATGGTTCTTTTCATGACTCTTCTCCTTCTATTGTGTTTTGTCTCTGACCGCTACCCAAGTTCTGTTGCCTGTCATGAAGTAACCTTTTTCCAAACGGCTAACAGGCTTGACGATGCGCCCGACCCAGCCTTTTTTTTCGCCTCCTTTCTTTTCGATAGTCGTCCTGCCGAACACCTCGAATTTCACCCTGCTTCTTTCATTGTGGTGGGCCTTGGATTCCTCGACCCGGGATCCATTGTTCATTGGGCAATTATATTGATGGTTTAGCATGCTTCTTTGATCTCAACCTGTTCCTTTGTTCATCCGGCTTCATATCAAAAACGGCATCAAGTTAAGAGACAATATCTTATATGCTCCGCTGTGTCAACACTGACATAATGGCTGTCTTTCCTTCTTCCGAATGGTTAATGGCGGCACGGTATTCGGCCACTTCCTTTAATAAGGCCTTCGGAGCACCCTGTAAGAGTGATTTCTGGTTCCTATGATTGCTCGGTTGTCTGAAAAACAGCCCCCTCCTACAGAGACAAACATTTGAACGATCTGCTTTTCGGTGAAATAGCCCTCTGAAGCGATAGAAAGGTCTGGCGCGTTTCACGCTTGGTTTTGTGGAATGATGGTGCTTAAGGAGTTTTGCCTTATGAGGAAACTTCAGGCTTTACGGGTCTTTTTGGGGGTGGGAGTAAAGGCTGTTTCAAAAAGCCAGTCCGCATCTTGGGCGATTTTTTTGTGCAAGTCCACAAACTGCCGGATCAGGGTCTCTGCAAAGGGGGTCAGACGTGATCCACCCCCCGAGGCGCCGCCTATATTTCGAACGAGAAGGGGCTGCCCCAGGCGTTCTTCGGTTGCCTTAATACGACCCCAAACACCCCGGTAACTCATCCCGAGTTCCTTGGCTGCTGCGTGGATTGAACCTTTCCTTTGAATGGCTTCGAGTATCCTTACCCTTCCGAGGCCGAACGCCACACCGCCTGAATCGTCTTCGACCCAGATTTTTGATCTGATTCTATATTTTCCATTCAGATCCGACATAACTCAATTATACCACCTGTAAGATGGGACGTTGTTTCAATGTTGACTTATTTCCGGTTCCGTACGGCCGAGTGCCTCGCGAATCGCCCTGGCGGTTTAAAGCAAATCCGGATCATGCTCCACCCTCCTGACCGCCCGGCTCACCGCGGATCGATCCACTTGAAGGCGTCGGGCAGCCTCACTCCCGGAGAAGGAGAAATCCCAGGGTGGCAATATGGAGAGTCTCAAACCAGGTTTTTTCCATGAAGGTAGCCCGCTAGGTTTAGACGGAGGAGAGATTTCCGCAATAGGCTTCCCCTGACGCAAAACGGTGATAATTTCACCACTCTCTACTGCAGAAAAAAACTATAGAAGCATGTTTACGAAATTCAGTGAATGTTATTGTTCTCACCTGTCACTCCCCTCATATTATGTACATCAGTGTACAAAATAGTGTGCAGACTGTCAAGTTTCATTGGCCAACGACAAGCTCACTGGCGCGTAGTTTTTTTGGGCGTCCGGTGAGGCGACAGGTTATATCAACTTGCTTCTTTTGAAAGCAAGTCATCAATAATGAGATGAATCCCTCAGCCTTGGGAACCCACGGTCGAACCTGAGATTCTTCAGATCCAACGAAATCGATGTTCCCGTCCACATCTGCGATTTCCGGCCCGAGCAGCCGGCCCGCATGCATTCGAATCCGGTGGGAGGTCCGGTAGTTGATGCGCAGCGTCAGGTGCCGGCCCCGAATGTCCCCACCCAAAGACTTCCGGGAGAAAGCGGCCTGGAAAATGCTCTGCCCCAAGTCACGGCGAAAACCGGGCCGTTGGGCCTGTCACCTCCCAATGCCGCCGGAACTCGCAGTTGCGCAACACCGAGGCCTTGCGCCATATCGACAACGGCAAACTCAAACGGTGGATGACGACCTCGCCGATCTTTTCAGCGAGCCGGCTGAACATCCCGACAAGCGTCATCAGTCTCTGCTGCCGCTGCCTCTGTGGGCAGGTAATCGGCCGGGATTAGCAACCCGTTCCTCATCCGCATTGCGCACGTCATCCAGCCATTCCTCGGGCCTCGTAGGCAAGCAGGGCCTCCGGCTATACCGGCAAAAAAGGCGCTTTTTGTCGGTGCTTGCTCCTCAACGGGCACATAGGCCGGAACACGAATTTCCCCTGCAGTCTCTCGTACCTCAACCAGTTGAGCGGCGCCGGTTCACGCCTCTTGTAGTAGCTGTCCGGGTCATTGGGCATGAGTACGCGCAGACGATCGCGGATGGTGATGCCCGGGGCGACCACCAGAAAGCCCCGGGTGAACTTCCTGCTGTTGTGCTTGCGCACGGCATTGATGGTCTGCCAGTCGATCAGCACGGCCATCACCGTAGTTTTGCCGGCACCGGTGGCGAGCTTGAGCGCAAGCCGCATAAGCTTCGGGTTGGCTTCCTTGTTGGACATTCACGCCTCCCAGTTGTATTCTGTTCCTTCAGCAGAATTTCAGGCCCGATCACGAACACTGAGGAGCAGACCGGAGGGGCGTACTCTCGATCTCTCGTATTGTGTACGATCTGGTTTCATTAAGCACAACCATAGCTGGATGATCATCAAAATGCATAGGGCGTGGACGGCAATTTCAGAAAAGTAGGCTTCCCAAAAGTCATTTGACAGGGTCCGCGACACCGCCCTGTCCCATGACCGGGTTTTTTTCGTGGAGGTGATGGAGCGGCACACCGGATACATCGTCATGGAAAGCGGAAACGCGGGGGGACGCCGAGGAATCCCTCACGCCCGAATCGCCCATGATCGTGGAGATCCTGTGCTCACATCTCGAACATGCCTTTAACCGGGAAAAGCTGAGCGCCATCGTGGTGGTGGCGGCAAAAGAGGAGCCCGGTGTCACCTTCGAGATCGCAGAGGAAGTGCATCGGGTTCTCGGGCTCGAAACCAGGGTCTGCATTTTGGGTCGCATCCAGCGAGGCGGCTCTCCCACGGCCCGGGCCCGGGTGCTGGCGAGCAAGCTTGGGACGGCAGCGGTCAAGGCCCTGTGGGAAGCCAAGGAAGGGTACATGGTGGGAGAGATGAAGGGCAAGATGATTCATGTCCCTTTCAAGGATACCTGGGAAAAAGTCAAGGGCATGGACCCGGAACTCGAAGAGCCGGCGTCCCTGCCTTGTGAGTAATGCCGAGAGGAAGGATTGTATGATATTGCCCCGGAACAAGACCAAAATCGTCTGCACCATCGGACCGGCTTCAGCGACCCGGGAAGTCATGGAGGATATGATCCATGCAGGCATGGACGTGGCTCGCCTCAACTTCTCTCACGGCGACTTCGAAAGCCACGACAAGGTAATCGAAAACCTGAGGAAGGCGTCATCGTCTGCGGGAAAGCAGGTGGCTATCATGGCCGACCTTTCGGGTCCCAAGATGCGGATCGGCGAGCTGGAGAAAGAACCGATCGAACTCAGGGCCGGGGATGCCTTCACCCTAACCGCGGAGGAGACCTTGGGAAACGAGGAGCGGGTGTCGGTGAGCTTCTCCCGCCTGCCCCGGGCGGTGAGCCCTGGTGACATGCTCTTTCTGAACGACGGGTACGTGCAACTCGAGGTCAGGGAAATCAGGGGCAAGGAGGTGATGTGTTCCGTGGTGGTGGGCGGGGAACTCCGGTCCCGCAAGGGACTGAACCTGCCGGGGATCAACCTGGGCATCGGCGCTTTCACCGAAAGGGATCGCGAGTGCCTGGAATTTGCGCTCGCCAAGGGGGTGGACGCAGTGAGCCAGTCTTTCGTGGAAAGGGCCTCGGATATTCATGCGGTCCGGGAAGCTTCGGCCAAGCTGGGCCACAACCCCTTTATCATAGCCAAGATCGAGCGCTCGGGGGCGCTGAAGCGCATCGACGAGATCCTGGAAGCCGCAGAAGGGATGATGATCGCCCGGGGAGACCTGGGCGTGGAAATGCCCATCGAAGACATGGCGGGGATTCAGAAGGACCTCATGAGAAGGGCGAATCTCTTGGGCAAGCCGGTCATCACCGCGACCCAGATGCTGGAATCCATGACGTACAGCCGCCGTCCCACGCGAGCGGAAGCCACGGATGTTGCAAACGCCATTCTGGACGGCACGGATTGTGTGATGCTCTCAGGGGAATCGGCCATGGGGAGGCACCCGGTGGAAGCCGTGACCATGCTGTCCAGAATCGCCGCGGCCATCGAACCTCGCAGACCCGCCAAGCCGGCCCGGGAAGCGATCCATCCGTCCATCTACGACAATCCCCCGACTCTGCACGACATCATTGCCCTGAGCGTGGAGACCACCGTGCGCCATGTTTCCCCCGCTGCCGTGATGGTCCCCACCCGAAGCGGAGCAACCGCAAGGAGCATCGCCCGCTTCAGATTGCCCGTGTGGATCACCGCGGTGAGTTCGCTTCACTCGACCTGCCGGAATCTTCAGTTCTCCTACGGCGTTCACCCGGTCCACGTGCCCGATCACCCCGAGGAGTGGAAGGCCTTTTCCCGCGAATGGCTCCGTGACCACGGGCTCAGCGGAGACATGGTGATCCTCACGGAGGGACCTTCTTCCAAACATCCTGAGGCCAACAACCGCATGGAAATCATCGACCTGCGCTCAGCTCCCCCTACACCACGGCCTTGAGCAAAGGGATCTTGTAGCCGTTTTTAGCCATGGGCTCGGCGCCTTTCACTGCGGCCTCGGCCGATTTGGTGACGGTTTCCCTATCGAGCCTTTTCCCGAGAATCGCCTCTTCCACCTCCCGGAAACGACGGGGCACGGGGGCCACCCCGCTGAAGAACACCGGGCATGGCGGGCGGCGCCCTCTTCGAGCTGAAGAGCGAGTGCCATGCCTGCCAGGGCGAAATCCCAGGCCCTTCTGCCCCTGACCTTGCGGAATGTGACAGCCCCGGAACGGTTCACAGCGGTTGTTATCGGAATTTCACAGCTCCGTGTCGCAGCTTGTCATAATGTTCATTCCTCTCAGGCAATCTATAGCTGGTTTCCATCCAGAAATGGCTATTTTCCGCAATCTCGGCGTCAATCTGCGGGATTCCTTGTGCGGCGTACTCCAGTACGCCTCCGCGTAATCCC
>CAYPSZ010000123.1:0-12723 GCA_964413125.1 uncultured Desulfobacterales bacterium
AAGGTCATGGGAGAGAAAAATCGAGGGAAGAGCAGAGAAACCCTCGGAATTATGGAAGACGCACGACGGGAAAACGTTCGGGTAACCTGCGACCAGTATCCCTACGACGCGGCGAGCACGACGCTCTCTGCGGTCCTACCCCACAGCGCCCTTGACCAAGGGGCCGTGGGGGTGCAGGAGAGACTAAGGGACCCCGAAAAGAGAAATGCACTCCGGGCTGAAATCGAAAGCGGCAGAATCGGTGGGGGGGAGAACCTGGTGAAACTGGCAGGATTTGAGAGGATATTCATCTCCGCAGCCGATGCGCGACCGGATTGCATCGGGCGATCCATCGCCGATGCCGCCCGCCGCTCGAGTATGGACCCCTATGACCTGATGTTCGACCTTGTGTGTGAAGAGGCAAGGGGCACGACGGTTGTGGTCTTTGCGATGAACGATGTGGACATAGAGCGGATCATGCGGGATCCTTTTACGATGATTGGTACGGACGGGATTCCAATGTTCGGGGAAAACAAGACCCATCCTCGGTTGACTGGTACTTTTCCCAGGGTCCTGGGCACCTATGTCCGAGAGAAAGGTATCCTGAGCCTCGAAGAAGCCATTCGAAAAATGACCTCCCTTCCATGCCGCACATTCGGAATTCCCGCCAAAGGATTGCTGAAGGAAGGTTATGATGCGGACCTGGTGATTTTTGATCCGGGTCGCGTCAAAGATCACTCCACATATGACAGTCCGTATCTGAGGCCCGAAGGAATCCATACGGTTTTAGTCGCAGGCGAGGTTGCGGTCAAAAATGGCGAGGTTTTGGGCATCCGATCCGGGAAGGTCCTGAGACCCGATCACCAATGAAAGGAGGCTGATTACAATAGTGTAGGGATGAGAGATTTGATAATCAGGCGGTCATCGCCGCAGATCAGCCAAAAGGCTGAAGAGGAAAGGAGAACGTTATGAAAAAGCATATTCTCTGGGTGATGGTTTCATCTTTGATCGCAACGGCCCTTCTGTGCAACACGGGATTCACCGCTGAAAAACCTGTCAAAGTAAAGTATGCGCACATCGGGGCGCCCAAGACTTTTGAGTCCGTGATGCACGCGGGGGCCGTGGCTTTCAAGTACGTGTTCGAGAAGAGAACGAATAACCGCTACCAGGTAGACATCTTCCCCGGGGGCACCCTGGGAAAGGAGCTCGATTTGATGGAGTCCGTCAATAACAATGTGATCCAGCTCATGGGCGCCTCCATGGGGGGCCTGCACCGGATCTTCCCCCCCTCCAGCGTTTTCTATCTACCGTATGTCTTCCGGAACGAAGCCATCGCCATTGAGGTGCTTGAAGGTCATTTCGGACGCAAGGTCCTGGACGGTCTCGCCGAGAATACGGGAATTCGAGGACTGGATTTCGTGGACATCCATACATTCCTCACGATCACGAACAATGTCCGCTCCATCCGTAAACCTGAAGACATGAAAGGGATCAAGTTTCGGGCCATGGACACGGTACAGGTCCAGATGTTCAAGTCCCTCGGCGGGGGCGCCGTGCCTGTATCTTTCAGCGAGCTTTACACGTCTCTTCAAACGGGCGTGGTGGACGGCCAGACAAACCCGGCGTTCCTAGTGGCCTGGATGAAGCTCAATGAAGTGCAAAAGTATATGACTCTAGCCAACTCCCAATATGGCTACCAGATCCTTGTGTGCAATAATGCATGGTACGAAAGCCTCAGCCCTCCGGACCAACTTGCTGTCAGGGATGCTGCCACAGCTGCAAAACTGGCTTCCAGGGGATTGGGCATCCTGCTGGAGGATAGCAACATTCGAGCGCTCAAGGAAATGGGTATGACTGTGGATATCCTTACGGATGCCGAGAACGCCGAGTTCTACAAGCTGGCAGCCCCCGTGGTCAGCGACTGGCTGAAAACGCAGATGGACTCCGAGTGGGTTGATGGCCTATTGGAGGCGGTAGCTGAGGCGGAAAAGAAGCTGGGATATCGCTGATCCTTGGGGTTTCGCATCTCCTGTCCAAGGCCGGGCCATACCACAAAGAGGCCCGGCCGAGACGAAAATCTGCGGCGAGGTGACCGTTGGCAATAAAACTAACCAGAGAGAAAACCCTGATGCTGATGGATGTGATTGCGAAGAGTCTTGAGTTCGGCTCTGGGTGCGTCTGTGTCCTACTGTTTGCAGGGATGACGGTTGTGACCCTCATCGGAGTCCTGTTTCGCTATGTCATGCTCAGCCCGTTCGAGTGGACTGAAGAGCTGGCAAGATTCCTGATGCTTTCCATCTGCTTCCTGGCCTTGAACATGGCTATGTACCGAAAGGAGCACATCGCCATTCCGGCGCTCATTGAGAGGCTGCCGCCGGTCGTGGCCAAGGTGATCGGCTATGCTGTCGATCTACAGATCGCTTTTTTTCTGTTTCTCCTGATCAGGCAAGGCGTCCTTATGGCGGATCGGACGCTCATGACTACCAGCACACTGCACATCTCCATGAAGTGGGTTTACCTTTTTGTGCCTGTGGGGGCGTTTCTGACACTTATTCAACTCGTCATCCAGGTAGCCAAAAAGACCATCAAATCATCTGGGACTGAAGTGAGCGAGGCCTGACATGGGTCTGTTTATTTTGATCGTATTCGTGGCTCTCATGCTGATGGGCATGCCCATTGGCTTTGTCATGGGTCTGACCGCACTCTACGGGTTCATTTACCTGGACAACCCGATGTTTCTGACCATGCTCAGCCAGAAGTTCTTTTCCGGCATGAACAGTTTCGCGCTCCTCGCAATCCCCTTTTTCATTCTGGCCGGCGACATCATGACCAAGGTCGGCCTGACCGGACGGCTCGTGGACTTTGCCAATCTTTTCTTCGGCCGGTTCAGGGGAGGGCTGGCACAGGTCAATATTGTCACAAGCGTCATTTTCGGAGGAATTTCAGGGTCAGCCGCGGCCGACACTGCGGCGCTGGGTTCCATCTTTATACCTTCCATGACGGACGAAGGTTATGATAAGGAGTTCAGCACGGCCGTGACGGTCGCCTCCTCGATCATCGCCCCGATTATTCCCCCTAGCATGATTATGGTCATCTATGGAGCCCTGATGGGCGTCTCCATTGCAGGACTTTTCGCTGCAGGCCTCGTCCCTGGGGTTATGCTGGGTGTTTTCCTGATGATCTATACCCGGTTTGTATCCGCCAGGAGAAATTACCCTAAGCACAAGGAAAAGGTAACGGCCGGGAGTTTCTGGGTGGGAACAAAACGGGCCGTCTGGGGTTTGATCATGCCCGCCATCATCCTGGGAGGCATTCTGGGTGGTGCCTTCACTCCTACTGAGGCGGCGGCAATTGCTGTGGGATACGCCCTTTTCTTGGGACTCGCGGCGTACCGAAATTTGGGCATTAAAGACCTGTTCGACCTTTTCTATCGAAACGCCGTATTGCTCGGGGTGATCGGCCTGATCCTCTCATCCGCATCAGTCCTTGCCTGGCTCCTGGCGGTTGAGCAGATTCCGGAGATGGTTGCCCGTGGTTTTATGGCGATAACAACGAACAAATATTTGATCCTCTTGTTGATAAACCTGTTCCTAATTTTCATCGGCATGTTCATGGACATCACCGCAGCCCTTATTATCCTGGGGGCGATCCTGGCCCCTCTTGCCATTGATATCGGGGTTCATCCCCTGCATTTCGGGATCATGATGTGCATCAACCTCTATATCGCCCTGATAACGCCTCCCATGGGCGGGTGCTTATTTCTGGCAATGGCCATCAGCAAGCTCAAAATGGGGCAGATTTTGAAGGCCCTATGGCCTTTTCTGATCATAGAATTTGTGGTCTTGTTCATCGTGGTTTACGTTCCGGAGGTCACCATGTTCGTGCCTCGGCTGCTAGGTTTCGCATAAAGAGGGAAGCTAAATTTTGTTGGGAAAGGAAACCTTAATGGATGAACTTGTACGTCTCTCCGCATGGGAGGCAGTTGAGCTCCTCAAGAAAAGGGAAATTAGCCCGTTGGATCTCGTGGAAGCTGCGGCTGGAAGAATTGCAGAGGTGGAAAAAAGGGTCAACGCCCTCCCGATCCTTTGCCTAAACCGGGCGCGGGAGATGGCAAGGCGGATCATGGACAAGCCGCCTCCCGACCCTTCGAAATCCTATTTGTACGGCCTGCCAATTGCGGTCAAGGACCTGGACGACGTTGAAGGCGTCAAAACCACATACGGCTCCCCGATCTTTGCCGATCATGTCCCTGAACGCTCCTGTGCCATGGTGGAAAGGCTGGAGGCCAACGGCGCCATTGTCGTCGGCAAAACCAACACGCCTGAGTTCGGCTCAGGGGGCAACACGTTCAACCAGGTCTTCGGGGTAACCCTGAATCCTTGGGACACCTGCAAGACGTGTGGCGGTTCTTCCGGCGGATCGGCCGTGGCTTTGGCCGTGGGCGAAGTCTGGCTGGCCACCGGGAGTGATCTTGGCGGCAGTTTGAGGACTCCCGCAGGATTCTGTTCCGTTGTGGGCCTGAGGCCGAGCCCGGGCAGGGTGCCTAACAGTCCCAACCTTTTCCCTTTTGAAATCCTGCCAGTCCTAGGCCCGATGGCCAGGAACGTGCGTGATACGGCCTTGATGCTGGATGCAGAGATCGGTTCGTATCCAGGAGATCCTCTCTCACTCCCGCTGCCCGATGCATCCTATTCGGCGGTCCTCAAGACCCCGATTCATCCCGCTAAAATCGGTTTTTCACCGGACCTGAGGATCACCCCGTTGGACCGCGAGGTCCGGCGGGTTTTTCTGGAGGCCGTTGCAGCCTTTGAGGACTTCGGCATCTTGGTGGAAGAAGCCTGCCCCGATGTAGCGGATTTCCCGTCTGCATACAACGTGTTACGCGCCAAATTCTACGCTGGTTTTTTCACGCCCCTGATCGAGGCGCATCGCGATCAGGTCAAACCAGAGGTTATCTGGAACACGGAGCAAGGTCAGGAGCTGAGCGGCGATCGAATCGGTTGGGCGGAACGTAGGAGGGGGGAGATCTTCCGCTCCATAATGGAGTATTTCGAAAAGTACGATCTTCTTGTTTATCCGACTGCCGTCACGCCCCCCTTTGACAAGGACCTTCGATACCTTGAGGAAATCGACGGCCGTCGTTTCGAAACCTACATGGACTGGCTTTCAATCACCTTTTTGTCCAGCCTCACCGCCTGTCCGTCCATCTCGGTTCCCGGAGGCTTTACCGACAAAGGACTTCCGGTGGGCATTCAGATAATGGGGCCACCCAGAAGTGAAGACAGGGTGCTCAGCGCTGCCTATCTTCTGGAGCGGCACCTTGGGATCCATCTCCGAGTGCCCATCGATCCCGGCGGAGGAAGCTGATGGGGTTCTTTTCAATCGGCAAGACGTTTGAAGAGGCCTTTTCAAGGCATGGAGCTCGAACGGCCGTCACTTTTTACAGGGAGGGCCGTCCCGAAACGACACTGAGTTACGCCGCCCTGAACCGTGACGCTGCTCACATGGCGCGGTTTCTTGGAGACCACGGGGTCTATCGGGGGAGCCGGGTCATCCTATTTATCCCCAAGTCTCTAGTCTTTGTGACTGCTTATTTGGCCCTCCATAAACTCGGGGCGGTTGTCGTACCGTTGAACCCCGGGTTTAAGAAGTCGGAAATGGCTTATTTCCTCTCGGATGCAGACCCCGCGCTGGTGCTGGCCGGAACCAGACAGAAAGAAATAATTCAGGCTATCGACCCACGCCTGCCGCATGTGGTTGTAGATACTGAGCAATCCTATGATGAACTGAATATAGTCAGGGAGGCATCCCATGTGTACTATCCTGCCGAGGTGGGCCTGGAGGACCCGGGCCTTATGATTTACACCTCAGGCACGACCGGGGATCCCAAAGGAGCCGTTCTCACGCAGAAGAACCTTCTCCATGACGCGGGCAAGATCATTCGCGCATGGGAAATGGCCGCATCGGATGTGCTTTGCCACGCACTGCCCCTCTTCCATGTCCACGGGCTCGGGTTTGCCCTTCACACATCGCTGATAGCGGGCGCCCATATCCTTTTGCTGGATACATTCCACCCCGAAACTGTCGTCGATCTCCTGTCCAATCGCATGGAGGATCCAGTATGCACTGTTTTCATGGGGGTCCCGGCGATGTATGCCAGGCTTATGGAAGTGTTGGACCACAGCCGTTTGGATTTCAGCCACATGCGCTTGTGGGCGTGCGGCTCAGCGCCGCTTCTCTCCGACGATTTTAGGAGTATCAAAGAGACATTCGGCAGGGAGCCTGTGGAGCGGGAGGGTATGTCTGAGACCGGTATGAATTTTTCCAATCCCTTAAAGGGCGTTAAGAAGCCGGGCTCCATCGGACTGCCTTTGCCTGAACTGGCTGTCAGGATTGTGAATACGGAAACTTTGAAGGATGTGGCTAAAGGTGAAACCGGTGAGATCTGGCTCAAGGGCCCCGGGATTACCCCAGGATACTGGAAAAAACCTGAAGAAACAGCCGCTGCTTTTCATGAGGGGTGGTTCAGGACTGGAGACCTAGGCCATGTGGATTCCGATGGATATTTCTATCTGACGGACAGGATTAAGCATATCATCATTTCCGGCGGCGAGAACATTTCGCCCAAGGAGATCGAGGCGGTCATCAACCGAATGGACGGGGTTGTCGAATCGTGCGTGGTTGGCCTTCCACATGAAAAATGGGGCGAAATGGTGGCCGCTGCCGTTGTCCTCGAATCCGGGGTACACGTCGGCCGGGAGGACATAAAGAAGACCTGCAAATACCTCTTGCACGATTGGAAATGCCCCAAGGCAATCCTCTTCATGCCCAACCTCCCGCGGAATGCCATGGGCAAAGTATTGAAGGAGGAGGTGAAGAAGGCATTTTAGCGCGCTTCTTCCGCAACCTCCTCGTTAATTTCTCTTATCCATTATGTAACCTATGTAAAATCAAACCTTCCCCTAAGTAATGTTTATAAGCAATTTATAGTCACCTAATCAGAGCTTATATTTTAAATTTTCATAGCCTTAAACTACTGTTCCACGTTGCTATTTAACAAATGGTTTTTGAGGGCCAGGAAGTTGGCATAAGTATGTATCCGAGCCCGGCAAAAGTCCCGGAGGCATGCCCCCTGTCCCCCAATCGATGACTAAGGTCACCAGCATCGAAGCGGAGTTCATATTCGGAAAAACTCATCGGGGGACACACCAGTTATCGAAAACATCAATGAAATGCGTGGTCCTTTTAATTTGACCGATTACTTTTTAGCTAGTAAAATATTAACCGTTTAAGTCATGGATCAGAAACTCATTTCAAGTTTCGTTCTGATAGTCAGACTCGCAGTCCGCAGGGCAACTGACCGTATTTCCAGGTAGATCAGCGATAGTACCGTAAATGGTGATTCTATAGGCTTTCAATATGTAGTAAAAAATCATTAAAAGGAGAAGATGAGATATGGCATGGCCTTATAAGCACGAGAGTGGTGTGTCGCATTACGACAAAGAAAAGGCTGGTTCAGGCTATATGATTTATGTTCCTCTCCCAGGCAGAGTCGCCCCTGAGCCGGGTAAGGTTCAAGGACTCGTTTCCTTGCTGGATATGAAAGGGGAAACAGTCCATGTATGGAAAACCCCTTATCCACCCATATATGCACGCTTGATGCCGACCGGAAGCATCCTTGTTTCACTGCGCTGCTCAAAGCCTGCTCCCGGAAGACCTGGGTACGGGCAGTACCACATGGGGGGCGCTTCGGGTATGTTGATGGAAATAGACTGGGACGGCACTATTGTCTTTGAGCATTTTGATCCTTGCATGCACCACGATTTTCAGAAAGCGGACAATGGCAACTATATCTATGTGGGATGGGAAGCTCTTCCGAATGATTTGACAATAAAGGTCCGAGGGGGACAAAAAGGCACCGAGCATAATGATGGGACCATGTTTGGAGATTACTTCCGGGAAGTCGATCCCAAAGGAAATACGGTCTGGGAGTGGCATGGAATGGAACATTTCGATCCGGACCTTGATATCATCGGCGCGATACATCCCAGGGAGGAATGGACCCATGTCAATACGGTGGACGTGATGCCGGATGGAAATATAATGTCTTGCAGCCGGCATACCGACGGGGCGTTCATAGTGGATCGCCAAACGGGCGATATCGTCTGGCGGTGGGGAAATGTCGCCTATCTAGACAAGGAAACGGGAAAGGTGGAACACAAAGATATTAGAGACCCAAAAACCATGGGAGGACCTCACAACGCCCACATCATTCGTGAAGGCCTTCCAGGTGCTGGAAATATGCTCATATATGACAATGCTATGTATACTTTCTATTCCAGGGCCCTTGAAGTCGATATAAAGAGCGGGGATATCGTTTGGGAAAGTGAGGACGATTATGGACTTGAGGGATATGTAAAGGGGAGAGTTCATTTCACACCTTTTATATCGGGCGCAGATAGGCTTCCTAACGGAAACACGCTAATTTGTTGTGGCGGAAATGGGGTCGTGTTCGAAGTTACAAGAGAAAGAGAGATCGTGTGGCATTGGGTTCGTCCCACACCCAATCTAGAAAGCATGGTGCATTGGGGAGTCTTTAGGGCCCATAGGTATTTTCCAGATTTTTGCCCGCAATTTGCACTGCTGCCGCCTGCTGAGGGGGCGTGAGCAAGAACCTGGAGGTTGGTGGAAAGCCTTCATTCTCAAATCGAAAAAGGAGTCTCAAGATGAAAAGAAAAATGCCGGCGATGAGTACGTTATTTATGGGAGTTTGGGTGTTTTTATTGACGTCTGTCCCTTTATCCACATTTGCAGTGGAAAAACCCGTTGAGCTGAAAATGTCAGTGATGATGGGCACCAAAAGCAGTAAGTACGTCAAAGGATTTGAGCCTTGGGCGAAGAAAGTTGAGGAAGCTACGGAGGGCAAAGTTAAAATTGTGATTTACCCTTCCAATTCACTGGCTGCAGCTGACCAAAACTATGATGCATGTATTGATGGTATAGTAGATATAGGCTGGATTGCCATAACACAGAATCCGGGCCGTTTTCCTCTTACGGAAATCTTGCAGGTACCAGGAATCCCAATGAAAGACCCGGTAATGGCTTCGGAGATAACCTGGAAACTCTTCAAAAAGATTCCTGAGATACAGGATGAGTTTTCCCAAGTCAAGGTATTGTTTATGCATGCTTTTTCACCCCTTGTGGTTGCCACTACTCGAACTCCGGTAAGGCGTGTGGAGGACCTGAAGGGCTTGAAGCTGAGAGCGACTAAAGGGCCTGCTGGAGTTTTGAGGTCAGCAGGCGCTGCTCCTGTTTTCATGCCTCCTTCAGAAATATACCTCAGCATGCAAAAGGGTGTTATTGAAGGCAATGTCATGGGCTGGGAGGGACAGAGATCGTTCGGGATCACAAAGCTGGCCAACTATTTTACTAAAGTCCCGGTGCTTCCGGGAAATCATTTTGTTATGTTTATGAACAAAAGCAAATGGGATAATTTGTCGCCGGACCTCCAAGAGGCGGTTATGAGTGTCAGCGGCGACTATGCAGCTCATTTCTTTGGAAATAATGACAATGAAACGGGATTAGAAGTAGAGAATGACCTTAATAAAATGCCAGATAAGGAAATAATAATTTTATCGAAAGAGGAACATGAGAGGTTCACGGATATTGCCAAGCCTTTTCAGGAGGAGTTGGTAGCTTCAATCGAGGCCAAAGGTTTGCCGGGAAGAAAAACGTTCGAAGAACTCATTAAGATGATAGGCGATTACGAATAATAGCAATTCCAATAATAAGGAATGGTGTAGCATTATGCTTCGTGTTTTCGAATACCTGGTTGAAGGCTCCAGCAGATTCGTAAATATTGTTGGCTGTATTATTCTAATATGTATGATGATAATGATTGTTATAGATGTATTTATGCGTTATATCTTCAACATGCCTGTCCCTGGTTCTGTAGAATTAGTCGAGTTTATGATGGGAGCGGTGGTCTTTACGGGCATGGCGTATGCGGGCATCAAGAAAGCTCATATCGGGCTTGGATTTCTCATTTCGAAGCTTCCAGAAAGGTATCAGGCGGCAATCGATATTTTCAATTTCTCAATTAGCACGCTGTTTTTTATTCTAATAGTTTGGAAAAGCATTTTGCAGGCTATTGTTCTATATAACAGTAATCAAACTTCCAATGTATTGGGAATACCAATATACCCTTTCATAATTGTTCTGACAGTTGGCAGTGGACTCTTAGCACTTGTATTTCTCTTGTTTTTAATCAATGCCACCTTAAAAGTGACAACAAAATGACCTCTATAACCATAGGTATTTTTGGTTTTTTTGCACTAATTATTCTTCTTTTCATGCGAATGCCGATCGCGGTTGCCATGGGGGCTGTCGGAGTGGTCGGAATGAGCTACCTCTTAGGATGGGATGCTGGGTTGAATTTATTGAAAACTGCGCCTTATGCATCTGTTGCTAAGTACGGTTTCAGCGTTGTACCACTTTTTATATTGATGGGCAACTTCTGCTTTCATGCCGGTGTCAGTAAGGACCTTTATCACACCATAAATAAGTGGGTGGGGCAATTTCGCGGCGGGCTTGCCATGGCTACTATTGGTGCTTGCGGATTTTTTGCGGCCGTCAGCGGCTCAAGTCTCGCTACTGCGGCCACAATGGGAACAGTAGCCCTCCCGGAGATGAAAAAATACAGATATCGCGCAGAACTGGCCACTGGGACGATCGCAGCCGGCGGGACGCTGGGCATACTTATTCCCCCCAGTACCGTACTGATTATTTATGCAATTCTCACCGAGCAATCCATAGCCAGTCTATTCATGGCTGGCATAATACCAGGGATCTTAGAGGCTTTTTTTTATCTATCTACAATTTATATCCTTTGTAGATTGAGGCCTGATTGGGGGCCGCCTGGTAACAAGACAAAGTTCGGAGAGAAAATCCTGTCGCTCAAGAATCTGTGGGTTATCGTTATTCTTTTCTTAGTTGTAATGGGAGGTATTTATACGGGAATCTTCAGTCCCACTGAGGCCGCGGGTGTGGGGGCCTTCGTAGCTTTCGTCATCGCTATTGCCAGGAGGAGGCTAGGGAAAAAGGGTTTCAGCAGCGCTTTGATGGATACTATGAAGACCACGGCTATGATCCACACCATACTAATTGGGGCCATGCTTTTGGGTTACTTCATGTCCGTCACCAGGTTGCCTTTTGAGTTAGCCGAAGTTGTGGGCGGACTTGAGCTTAACCGCTATTTCATACTAGGTGGCATCATAGCCGTATATGTACTGCTTGGTTGTATGATGATCCCAATGGCAATGATCATTTTGACTATCCCTATTGTCTTTCCTTTGATAACAACTCTAGGCTTTGATCCCATCTGGTTCGGAATCATATCGGTAAGAATATTCGAGATAGCACAAGTTACCCCGCCGGTTGGTATGAATATTTTTATTATTAGTGGAGTGGCCAAAGATGTGCCAATGGAAACGATTTATAGAGGGGTAATTCCGTTTTTCATTGCCGATATTTGTCATTTGGCACTTCTCATCATATTTCCACAATTAGCGATGTTCTTGCCCAATTTAATGCTAACAACATAAAATGAACTTTGGTCCTCGGTCAAAAAGGGTTCAAATGTATAGATGGTTTTGCTTGAGTTGGCAACACAAATTCTGTCGGCCCTGGGTCAAGTAGTTGCCACAAGTATTGTTGCAGGGAAAGGTTTAATTGAAGTCGTTTCAAAATGTGGGTCAGGGCTATGGTTCAATTTGGCTTTTATTATGAAACAATACAGCAAAAAAGGTGGTTAGAGCTACCCAGGTCTGCATCATAACGGCATTCTTGCTCCTTCCGAGAAAGCTCTTGATCTTGAGATTCTGCTCGATCCGCTTGAAAAGCATCTCGACTTACCACCTCTCTCGGTAGATATCTGTGATGGTCTTTGCCGCAAGGTGAAAGATGTTGGATCTATAGATATAGTGCTGTCCGGTGTCGGGACGCGATTCTTCGCAACACCCCAAGATGTTGCGAAGAATTAAGGCCAGTGAAAGCAATGTCTTGATCTGAGGTGACACCTTGGGCTTTCTTCAGCCCTCGACGTCCTCAAACCGTATACTGGATGCGGCGTTTGTGCCGCGTCACAAAAAGCGTTCTGGGGGGCAGGCTACTAAACCAGGAGAAATCCATGTGAGCTCGGCCCATCACAACAATGGAGAAGGGGGAAAGCATGAGCGTTTTGGCCACAGTGCCGTCAGCCGTTTTGGCGGCGGCCAGGGTGGACCGCTTCACCTGTGGCAAACCGAGATGATAAAGCCTATCTGAGACGAGATATCCCGCAAACTGGAACTGTAGCCTTTCGTTCAATGCGCTCACTCCATTGCGGTCAAGAAGCTGGAGCAAATGGCGTAAGACTGTTTTGTTATGGGCCATGGCCTGGATCTCCTTTCGTTTATTTGGCTCGTGGTAAACATGCGACATTCAATTGGAGATCCGGGCCTCTTATGTTCCGTGCCGGGCGGCCGGACACCAGTTACCGCCTAAGTCCTGTCAAAAGCTACAGAAAATGTTGTAACTCCCTCGTTGAACTCAGAATTGATACTGCATAGATGTCCTTAGCTGCCCAAAAGTTAAAATAAACAACTTATAATTTCTTATTAAGAACAATTAAACTGACATTTTAGATCACAATAAACTGCGATTTATAGTGCAGATGTCAATAGACTCATGCCGGCATGGATTTGT
>CAYPSZ010000124.1:0-3791 GCA_964413125.1 uncultured Desulfobacterales bacterium
CTCAGGTTGCGTGGAAATAAACCTCTTGAAATTAAATGAGAAAACCTACATTACGAAACCTGTCGTTTCCGGCATGGCCTCTTTTCGGCTTTTATACAGCACGGAAAATGGCTCTCAAAAGTGCCTGGAAATGTCTGAATACTGAGCCTGTTCCCGGATTTTTCGAAACTCCAGTTCTCCCCGAAACTATGCCTCGGGTTTGGGGATGGTCAGGACCGGACAGGTGGCGGTTCGCAACACCTTCTCGGCCACCGAACCGAAGAGAAATCTCATCCACCCACTCCAGCCGTGGGTGGCGATCACGATGAGATCTGCGTTTTCCTCTTTGGCCTGGCGCACGATCTCGTCTGGGGCATTCCCACGTGCTACCACGCGCCTGGAGTTTACCTCGGGAGAGATCAGCTCCTGCTCCACCTTTTCCAACTGCCGGGTCGTGTACTCCACCATCTCTTCATAATAATCTGCGGTGTAGAAGCTCGAAGGAACTCCGGGGGCCCCGATCGGGTAGACCGGTGTCACCACACTGAGAAGCACGAGCTCGGCCGACTGGTTCAAGGCGAGCTCGTTTGCCGCCTGAACCCCTGTGGCGGCAGGCTCGCTGAAGTCGGTCGTGCACAGGATTTTCTTTAAGGGAAACATAAGGGCCTCCGTGTTCGGGTTACAAGAGAGCGAGCGCTTTGCTCGCGCATTTAATGTCAGGAGTATACTTCAAGCGGCATCGCAAAGGAATCAGGGGAAACCTGTATTCCGGATGGATTCAGGGTGGAGGGTATGATCCTTTTCCGCAGGAGTCGTGGTTGTCCGCTGTCCTTTGCTCAAATACAGGGTGGACCCCATTTTCAACCCGGTGATCAGTTGTCATGATGTGATGCAAACGATGCCATACAGCAGACGGCAACGGGTATTTCCCCATATTCAGGAGTCAAGCAATGAACAAAGCAACCGGATTGGAGCCGGACCAGTTGAGGCGGAAATGCGATCCTCAATCGCTGTCATTCGCAAGCACCCGGGATCTCGACGCCCTTCAAGAGATTATCGGACAGGACCGGGCCCTGGGGTCCGTCTCTTTCGGCATCGAGATCAAGAGCCGTGGGTACCATATGTTTGCTCTCGGACCCACAGGCACCGGCAAGACCACCACTCTCAGAAAATTTTTGGAAAAGGAGGCACGTGAGCGGCCCACCCCGGATGACTGGCTTTATGTGAACAACTTTGAGGATAGCGACGCGCCCAAGGCCGTGCGCCTGCCGGCAGGCAAGGGGCGGGAATTCAAAGAAGATATGGACCGGCTGGTGGAGGAGCTTCAGAAAGAAGTGCCCAAGGCCTTCGAGGCCGACGAGTACCAGCAGGAAAAGGAGAAGATTGATCAGGAGGTCCAGTCCCGCGTGAAGGAGCTTTTCGAGGAGCTCCAGCAGGAGGCCCGGGAGCAGGGGCTTAAGTTGCTTCAGACTCCTCAGGGTCTCGGGGCGTTTCCCACATCCAACGGTGACGTAATGACCCCGGACCAGGTGGAAGAACTCAGTGATGAAAAACGCAAGGAAATAGAGGATAAGCAGCAGGAACTCCGAAAAAAAGTGCTGGAAGTGAACCTGAAAATCCAGGAGTTCCAGAAAAAGGGCAAAGAGCGGACCCGTGAGTTGGACAAGCGTTTCGTGGGCTTTGCAGTGGACCACCTGATCAATGAGCTCAAGGAGAAATACTCGGAGTTTCCTCAGGTCACAGAATTCCTCGAGGAAGCCAGATCCTACCTTCTCGAGCACAACCAGGCTTTCAAACAGCTCCAGCAGATGGAGCACGCCGACTTCTCTACTACCTGGACCCCGATTTTCAGGAACTGTTCAAGGTCAAGGCGGACTTCGAGCTGCGAATGGACTGGGATGAGAAGACTCCGGAGCAGTATGCCCGATTCATAGGGACTATCTGCCGTCGGAGGGGTGAACGAGAAGGTGGAAGGATTTTTCCGCGTTTGCAAGGTCAAAGGGCTTACCGGCTATCAGGGAGTGATCATTCCGGAGAGCAACCGGAAGCACCTGATGCTCCACAAGGAGGTGGTGGATGCGGTGCGGGAAGGAAGCTTTCACGTTTACACCGTCTCTCACGTCGATCAGGGGGTGGAACTCCTTACCGGCCGGAGCGCGGGCGAACCGGACGAGCAGGGGATCTTTCCCGAGGGCTCTGTAAACCGGTTGGTCCAGGATCGCATCCGGGGGCTTGCCGAAAAGTCCGTAGAGTATGGTTTGCGGGCGCAGGGAGGGCCCGGGCAACCCGGCAAGAGCTGAGAAGGACCCCATCCGGTTCTTGTGGGGCCAGGGACTCCGGGTCATCCTTTTCTTTTCACTGGAGCAAAACGGGTCAGTTGCTGCGCCTGCTGAGACGCCTCTTCAGCCACCAGGCTGCGCCGCCCAGCAGGATCAGGGCCAGGCCCGCCCAGGCCAGGTTACCCCGGGACGGCTCCTCTATCAGGCGCAGGACCCGTTCTGCAAAGCCCGTGATCAGCAGGATGCCCGGCGCCATCCCCAGAGCCGTGCCCAGAAGGAAGTCCTTGAAATCTATCCTGGATGCGCCGGCAATCATGTTGACTACGGAGAACGGTGCCACCGGTAGATTCCGAACCACCGCCACGGTCAGCCACCCCTGGCGCGCCAGGCGTCTACTTATCCTGTTGAGCCGCTTTCCTCCCAGCCGGCGGACAACGTCTTTTCCCAGGAAGCGGCCCAGCATGTAGGTGGCCGCGGCGCTCAGTATAGACCCGGAAAGGGCGTACAGGAACGCCTGGGGGAAAGGGAATACTATCCCGGCAACAGCGTGCAGGAGGGTCACGGGCACCCCGATCAAGCCGCCGACCACATATGCGGCGAGCACCCCGATGTGCATAGCAAGGGTCCCTTTGAGGGCGGCGCCCAGGGCCAGGAGTTGCTCCCGCGTCAACCAGTCTCCTATAGGCGTGAATCGCCACAACGCCGCCAGCGCCAGCAAACCGCCCAGAACCGAGAGGAAGACCAGGGCCCGATGTCGCGACGGCTCCTCTTCTTTCTCCTCCTCATCATCCAGGAATCGGTCGACCAGATCCTCTATTTGGGCCGGGCGTTCGGGGTCCACGAACGGGATGTCCGAAACTATATCCGGAGCCTCCCCGGACCGGTAGTCCCCGACCTCCAGGGGTTCCAGGCTCCGGTCCCCGCCCCGTAATGACTCCACGGTCCGGATAAGGGAATCGTTCTTCTCCCACGCTTTCCGCACCTCCAGGGGTTCCCTCCCCAGGTGCTCCGCCAGGAGCCGGCACCTGAACCCGAGCGCCGCCTCCTCCACGCGCGGGTCTTGTGCCGCCTCCACCACCAGGTCACACTCCGAGTCCAGACCCATGGATCGGTTGCTGAGGTTGGAGGATCCCACCTTTATGAAACGGTCGTCCACGATCATGACCTTGGCGTGAACCACCGGCGACGTGCCTGACCTGTCGAGGACCGGCTGGTAAACACGAAGCCTGCCGCCTCGGTCCACCTGGCGGAGGTGATGGAGAATCCGCCGCCGCAGGTTGTCCATGGTGCTCTGCTCCAGCCACCCGTCGCTTCTGCCGGGCAGCACGAGTACAATCTCAGGCCCTTCCGCCTCCTGAAGGCTTTCGGACAGGGCCCGTGCCACGGCATGGGACGTCAGATACTGGTTTTCCATATAGATGGTCCTGCGGGCCGAGGCGATGGCATCCTTGTAAAGCGACTCCACCTCCCGGACCTCCGGGTTTCCCTTGTATGCGGGAAAGGTCCTGGCAATGCCCACATCCACGTCTTCGA
>CAYPSZ010000125.1:0-3236 GCA_964413125.1 uncultured Desulfobacterales bacterium
GGTTCAGGCAAGACCACGGTGGCCCGGGCCCTTATGTGTCTGCTCAAGGAGGCCGAAGGCGAGATAAGGATCCAGGGGCGGAATATTTTGGGCGGTAACCTGTCCGAGCCCAAAAGGCTTCGTTACGGAGTGCAGATGGTTTTTCAAGATCCATTCGATGCCATGAATCCCAGGGAGACCATCTTCAAGATCGTTTCCGAGCCCCTTTCCATTCACAAGAGGCAGTCGGATCACATAGAGCGAAAAAGACTTGTGGCGGACGTCTTGTCTGATGTTGGTCTTCACCCACCCGAGGATTTCATGCACAGGTATCCCCATGAGCTCTCAGGAGGACAACGCCAGAGGGTATTGATTGCCGGGGCCTTGATCATGGACCCGGATCTCATTATTGCGGACGAGCCGGTTTCCATGCTGGACGCTTCCCTGAAGGTGGAGATTCTGAACCTCATGGTGGCGTTGAGAAAAAAGCGAAGCCTGGCCTATCTTATAATTACCCACGATCTGGCCCTGACAAGATATGTGGCGGACCGGATCGCCATCATGTATTTGGGGAGCATTCTGGAGACAGGTCCCACCAAAGAAGTGCTCCACCGGCCTTTTCATCCATATACTAAAGCGCTGGTCAAGGTGGTACCCACCCTGGATCGCGTATGGGAGGAAAAACCGGTTCTCTCCGGGGAGATTCCCCATCCTTCCAACATACCCGCCGGGTGTCGGTTTCATCCTCGCTGCCCGAACGCGTTGGAAATTTGTGTTCGAAATGCCCCGGCCATGAGGGAGATTGAAGACAATCGCATGGCGGCCTGCCATGTTGCTTAGCCTCCGGGGCCGTTGCAGATATCCGGTTTTCTGTAATTGAAAGGAAGATCCTATGACGTTTGATACAATTATCTCCAATGCTCGGATCGTGGACGGTACCGGCGCTCCCTGGTATAGGGCTGATGTGGGCGTTGACAAGGGTTTAATTGCGGCAATCGGAGCCCTACACGCAGAACAGGCCCGGAAGCGCATCGACGCCACCGGCCTGGTTCTGTCTCCCGGGTTTATCGAGATACACGGCCACTCGGATGCCACGCTCCTGATCAATGCCCGTGCGGAAAGCTCGGTCCACCAGGGTGTAACCACCGAGTGCACCGGGAATTGCGGCAGCAGCCTCTTTCCTGTGACGGAAAAGAATAAGGACCAGGTCCAAAACCACTTTACCTCCTTTTTGAAGGGCTACGAAGTTAATTGGACTTCTTTGGCCGATCTCAAGCAGCGCTATGAAAATCCCGGGGTTTCCGTCAATATCGTTCCACTGGTGGGGCATAACACGGTGAGGGCCGCGGTTAAAGGCTCGGACATGGGTCCTTCCACAGCAGAGGAACTTCGCCGAATGGCACTACTTGTGGAGCAGGCCCTTCAGGAAGGAGCCAGGGGTTTCTCGTCCGGACTGGAATACCCTCCAGGGAGTGCCGGCGACACGGAGGAACTGATAGCCCTTACTGCGCCTCTCGGGTTATGCCGCGGGCTTTACGCCACTCATATCCGAAACCGGGATCTCCGCTACATCGAGGCGGTGGAAGAGGCCTTCCTTATCGGAGAGAGGTCTGGGGCCGCTGTACAGATCTCCCATAACGTCGCCAAGATCGGTGCCCCGGAAGGGGTCATGGATCGGGTCCTGAAGGCAATTGAAGCAAAAAGGGAACAGGGCCTGGATGTGGCTTTTGACGTCGGGGCTTATCTGGGCGGTCAGACCACCCCACTTGGTTCTCTTCCCCCTTGGGCTTTTGACGGAGGACCGGCCGAGACACTTAAGCGCCTTGCCGATCCTGATGCCAGAACAAAGATGAAGGCCTACGAATACCCCATATGGCGAATAATCAAGCTGGGTTTGTGGGATCACGTTCGGCTGGCGTCCTCCATGGCGAACCCTCACCTGGTGGGCAAGACCTTTGAGGAACTGGCACGGGAATTGAATAAAGACCCATACGATGTCTTGTTCGATCTTCTTCTTGAGGAGGGGGCTGGGTTTTATGACCTCTTGTGGGAGGGGGAGATATACAGGGCGGAAGACCGGGACCAGGTCCTCAATCACCCCCTGTCCTCGGTCTGCTGCGACGGCAGGACTCTGGCCCCGTACGGCCCTCTCTCAGGCAGAGACTACCATCACGTGTATTCCTGGGTCCCCTACCTACTGCGTCACCACGTCCGAGAGCGCGGTTTGCTCACTCTGGAGCAGGCAATTCACAAGGTCACCGGCGCATCGGCGAATCGTCTTGGATTGTTTGACAGGGGGATGATTCGTGAGGGCCTCGCCGCGGACCTTGTGGTCTTTGACGGGGAAACGGTTCGGGACCGTGCAACCCTGGAACAACCCCATCTTTACCCCGAAGGGATTCACTCGGTGTTTGTCAATGGAGAGCAAACAATTGAGAAGGGTGAGCATACGGGCGCTCTGCCGGGAAAAGTACTCATTTTATAAGCCGTGAAGGCACCGGGCCCTTAAAGGCCCATGCCGGGACAGCCAAGCCGGGGCTTTGAGGCCGGCCCGCCAATCACTGCATGCCTGCGTCTCTACCGGGATGAGGGGCTCAAGCCTTCAAGCCGGGGAGCGATCATGATCTCCACCCGCCTGTTCTTGGCGCGGCCTTCGGGCGTCTCGTTCTCGGCCACAGGATCATAGAAAGAGCACCCCACGGCCTCCATCTTATCAGGGTCCAGGAAACGGTGCAGAAACCTGACCACACTGGCGGCCCTGGCCGCGGATAGCTCCCAGTTCGTGGGATACTTATCTCTCAAATCGAGGCCGATGGGGACATTGTCCGTATGGCCCACCACCCGAATGCTCTTTTGCCTCGCCTCCTTGAGGACGTCAACTACCCTGAGGAGCACATCCTCACCTTCAGGGCGAAGTCTCGCACTCCCGGAATCGAAAAGGATCCTGTCCACAACCGTGACAGAGAGTTCGTTGCGGAGCCTCTCTATGGTCACTCCTTTTTGTTCAACCTCCGCCTCCATTTGGGCCAACATGACCCTGAACTCACGGGTGAGTTCAGACAGCTTTTGCTGGATGTCAGCTTCCTCCTGCCTTGCCTTCCGGGCATGTTCAAGTCGAGCCTCCAATTCCCGGATCTTCTCGGAAAACGCGGTTTGCTGCCTCCGGGACTCCTTCAGGTCCTTCCGGATGCCGGCGATCTCAGCATCTTTTGCCTTTAAGGCCTCTTCCATGAAGGTTTTACTCTTGACCGAGGCCT
>CAYPSZ010000126.1:0-3620 GCA_964413125.1 uncultured Desulfobacterales bacterium
GCTCGAGATGATCTTGTCCCCTCCATCGGCTTGCCGGCGGTTATGGCGGTTCGAAAATCCTTCACCATACCCGCCAGGTCGTGCCTGAAAAAGACGAGCACCGCCATAAGTGTGCCCATGTGCAGGCTTGTGTCCAGCAGGAGTTCAGGCTCCTCAAAACCCATGAGGTTTCGGAAGAGGACCAGATGGCCGGAACTGCTGATGGGAAGGAACTCGGTGAGACCTTGGACAACGCCCAGGAATATGCTGAAAATCGGGTCCATTAAGCTCCGTGGTTTGTTGATCCCCACATGCAAGGCCTTTATATGAGACCCCGGCTGCACAAGCGCTTGCAAGGGGCGTTAAAGTGCGGATCAGGTTTTCAAACAAAACGCCCTTGCCGCCAACGGGAAACCGCCTTGTACTCATATACGAAAAACGTATCTGCAGGCAACCACAAAACTCTCCATAACTTCAGGCCATAGCCCGGGACCAAACAGATATGCTGTTTCAGGCAGGGCTGCCGGCAGGGCTGCTTGACACATTTTCAGTGTTCCCTTATCATTATACGCCTAAGCCGTGCCAATCGAAATCCATGACTTACCTTGGAGGATCGAGATGAGAACCCGAATCGGAGTTCTGTCGGCAGGGGCCGACTGCCCGGGTATCAACAGTGCAATCCATTGGCTCGTTACATCTGCAATGGACAAAGACCTGGTCCCCGAACGGGGCATGATGTTCGATATCATCGGAATTCGAGACGGCTGGGCAGGGCTGGCGGAAGTCAAGCCTGATAAAAAGGACAGCCTCAGGCAGCACACCATGAGGCTTGACACGGAACTTGTTCGCACCTGGGACCGCTATGGGGGAACACGCCTGGGAACAAGCCGGGTGAACCCCTTCGATCCCGCGGCTGATCGATCCGAGGCGGTCATCGGGAATATTCAAAAACTCGGCCTCGACGCCCTGGTGGTGATGGGCGGCTTTGACAATCTAGGGGTGGCCTACAGGCTCTATAAGGAAGGAATAAATATAGTGGGCATACCCAAGACCATCGACAAGGATCTCTCCGAGACCGACTATACTTTGGGATTCGACTCCGCAGTCAATATCATAACCCAGGACATTGACCGGCTGCGCATAACAGCCGGTTCGCACAGCCGCATATTCGTGGTGGAGTCCATGGGCCGGCGGGCGGGCTGGCTGGCCCTGGAAGGGGGTGAGGCGTCCGGCTCATCCATCATTCTGATTCCCGAGCACGATTTTCTCATGGAGCGAGTAATCGACCTCCTCAAGATTTTTAAGAAGGCGGGAAAACGTTACAGCATCGTTCTCGCCTCTGAGGGGGCCAAGCCGCGAGGCATGGAGGAAGTCCGCGCTCGCAGGGGCAGAGACGGCTTCGGTCATTTTTATATGGGAGGAGTCGGCGGTCTCATAGCGGAGGAAATCGAAAAGCAGACGGATTTCGAGGTCCGGTATGTAGCCCTTCGACACCTCCAGCGCGGCGGTTCACCCACCGCCTATGACCGACGCATGGGGCGTAAATTCGGCATCGGTGCTTTGGACATGATCGTAAACGAGGACTTCGGCCGCATGGTGAGCCTGAAATTGGGCGAGATCACCAGCGTTCCCCTCAAGAAGGCACTGGAGAGACTGAACCTTGTGGATGTGGCAAAAATCTACAACACCAAGAACTACAGGACCCTGGACAAGATACTTTGATTCCAATGGCGGCAGTTGATTATCCCGCAGGCGCGGAAGCCCTAATGGTCCTTGTTGAAGATCTTTCCCGGGTTGAGGATGTTGTTGGGGTCAAACGCGTGCTTAAGTCTTCGCATCAGGTTTATGGCGGGTTCCGACAGCTCTAGGCCCAAATACGGGGCCTTGGTGATCCCCACCCCGTGCTCGCCGGATAGTGTGCCGCCCATTCTAATGACTTCCCTAAAGAGTTCTAGTACGGTACGCTCCGTATTAGCCTTTTCCTCCGGGTCCTCCGGATCCAGCAGGATGTGAACGTGGATGTTTCCGTCGCCGGCATGACCGAAGGCGGCTATGGGTTGTCCGTGTTTCGATGACAGATGCCGGAGGAAAACAACCAGGTCGGCAAGACGGCTTATGGGAACCACCACATCCTCACTCACCTTGCCCGGGCGAAGAGACTGAAGTGCAGGAGACACATTTCTGCGGGCCTTCCAGAGGAGTGCGGCCTCTGCCTCGTCTTGTGCAGCCTGGAAGAAAGCGGCCCCGCATTCGAAAGCCACTCTCCTCACTCGCTCCGAGTCCCGTTCTACGAGTCCTTCATCTCCATCCACCTCCATAAGGAGGAGGGCCGCGGCGGTATCCGGGACGGCAAGATCCATCTCTTCTCGAACGCAGTCGATGCAGACCCGGTCCATGAACTCCAGCGTCGTTGGAACCACTCTGCTTTTGGCAAGCCCCTTAACCGTCTTCACCGCCTGGGCCGTATCTTCATAAAAGGCCAGCATTGTCCGCCTTGCCATTGGCATTGGAATTAGTCGCAGGGTGATCTTGGTAACCACGGCCAGGGTTCCCTCCGAGCCTACGATCAACCTTGTGAGATCATAACCCACTACCCCCTTGGCAGTCTCCACGCCCGTTTGAATAATCTCACCGGTGGGCAAAACGATCTCCATACCCAGTACGTAGTCACGGGTCACTCCATATTTGACGGCCCTCAGACCTCCCGCACATTCGGCCACGTTGCCGCCGATTGTGGAGATGTCGATGCTGGCGGGATCGGGAGGATAAAAGAGACCAAGGCCCTCCACAGCCTCTTGCAGTCGACCGGTGATTACGCCGGGTTCCACTCGGGCCGTCATATTGTCCGGGTCTATGGCCAGTATGCGATCGAATCGATCCATGGCCAGTACCAGTCCTCCTCTTACGGGAAGGGCCCCCCCGCTCTGACCCGTGCCGGCGCCCCTCGGGATCACCGGAAAACGCTTTCGATTGGCCAATAAAAGAATGCGGGCCACCTCTTCCGGAGTTTTCGGCCTGACCACGGCTTCGGGCATGAAGACAAGGCGTGTGGCGTCCGTGGCATTCTGTGCAAGGTCTTCGGGGCGTGTGGTCAGGTGGGAGGCGCCGACGATATCCGAAAGGGCGGAAAGTGTTTTCGCGGAAATCATGGCGAAACCGGGACGCGGCTCTTGAGGGCATGCTGGACGGTCATTGCATCCATGTATTTCAAGTCACCGCCCATGGGAATGCCCAAAGAGATACGGGTCACACGTACGTCTTTGCGGCGCAGGACATCGGCCAGGTATGAGGCTGTTGTCTCACCCTCCACCGTGGGATTTGTGGCCAGTATTACTTCCCGGACGTTCTCACGGTCAATTCGGGACAGGAGTTCTCCTATCTTCAGGGCCTCAGGCCCCACGCCATCCAGGGGCGAAAGCACACCTTGGAGTACATGGTAGCGCCCCTCAAACACACCCGACTCCTCCACGGCCAGTTGATCACCGGGGCCTTCCACCACGCAGAGTGTCCCTGTGGCCCGGCGAGGATCCCGGCATAGGGCACAGGGATCCTGGTCCGTGAAGTTGTAGCAGTTGGAACAAAACCGGATAAGGTCCTTGACCTCCAGCAGGCTTCGGGCAAGGCCTTCCGCCAGGCTGCGT
>CAYPSZ010000127.1:0-3027 GCA_964413125.1 uncultured Desulfobacterales bacterium
TTTGCGATAAGACCGGGCCGGCGGTGGATGAAGCGCCGGTTTCCTCTTGACACCCAGCGCCCTAAACGATCCCGACGATCCATGGCAATATGAAACAACCTTCCCCATTTGGAATTGAAAATCGTCCCTTATTCCCTCCGCGTCATTCATTTCAGAAACTAATAAAATAATGTACGTCCCCATCCCTCCACTCCAAACTATCACAAATAAGTTGACTTTGCGTAAAAATTATCACAAGTATCCGATATGATCTCAGACATTGCCGGTGATGGCTTGATAAAGAGGATCCTGACGCTTTCGCCTCTTCCCGGCCGGTCCGCATTTCTATGGGGGCCCAGGAAGACAGGGAAGACTACGCTGCTCAGGCAGCAGTACCCGGAGGCATTATGGATTGATCTCCTTGACTATGATCTCTTTCTGTCACTCAGTCAAAGGCCGACCCGGCTGGGCAGGATACTGGAAGCCCAACACTCTGAAATCGTTGTGATTGACGAAGTCCAGAAAATCCCGCAGCTATTGGATGAAGTACACCGGCTGATGGAGCACAAGGGGTACCGATTCATCCTTTCAGGGTCCAGCGCCCGGAAACTCAAGCGAGGAAAGGCAAACCTGCTCGGCGGGAGGGCGTGGCGCTTCGAACTCTATCCTCTCGTCACACGCGAACTCAATTCCCTGAACCTTAACAAGGCGCTATGTTTCGGGCTGCTTCCTTCGCACTATTTGTCCCCGGACCCTGAGATGGACCTCAAGGGGTATGTGCATGACTACCTCAAGGAGGAAATCCAGGCCGAGGCACTGACCAGGAAACTGCCCGCCTTTTCAAGGTTCCTGCAATCCGCCGCCGCAACCAACGGCATGTTGCTCAATTACTCCAATGCGGCAAGGGAGGCCGGTGTCTCGGTTAAAACCATCCGAGAGTATTATCAGATTCTCGAGGATACCCTTATCGGAAGACAACTGCCTCCATGGAGGAAGGGCAGGAAACGAAGGCTCATAGAAACGTCAAAGTTCTTTTTCTTTGATACCGGGATTGTGTCGGCCCTTTTGGGCTATAAGAAGCTTACCCCCGGCACCCGTGAGTACGGGCGTGCGTTTGAGCATTTCATCCTCCAGGAGTGCTGGGCCTACCGTCACTACAGCGGAAAGGATTTTCCGATCTCCTTTTGGAGGACAGCCTCAGGCTCTGAGGTTGATCTCATTTTGGGAGAGGCGGATGCCGCTCTTGAGATCAAGTCGGCCACTGATGTGGGAGAGAGGACAAGGGGGATTCATTTGTTTCGGGAGGAGGTGCCTTGCAGGAAGACCTTTATCGTTTCAAAGGAGCCCCTGCCCAGAAGGATTGGAAGTGAGATCACGGTGCTTCCGTGGCAGGTGTTCTGTGAGATGCTATGGGCTGGAGAGGTTATTTGATTTGCCTTGACAGGGAAAATTATCTAGATATATTTCTGTGTCTATGAAAAAGATCCTTAATAGGTCACTCATGATGAACCTGCCGGCTGAGCGGTCGGCATTTCTATGGGGGCCTCGAAAGACCGGCAAGACATACTGGGTCCAGAGGGAGTTTGCAGGGCTTCCCTACATTGACCTGCTGAAGACAGATGTGTTTGCAGATTTTGCCGCTCGGCCGTCCCTGCTTAGGGAGCGATATCAGGAATACCGGGGCCGCATCGTTATCGACGAGATTCAGATGGTTCCCGATCTGCTTAAGGAAATCCACTGGCTGATCGACAATTCAAGGGCCTCCTTCCTCATGACCGGATCGAGTGCTCGAAAGCTCAGGCGTGGGAATGCTGATCTGCTGGGCGGGCGGGCCTGGCGGTTTGCCATGGCGCCCCTTACCTGCCTGGAGACCGAAGGCTTTGTCTTGGAAGAGGTCCTGGTTTCAGGCCTTTTGCCGCCTCACTTTCTTTCTCCCGATCCGGTCCAGGATCTTAGGGCCTATGTGGCCGATTACCTCAAGGAAGAGATCGCAGCAGAGGCCGTTACACAAAACATCCCCGCATTTGCCGAATTCCTGCGGGTGGCTTCCCTGACTTCCGGAGAGCTGCTGAACTACACCAATGTGGCAAGAGAGACAGGCGTCAGCGCAAAGGTGGTGAGGAACTATTTCCAGATCCTGGAGGATACGTTGCTCGGCTTCCGGGTCTCTCCCTGGCGAAAGGCAATACAAAGACGCCTCATAGAAACCGAAAAGTTCTATCTCTTTGATGTGGGTGTGAGCAATTATCTGGCACGACGTCACCCTCAACCTGGCAACCATTCTTTCGGTAAGGCCTTTGAGCATTTTATTCTGATGGAACTTAAAGCCTATCAGGCCTATCGGAACCCTGAGATGGACATTCGCTACTGGCGCACAAGCACAGGGTTCGAGGTTGATTTCATCCTCGGGGAGATGGAGACGGCTATTGAAATCAAGGGGACCCAGCGCGTACATGCAGGCCACATCAAAGGCCTGAAAGCCCTACTGGAGGAACATTCGGTCCGCCACGCCCTTGTGGTTTGCACGGAAAAGGAGCCCAGAAAACCCGTCTCGTCCATCCAGGTCTTGCCCTGGCGGGTATTCCTTGAAAGACTCTGGGCCGGAGAGTTCGGCGTTTGAGCAGACAGGGGGGACGCCCTTTATATCTTTACATTTCCAGGCATTCCATTCGGCGCCCATAACAGAATCTCTTCTCGACGGACTTATGAATCAGGCCGGATCAGAAGGCGTGTCCACTTAGACCTATGTAAACGTGTTGCCCCCAGAACACTGTTGAAATCAGTAATTCCGTTTAGGTTCAGTGCGGTTTCTTCTTTGTCTTCCGGCAACAACAACGCCGTGGGCACCGGATCGTCAGCAGGCGACAGCCGGATCTCACCGCCCAGGCGGTAAGAAGGCTTCGCTTTAAAACTTACCTTCGGACGTGGACATCGGCGTGTTTCAGGCAAAAAGGGCCTCTTTCGAGCTACGACGAATCTGTTCCCGACAAGAGCAACGTCCAATCTAGCGAGCTTTTTCGCGGGCCGGCAGTTCTGACCCCATATCGG
>CAYPSZ010000128.1:0-2630 GCA_964413125.1 uncultured Desulfobacterales bacterium
GTAGGAAACGTGATAACAAGAGACAACCCGGAGGCCGAGGAACTTTCCCGCTTGGGCCTGCCCTATCTGAGCCTGCCCCAGGCCTTACGGATATATGCAATCCAGGATAAGCACAGCATTGTGGTAGCCGGGACACACGGGAAGACCACCACCTCGGCGCTGGCCTCCTGGGTCCTCGAGACCGCGGGCCTTGATCCAGGGTTTATGATCGGCGGTATCCCGGGCAACTTTGAGGCCAATTTCAAGCAGGGTGCCGGCTCCTGCTTCGTGATAGAGGGCGATGAGTACGATTCCGCGTTCTTTGACAAGGGACCCAAGTTCCTTCACTACAACCCATGGATCGCCATAATCACGGGTATCGAGTTTGATCATGCAGATATATATCGGGACATCGATCATCTACTGTCCAGCTTTCGAACTCTTATTTCCATCATCTCACCGGACGGACTCCTAATAGTAAACGCAGACAATCAATTTGCCTGTGAAGAGGCTTCACGCGCTCCATGCCGCGTAGTTACTTACGGCCTGGGATCCGGGGCCCACTGGCGGGGAACCAATCTGTCTTTTTCAACCCGCATGACCACACTGGAAATAAAACCGGCTTCAGCCTCAAACATATTGCTTGAAACCCCGCTCTACGGTTGCCACAACGTAAGCAACCTTCTTGCCGTGAGCGTTCTTGCAGATCACCTGGGAATCGAACCTGATGTGTTTCGCAAGGCTGCGAGGAGTTTCAAAGGGGTTCGCAGGAGACAAGAGGTCCGCGGCGAACTGCACGGTATTACAGTCATCGACGATTTCGCGCACCACCCCACCGCAGTCAGCGAGACCGTGCGTGCGGTCCGGGAAAAATATGTAGACAGGCGAATCATAGCCGTGTTCGAGCCGCGCTCAAATTCGAGCCGGCGAAAGATCTTTCAGAAAAGTTATGCTGAATCCTTCGATCCGGCCGACCTGGTCTTCATCGCCGACCCCCCCCTTATGGAAAAGATCCCGCCTGAAGACCGCTTTTCCTCCATGGCCCTGGTGGAAGACCTGAACCATAGAGGCATTCAAGCCCTACACGCTCAAAGCACCCATGCGCTTCTCAAGAGTCTTGTGGGGCGGCTTTGTGAAGGGGACGTCGTACTTGTCATGTCAAACGGTTCATTTGACGGCCTGGTCAACAATCTCCTGAACCTATTGAGCAATCCCTGATGCTGTACTTACAGTATAGCCGGGCTGAACCTTCCTTTTAAGCTTGACTTTCCCGTTGCATTGCAAAAAGCTGGACTGAGATTCTACCTGTAGCCTCGCACCTAAAGAAAATACCAACCCGACCCAGCGAGGGCGCCATGCCCCCATCCATCTGAAATCCCATTTCTCTAAAGAGAGTTGGGATTTTGTGTTTTAATGGCCGGGACGCAAAGCGGAAAAGGTGCGCTTTAAACAAGTCTTGCTCCCTCAATGTTATATGGAGGTTTAACATGATAGCAAAAGCTCGACTTTACCAAGCCGCATCATCTCCCAAGAGACTGTTTCACAGTGGGGCCAACAGACTGATACTGTTTTCCTTGCTCTTTCTGGTAATGTGCCATGCCCCCACGAGCCACGCCCGGACTCTGTTTTCCGGTGCGATCGACACCAATACCACCTGGAGGCTGTCGGAAAGTCCTTATGAGGTCACCGGAAGCGTTACCGTGAATCAAGGGGCGACCCTGACCATTGAAGCCGGGGTGAGGGTTGAATTCAATCAAAATAGTGAGCTGCGTGTCAACGGAGCGCTGAAAGCTGCAGGAACATCAGAGCAACCGATACGCTTTACCGGCACTACGGAAGGGAGCCCCGGTTGGTGGGGCGGCATCTATGTGATCGGCGGCGGATCCGCGGACCTTGAATATTGCACGATCGCTTATGCCGGCTTTTCCACCTGGGCGGACATGGCCTACCGCACCGCCGGGCTCTACAAGTCCGGCAGCGGCACGCTGACCCTTAAACACAGCACGCTGGACAACTCCTGGGGCGCGGGGCTGCAGATTGAGAACTCAACCGGCATCCTCACTTCTGATGGCAACACCTTTTCCAACAACGTGCAGGGAATCAGGGTAGCGATCAACACGTCCTTTGAGCACGACGACACCTCGACATTCAACGGCAACACCTACGACGTCTTTGTCAACGGCGGGACGATGACCGAGGAGGTTTCCTGGTATCTTAACCCGGCCTATTCCATGTACGTGAATAATAACATAACCGTGGTCCAGGGGAGTCTGCTGAAGGTCCTGCCGGGTACAGTGGTCAAGGCCGCCCAGAATAAAGCTTTGATTATCAACGGAGCACTGGAAGCGCCTGGCGCAGCTGCCAAGCCGATTGCCTTCACGGACTGGCGCGACGACACTATGGGCGGAGACGCCAACGGCGACGGCGATGAAACCGCCCCCGCTCCCGGCTGGTGGGGCGGCATCTATGTGACCGGTGGAGGATCGGCTCACCTGGAAGAATGCACGATCGCCTATGCCGGCAAATCCACCTGGGCGGACATGCCCTACCACACCGCCGGGCTCTACAAGTCCGGCGGCGGCACGCTGACCCTTAAACACAGCACGCTGGACAGCTCCTGGGGCGCGGGGCTGCAGATTGAGGGCTCAACC
>CAYPSZ010000129.1:0-44002 GCA_964413125.1 uncultured Desulfobacterales bacterium
TGACGTGTCCGAAGAGCTCGCTCTCAATAAGCTGCGGCACGATAGCTCCAACGTTCACTTCAACAAAGGGGCGGTTTTTTCGAGGACTGTAATTGTGAATGGTCCTGGCAAGAAGCCCCTTTCCCGTACCGGATTCCCCTTCAATGGAAATGGGAGTATCTTTATTGGTGATCTTATTTATTGTTTCGTAGATGCCTTGAATCGCGTTGCTGATACCTACGAATTCCCCCATGTATCCCCGCTCTCGGAGTTCTTTTCTAAGGAGCAGGTTTTCCCATAACACCGCCTTCTGATCGAGGATCTTTCGAATAACCTTATACAGATCTCTAAGCTCCAGGGGTTTTAAGAGGAAGTCAAAGGCGTGGAGCCGTACGGCTTGAACCGCTTCCTGCATGGAACCGTAGGCTGTCATGAGCACGATGCTTATTTCAGGATAAAGGGCCCTGGCCTCCTTAGCCAGATCGATCCCATCCAGCCCGGGCATCTTGAGGTCTGCTATGAGGATATCGAACGCCCCTCCCTTGAGGATTTCCAATGCCTCGCGACTGTCGCTGAGTGAGGTGACATTCAAGCCCCGCCGTTTAAGATACATATCTATTGACCGCATGAAGACCTGCTCGTCCTCAACGACCAGGATCCTGATTGTTTTCTCGAACTCGTGCCGGCTGGTTTCAGGGTCCATAAAACCTTTCTTTAAAGTGCCTTCGATTTCTTCCCGGTTTTCAACGTTTATTTGCCGGAAACGAGAGTCTCTGCTTGCATCCAATGTCTTACCGGTACTCCCTTCCGCAGGATGCTCTATTCATGGGTCAGGGGCTCCCCTCGCCTCCAGACCATCTTCATCTGGTTGACGAACCTCAAGGTTCCGCCTTGGCTGCCGGGGTAGTAGTAAACAGAAAGGATGAAGTCCCCGGCATCCTTGTCCTTGTAAGTAATCTTGACCAAAGTCTTTTCCGCCTCGCGCTCGACTCTCACATGCTTTATGGTGTTCACGTTCAGGTAGTCCCGGCCCTTGGAGAAGGTTATGGTCTCACTGGTGATATCGAGCCCGGCATCAGAGTAAAGCGGGGCAGAGGTCACCCAATACCCAAGGACTTCTTCAGGCATCTCGTCACCACCGCAGCCCGCTAAGGAAAACGGTGCCAACGTGATTACCAGGGCAAGAGTTTTTCTCAGAAGCGTCTTCATTCTTTTTGGAACTTTAGGGCACCGCTTCGGGCGAGTCAAGTCGATCCGGGTGATCGTCTTTATTGACACCCGTTATCTCTTTATCGGTGGAATTGGCAACTGAAAGGAGGGCCCGAGGCGGCCTTAACCGCCAAGGTTTTCCAACAGGCTTGAGCCGAGGGCACGGTCATGTATTCTCATCGGTGTCAGACAGCACGCAAAGGGCGGAAGAGGACTGATAAGGCAGGGTACCCTCCACGGTCGACTCCGATGCGGGCCCGGGGGGAGCCGCGCCCGGTACACGGAAAGTCGTCACATCAAGTGGTTCGATGGGCACCTCTTTAGGCGGATCCAAACGGGGTATCCATTGGTAGGGGACACGGTAGGCCCGGTAGACCATGTTCATCGCAAAATGCTTTCCCCAGTAAGGGCTGATGTATTCCCAGACCAGCTCATGATCCGCCGTCACCTCTATGATTCGGCCACCGCCTCCCTCGGCAATCAGAGTGTTTCCATTGGGGAGTCTCTGGGCCGAACTGATGAACGGGCTGTAGAAACGGTTGCTGTCAGTGGGATGGACAAAACCGGCCTCCTGAGGAGTGTACTGCCAGACAATCTTCAGGGAGACGGGATCGAACTCCAGCACCCGGGAATAATCCCTCAGGGCGTTCTTGAGGCCGGTGGGGCTTCCCGGATTGGGGGCCCCGTATCCTGCCCAGCCTCCGTTGTCAAAAACAAGGATGTTTCCTTCTCCGGGAAGGCCCCGAGGAATCATGTGCGCATGGTGTTGTCCGATTATCCAGCCCAGGGCCTTTTCCGGGGTGTAATCGTAATCGGGCCCCACTTTCCAGACCACCTCGCCTGTCTGCTTGGAGATGATGAAAATGATATTGGTTTCGCGTCCGTCCATAATGATATTGTCCGGGTGGAAGCGCTCGTCACCGGCGTCGTACCAGCGGTTGGGTCCCAGAACGGACATGGAGTTCATATGCATCCAGTCACCCATTCCCCCGCCGCAGGGCCGCATGTTCGGATCGCGGCTGAGGATGTTTCGGGCCTCCTCCCGAAATCCGAAGGACTCGAAGTGGTCGCTGCATAACCACTCCCACACGATCTCCCCGTCCCAGGTGACTTCGTAAACGCTGTCGTCCAGAAGGGTTTTGTCTGATATGCCCGGGCAAACAAGGTTCTTGTGACCCAGCAACAAGGTCCGCCCCCCTTGAACCAAAGGATCCATGCCCGGGGCGTAGTACCCCACAGGATTGCCTTCGCGCTGGTAGTCGTGATGCACCCTTGCCATCCACCGGGGTTCCTCTCCCGGGTCATGGATGAACTCGTACTTGTTGAACTTCCAGATCACATTCCCGTCCCAGTCCACCTGGATCAGGTCACGATAGTCCTGCATACCATAAAGAGTGTTCCTCTCGCCGGTGTGCCCCAGCACGTGCCCTCCGGGCAGGAGCTTGTTTGGAAAGCCATGAAGCCCCCTCCACAGTTTCACCTCTCCGCCGTTCATGTCCACGACCAAAGCCCCCAGTTCCTTGGCCTGGAAAACGGTATATCCATTGAAGCATTTGTCGGGGCGGAACACGGTGGCCCCGGTTGGGTAGATTGTGGGATAGGTCATGGTTTTCTCCTGACTGAAGCCTGAATACTATTCATTCACCTGTTTGGCCCGCAGCCGGTCCAAGATCAGCGGCCCGGCTATTATCAGGACCGTCAACCCCAGCAGCACCATGCAAATGGGGCGCTCAAAAAGGATGGCCAGGCTTCCGTCCCCGAGGCTCAGGGTCTGCCGCAACCGGTTCTCCATTATCTCCCCCAGTACCACTCCCATGACCAGGTTCACAATGGGCCACTTGAGCCGGAGCAGGATGTAGCCCAGCACTCCCATGGCTATGGCCAGGCCGGCGTCGAAAAGCCGAGTATTTACTGCATAGATGCCCACCATTGACACAACCATAATCACCACGGCCAGCAGCTTGCCCGGGACTTTAACAATCATGGCGAAGGGACGGAGCCACACCACGAGCATGGCGAATGCAGCCAGATTGATGAGCAGCATTGACCAGTACAGTGTGTTGATCAGGACCGGCTCCTTGACCAGGAGCAGAGGCCCTGGATAGATCCCATTGATGGTGAACACGCCCAGAAGCACCGCACTCAGCGCGTCACCCGGAATCCCCAATGTAAGCAGCGGGATCATGCACCCTGCAGGGACGGCATTATTGCCGGCCTCCGAGGCCATACAGCCCTCCGGGGTCCCTTTTCCAAACAGGTGCTTCTCCTTGGAAAGCCGTTTTGCAACGTCATAGGACATGAACGAGGCAAGTATGGAACCCGTCCCGGGAAGCAGCCCCACGAACGTGCCGATCATCCCGGAGCGAATGAGCGTACGCCAGTATCTGAGCATCTCCCAAAGCTTGGAAAAGTCCAGGGAGCTTCTGCTCAGTTTGACCTCCCGGCCTTGGAGAATGTCACGCTCCACCAGAAGCAGGGTCTGCCCGATACCGAACAGGCCCAGGCAGACCGGGACGATGTGCAGCCCATTCATCATGAAAAGCGTGCCGAAGTTGAACCGTGCCCCGAGGGTGGACCCGTCTATGCCCACAGTGGAGAACCAGAAACCCAGCCCCAGGAGCATCAGCCCCTGAGCTAACCGGTCCCGAAAGGCCATAACCACCAGAACCACGCCGAAGACCGCCACCATCAGGTACTCGGGCGGGCCGAAGCTGGCGGCCACATGGGCCAGAATCGGGGCCAGGAACACCAGGATGACCACGCTGATAATGCCCCCGCCGAAAGACCCCAGCAGGGCCGCGGAAAGAGCGGTCTGGGCCTCGCCCTTCTGAGTCAGAGGGTAGCCGTCGAAGCTCGTGATCAGACTGGAGGGCACACCCGGGGTGCGCATGAGAATAGCGGGAATGGCTCCCCCGAAATACCCGCCGCAGAACACTCCCAGGAGGAGGGACAGGGCCACATCCGGCGCGAACGCGAATGTGAACGGCAGGAGGACCACCATGCCTACCATGGGTCCAAGGCCGGGCAATATGCCCACCACAACCCCCACGACGGTCCCGAACAATAACGCCACGAGGTTGGCCGGCGCAAACGCTGCCATGAACCCTATTGTAAGATTCTCAAACATGGATCACTCCAACAGGGCTTGCAAGAGCAACGGTTCCGGAAACCATACGTCAAGAAATACTTTGAATAGCAGGTACAGGGAAAAGGTGACCAGCGATGGGATGCCTAAGAGTTTCCAGGCCGAGCGCTGTTCAACCGCCCAAAGGGCCAGGAAAAGAAAAGCCCAGGTGGAGATTTCCAGCCCCAGGAAGACCAGTCCTCCCAGGAACAATATCAGCAACACCAGGACCCGCAAGCTACGGTGGGGCAGACCCTGTCCGTCGAGGTACCAGTTTACTTCCGGTGCGGGGCGCAGCAACCGCCACAATGAAGGCAGGGACGCAGCGAAGATCAAAGAGAGGACCAGAAGCGGAAAGATCAACGGTCCCTTGTAAAAGGGATCCGGCCCGGACGTGTCCACGTGCCAGGGAGATGTAACCAAGAGCCCCAGAGAAAAAAGGCCCAGCAGCGAGCCGAAAAAATCGTGGACCCGGCTCTCAGTTCCCTTTTTATCTTCAGGCATTGTTGGAGGCCCAATCGCGCCGGAAGGAGGAGTCCCCCTCCCGGCGGGTTGCAGGTGGCTTACTGAATGATTCCAAGGTCTTTCATGATGGCGCCGAATTCGGACAGCTCACTGTCCATCTGCTTTCTGGCTGCATCCGGCCCCGTGGGATGCGGAATAACCCCCACCCTCCCAATCACTTTCTGAATTTCCGGCATTTCCATGACCTCAAAAAAGGTCTTGCTCAACCTGGCAGTCACATCGTCAGGGGTCTTGGCCGGCACGAAGGCGCCGAACCAGATGGAGTAGGCATCACCGAAACCCTGCTCCGACACGGTTTCCACTTGCGGATGATTCGGGAGACGGTTGGGGAGCATGCAGGCAAGAAGTTTCATCTTGCCGGCTTCGATGTAGTCCTCGAGTCCCGGCGTGGAAAAAGTGATAACATCCGCATCACCCTGGACCACCAACAATGGGTTCAGGTCCTTGTAAGCGGTCTCTTTCCAGGCGAAACCCCCGACCTTGGCCGCGTTCATGGCTATCAGCGTGGGCACCGCCCCCAGCCCCCAGTGGGCCAATCGCAGCTCGTTGGTCCTACCATACTCCGCCAGCTCTTTCAGGTTATTGTAGGGAGCATCCGCCCGGCAGGCGAGGGTGAAAGGTGACGACCATACAAGACCCAGAGGCCTCAGGTCCTCGTTCTTATAGGGAGTTACGCCCCGCAGAACCTGGGTGATCATGGGGCCGATGGAGATGAGACCCAGGGTGTAACCATCCGGTCGACTTTTTGCCAGTTCGTTGGTGGCCAGGACAGCTCCTCCTCCCGGCTTGTTCACCACCTTCACAGGAACGCCCAGTCTCTCGGACATGTGAGGGGCCATGGCCGTCGCCACCATGGTGGAAGGATCGTTTGCCGCCGGCCAGGGGATCATGATCAAAATGGGTTTTTCAGGCCATTCGGCTTTCACCGGTCCCGCCGGAATGGAAAGGAGCAGGACGGTTACAATCAGCACCGGGATCGATAGTTTTTTCATTGCAACGCCTCCTTGGCTTGGGGGTATATAAAGGTTGCCGATTTCGAATATACATTATATGTTATACAAAAAGGTGTCAACGGCTTTTTCGTTTCCTTCCAGTATTGCCATGTGCGGGCAAGACGGTGTAAAAAGACCTGCGAATAATATTGACGGCTTGGCAAAAACCCGCTCGTCGCCGCTGGATAGACCCTAATCCGTTGATAACACTAGGGTAGATCTCAAAGCAAAAATTCTTGGAATTCCATCGCATAATACAAGCACGCCCGGGGGCATGGTGTTAACATGGATACAGAGGCCGCATCCTTCAGGCCCGTCAAGCAGAACCGCATCTCGGAAGAAGTGCTCAGCCAGCTCAAGGAGGCGATCCTTGCGGGCACCTACCGGCCGGGAGGGAAGCTCCCGTCGGAGAAGGAGTTGTGCGAACAGTTCGAGGTAAGCCGGGTGGTCATCCGGGAAGCCATTCGGGCATTGGAGTTGACGGGCTTTGTTCAGCTCAGGCAAGGTCCTTCAGGAGGCGCCTATGTCCAGGACCTGACCCTTGACCACCTATCCAACGCTTTCCTGGACCTGTTTCTCACTAACAAGCTCAGCGCTCCCGAGCTCCTCCAAGTCCGGCTCCACATCGAACCCGAGGTCTGCCGTCTTGCGGCCCGAAACATTGATTCCGCTACAACCGCTCGCTTGGAGGAGGCGTTCAAGCAAGAGCATGCCGGTGCCCTCACCCACGAGCAGTGGGTGGCCCGTAATCTGGAAATCCACTACCTTCTGGGGCGGACCTGCGGCAACCGTTACTACGAGGCAATCCTCACTCCGCTGCTGGATCTGACCCGGGAGATGGTCCTGGTGGTCAAACCCAGTCACACGGTCATTCATGACCACCTGGACCACCGGCGTATCATCGACGCGGTCACAATGAAAAACGCTGATGCCGCGGCAGAAGCCATGAATGAGCATATCTCCAAGGTGGGGGCCTCCCTCATTGATCTTGAAACGGCCTATCGCGAGAAACGGGGCCTTGTGGGGGCTTGAGATCATCTCCTTTTGGACGGGACAAAGGCCCTTTCCTCCGGCTGATCTGATAAAGCCGTTGTCACCGGACTTCAAGCTTTGCCCTGGATTCAACGCCCAACACAAGGATTATCGCCACCACTATAAGGCATGTGAAAATAAGCCACACAAGATGATAGCTTCCCGTGGCGTCGAATATCCAGCCCGCCGCAGTGGGTCCGACAACGCCGCCCCCGGCCGCAAACCCCATCATGATCCCGATAAGTTTTCCGAAAAAAGCCCTTCCATAATACTCTCGCAGGAAGGTCCCCCTTAATACGGTGAGACCGCCGAATCCTACTGAAAAGATGAATAGGAAGACATAGAGGTAACCATCCACGCTGATATGGCTCAGGCAGAGCATGCCCACCGCCATGCAGAAGAATGCAAATGCCATCATGTATTTCTTCTCGAATAGATCCCCGAGCCATCCGAAACCGAATCGGCCGATAATACTTATTAGGGGGATGCCCGCGGCCACCAAGCCGGCTGTCATCCGAGAGAATGCCAACGTGCTGAGATAGGGCATGATATGTGTGATCACTGCGGTCAAGGTCATGAGGCGAATGGACTCAGAGAGGTTTACAAAGAGGAAAGCCCTCTTTCTCACAACCTCCTTGAAGGACAGGGCAGGAAGGGAGGCCTTCCTCGGAGTAGACCATTCACCGCCATCCTCGGAGCCCTTACCATCCGGCTGGTAACCATAAGCCTCGGGGTTGTCGCGTACAATAAAGGCCGCAGGAAGGCCTATAATCCACATTCCCAAACCAAGGAGGATGGCTGCAGCTCTCCAACCGTAAACGGAGATCAGCCAGACAATAAGAGGCACAATCAAACCGCCGGCTCCGAAACCGGAGGTCATCAAGCCCATGGCCTTACCGACATTCTTATCGAACCAGTTGGCCACAGACGTCAGGGTCACCACGCTGGTACACCCTCCGGCTCCGAAGGAGATGAGAATGAATGCCCCGTAAAACATTAGCAGGGACTGAGTAAAACCCATAAGGATGACCCCGGCGCCCAATGTGAGAACCCCTATGAACAGCAAACGCCGGGAGCCGAAACGATCCACGAGAAAGCCGACCACCGGGGCCATCAGCCCCATTTCAAGGCCACGAATACTGGAGGCTAGAGAGACCTGCGTGTGACTCCATCCGAATTCAGCAACCAAGGGCTCGAAAAATGCTGTAAAGCCATAGAAAATAGCACCGCCTACATAAAATACAATCATGAAGTTGGCAAGTACAATCCACCAGCCGTAGTAGATCTGTTTCATCATGAAATTCTGAGCATTTCTCCGGATACAAGCAGGTTTCCATCCAGAAAAGGGGTCTTTGGATAGATGGTCTTATGGATTCTCTGATGTATTGATTGGATGAGGCACACGAACTAAAGGTAGATTTTTGAAGCGCGCCTTTTCTCTCTCTTCCCGAACATCAGGCCTATCAAGAGACCCAGAAGCAGCACTCCTGCTCCCATCAAGAACCATCTATGGTTGTGGGATGTTCTCAATAGCTCGTTTTCTTCGGTTGTTTTCGTAAGCTCATCTTCCACTCTTAGAAGATCCGAACGAACAGTTTCAAACCTCTCTTGCAAGGCCAAAAAATCAGACGCCTCTTTCCTTAAAGATTCGTAGTCTTTTTGCAATTTATCTGCTTTACTAGTCTTTTCTTCCAGCTCAGCCTGAAGTTTGGCATTTATTGCCTTAATATCTCGTAACTCTTTTGCCATTGGGGATGCCGTTTCCCGAAGTTGGGCATTTTCCAGCTCCAACTCTTGCACCTTATTTTCCCACGGTTCCCGATTCATTAGATACCGGCTGAGAATCCAACCTTCCCTGGCGCTGGTTCCGCTCACAAGTCGTACATGGCTCCACCCTTCCTGTTCAGACAGTACTTCCACCCTATCTCCGGACCGAAGCATACTGACGATTCTGTATTGCGTACCGGGGCCATTACGAAGAGGAGCTTCAAGCTTGTCTGATACGTATATACCGGCCCATCCCGGAATAGCTACAAGACATAAAACTATAAGCATAAGAAAAGCTGTTCCACTTTTTTGCACGATATATGTCCCTCATTTAAGCAGGTAAATGGCACTTTTATTGACGTAAAAATGCATAATAAAAAGTTGCTTCTTTATTGATATGATAACTGAGCGTATGTTTAGGTGTCAATGAAAAATTGGGCACAACATATAGTGGTGACAAAAGTGTATGCTGACGGGGCACGTTGGGTGCGTGCGAGTGAATTCGTTTAAACCATTCTCTTAACCATTAATATATATTTTAAAATGTCTTTTATATGATTTTTTATGCCATTATAATTATCGTTACAATGCCCTACGTTTCCTATGTAAAACCTCGGGCCCTTAAGGCTTTCCATAGACTCGTGCGTTGATGATGTGGTAGTGTCGGACTATTTGCGATGGGGGTTTTGACTAAAGATGACCAAGGTTTATCTAGCTTCCTGCGGCGACTACCAGGCAACGGAGATCCAGGATAAAATGATGTCCGGTCTCGCCGCCCTGGGCATTGACTCGAAGGATCTCCAGGGAAAGCGGGTCCTTATCAAGCCCAACTTGCTTAACGCCACGGAGCCTGAGAAGGCCGTGGTCACCCATCCGGAGTTTTTCAGGGCCGCGGTGCGCCTTGTGAGGGCTTGTGGAGGCACCCCGTTCATGGCCGAATCGCCGGCTTTTCAGACCCTTGCCAAGGTGCTGAAAAAGACAGGATATGACCGCGTCTTGGATGAAGAGAGTTGCGAGACGGTCGATCCGAAGGACACGGCGGTCTTATTCTGGGAGGGAGGTCATAGCTTTAAGCGCTTCGAAATCTCCAGGGCCTTCCTTGACGCCGATGTGGTGATCAATCTTCCAAAGCTCAAAACCCACGGGCTTACCTACCTGACAGGCGCTGTGAAGAACTTTTTCGGCCTCGTTTACGGGCTGAACAAAGCCCAGTGGCACCTGCGGGCGCAAAGCGGCGAAAAACTGGCGGGCCTTCTCCTGGATCTTTACGGAGCCCTCATAGAGGAGTCGGATCCCCCAAAGACCTTTATCCACATAATGGATGCCGTTACAGGACTGGAAGGGGAAGGTCCGGGCAGTTCCGGGGTACCCAGAAGAATCGGCGCCTTGCTTATTGGACAAGACGCCTTGGCTGTGGACGCGGTGGCCGTGAGGTTGGTGAACCTGGACAGAAAAAGGGTACACACACTCAGCCTGGGACATGAGAGGAGCCTGGGCACGGCGTCCCTGGAACACATTCAAATCCTGGGCGCCCGCATCGATGCGCTGGAGGTCCATGATTTTGTTCCCAGCAAGGCGACGGGCGATCCGTCACCTTTTTCCCGGTGGCCCCTCAATACGGAGTTCTTCAAGAATCTCATATTGGAAAAGCCTGCGCCATCCAAAGACCTGTGCACCTTGTGCTACCATTGCAAGGCCATCTGCCCGGCCGGAGCAATTGAAAAATCAAACGACGGAGGGCCGGTGCCGTTATACCACTATGACAAGTGCATTCGTTGCTACTGCTGTATGGAAATCTGTCCCGAGGCGGCCGTAATTTTGAAGCGCGGCAAGCTGCAGTGGTTGCTGAAGGGGCGGGCGCATTAGAACGAGCTTGATCCGAATCCCGGTCATGTTTCCAGGCCCTCGGCCACGTCCTTAAGCCCCATTCGCTCCAGGGTCTCCGCCGTAGGCCGCCCCTGCCGGTCCCAGCCCCTGGCTTCGTAGTATTCGTCGAGCAGTTGATCAATCTCTTTTCGGCTCAGGCAATGGCCTTCGTTAGGTCCGTTGGGAACCGGTTCCTCCATGAGCCGGGCCGGGGGATAGTCATTTGCCCGGCCGAAGCCGGGCATCTCCCGGATGGTAATGACCCGGGTCAGGTTCCAAATACGTTCCGAAATATGTAGCAATTCCTGCCATTGCAAAGGTTTACCTGTACAGAGCTCAAAAAGCTCCTCGTAGTGCTCCACCTCGAAGCCCAGCTCCATAAACTGTAGCCGGCAGATGCCCAGCAGGTCAAAGGCCGGGCGAAGATGCTGAGACCTGATCACATTATCAGCCTGCCCTCCTACGACCGCCTTTGGCAGCCGCTTGACCTCGCCCCCGCCTGTGATCAGTTCGTGCACATTCGCGGCCGAGCCCACCAAGTCGTGCCCCAGGACCCAGCTCCGGTTGTGATGTGCACCCACATCGGCCGTCAAGTAGGAGAGCATCATGCCGGGTGCGTTTCGACACTCGTATCCTGACCACTCCAGCCCCTTCACCTGAATGGCGAGATCAAGAGACCCCTTTCCTAAGATCTCCCCGGCCCGCTTGGAACCCTCGGCCAGGAGGTTGCCTACGCCGTTTCGATGCGAGGTCTGTTCCAGCAGGTAAACCACGGACTCAAGATCCCCGAAACCGACCTCCCGACCGATTTCCTCCCGGGAGAGGATGCCGCGCTCAAAGCACTCGATGGCCCACCCAACAACGACTCCGCCCGAGATGGTGTCCAGACCCAGCTCATCACAGACGTAGTTGGCATAAGCCACATCTTCGATGGTCTGAAGATCGCAGTTGCCTCCCAATAGGGCAATTGATTCAAACTCCGGTCCCTCCACCTCAACCGCTCCCAGTGAAGTCCTGGTGCGGCCATATTTGCCGCAGGGTGTGGGGCAGCAGAAGCAGCCCTTGTCCGTTACCTTGAGCCTTTCGATAACGGCCTTTCCGTTTATGGCTTCGTAGTGATCGGAAAACGACGTCTGAAAATTGCGCGTTGGGAACGCTCCCACCTCGTTGACCCAGTTCGTGATTCCTGCCGTTCCCTCGGGGGTCCATCCCAGAAAGCCGGGCTTTTCTCGAACCGCGGCATACGCTCTTTTTGCGGCTTCGAACAGGCCTTCCAGATTATGGGCCTTAAGGGAGCCTGTACCGCGTACCAGCATGGCCTTGATCCTCTTGCTGCCGAGCACGGCTCCTATCCCGGTCCTGCCGGCCTGGCGTCCGAAATCGTGAGAGATGCAGGCGAAACGGACGAGGTTCTCGCCGGCCGGACCGATTGTCAGTATCTCGAAGTCGTCTCCGAAATCCTGTTTGAGCCTTTTTTCCAGGCTGAGGGATCCCATGCCCCACAGGTCCCCGGCAGGGCGCAACTCTACAGAGTCGTCGTCGATCACGAGCAGACTCGGCTCGGATGCCGCACCTGTCAGGACCACTGCGTCGTAACCTGCATACTTCAATGCCGGGCCGAAGTGACCGCCCATGTTGGAATCGGCGTACCCCCCGGTGGCCGGGGACTTGCACCCGAAGTGTGTCTTTCCGCTCGCAGGCAGCAGGTGGCCGGAAAGAGGCCCGGTGGCCACGATAAAGGGATTGGCCGGATCGAACGGGTCGATACCCCGCGGGAGCTCTTCCCACATCAGGCGGGCCACAAAGCCCCTTCCTCCGATATATTGGTCGGCCAGACATTCCATCAGAGGTTGCTTTTCCACGCGACAGGATCCAAGGTCCATTCTAAGGATGGTTCCCGCGTAACCATTCATACGCCCACCTCCTTCTTCGCTGGTTCCTGAACAATCTCGATGGCGTCCCGGGGGCAGATGCGGGCGCACTCTCCACAGCCGGTGCACAAAATGGGACGGCTTGTAACCGGGTTCGGCCGAAGCACGTCATTCGGGCAGATTTGAATGCATTCGCCGCACCCGGAACAGTCCTCTTCCAGGAGCACCAAGACCTCCCCATTCCTCTGGATGGCCTCTTCCGGACACGCCTCGGCGCATTCCCCGCAGTTGTCACACAGATGTATCCCATAGATCCCCGGTGCCGGGAAACGGGCCTCGATCCGGAGAGCGGCCCTGGCCGTGGTTATCTCCCGGAAGTTGGCTATGCTGCAGGCCAGGAGGCAGGCCCGGCAGCCGGAACAGCGTTCGTCGTAAGTGATGAACTCCAATGTAGTCCCTCCTTTTGGTGAGCACCGGCATCCATTAAGCCCAGTGCCCGGCCATGCGGTCGATTTCCCTTATCACTTCCGGCGGCAGGGGCTTAGGCACGTGATCCATAAGCTTATGCGTCTTCTGGTTGAGCCGTTCATGAAACTCGGGTTTGCCCCTGGCACGCCACTGGTTCATGGTGGAACGGTCGAAAAGTTTGGAGTACCAGATCTCCCGGAAGTATTTCATGGTGTGGTCCTCCATGAGGAAGTTGCCTCCCGGGCCTATCTCGTCCATGACATCCACGGCCAGGCGGTCCTCGTCCACGCCGATGCCTCCCATGTACCCGTAGACCATCTCGATTATCTCGTTGACCAGCACCATGTACTCGGGGGAGATCAGGGTGGCATGATCCAGCCACCCGTTGTCGTGAACCATGTTGGCGCCGCTCAGGGCCGAGCAGAGGCAGGAGAATGTGGCCTCCACCGCGGCCTGGGAATCAGGAAGCTTGGCATCCGAGCATCCTGACATGCCCAAAAACGGAATCCGATAGAAATGAGCCATCTGTGCCATGGCAGAGGCCATAACGTTCATCTCCGGGGCCCCGTAAGAAAAAACACTGGTGCTCATGTCCATGATAGTGGCAAAAGCCCCGTATACAAAAGGGGTCTTAGGCCTTATGAGCTGGCCCAAAACCAGCCCGAAAAGCGACTCTACGCTGCCCTGGACCACGGTCCCCGCCAGGGTGGCCGGGGAAGTGGCGCCGGCCTGGGGGCCGGAATAGCAGACCTGGGGCAGGCCCTTCTCCGCCGCGTAGATCAGGCGATCCACCAGCGGGCTCTCATAGACCAGAGGAGAAATGGGGCAGTTGAACAGAACAACCAGGGGTTTTTCCAGCAGCCGGTCCTCACCCCCCACTATCGCCGAAGCCATCTCCACGATATCGCAGGCCGCCTGCAGGTTGTCACAGCAGAAGAGCAGTGGTTTCTCACAGCATGAAAGGGCCTGGCGGGCCACGATCCGGTCGGCGGTGGCAGGCGGGGCGTCCGATGCCACACCAATGGTCATGGTCCAGGTGAAGTTGGGAAGGGCATCGGCCAGACCCGCTGTCACCCGGCAGTCCTCAATGGTAAACGGCCTTCGGCTACCATCACCCGGATCCAGATAGTCATAGGCATCCAGAGTGGGACCGTACCAGGTCTGGTCCTCCATGAGGTCCACCGCCTTTTCGCCGTCCCGGTTGTAGAACACGACCCGGTCCGACACCGTCTCCAGGGCCTTTTCAACGACCCGCGCCGGAATCCTGACCCGCAGCCCGTCCACTGAACAGCCGTGACCGTGAAGAATCTCCCGCGCCCCTCCGTGATTTACCTGGATCCCGGTTCGCGCCATGACTTCCAGGGAAGCCTCGTGGATGCGCCGGATCTGCGCATCGCTCAAGACCCTTTGCCGGGGGCGGATTCGGAGCTCGGGCGGCCTGTCTATATGGATTTTCGGGACTTCTCCAGGGGGGGAGGAGATATCCCCCGCCTTAACGTCTTCATTGGTGCCTTCAATTTCATGCCGGCTCATGGCTATCTCAATTCTCAGTGTCCGCTGAGGAAACTGCTCCCTTTGACTGTCACGCCTTCTTCATAGCGGCTCGGGCGCAACGGATTGTCTTTATTGTCCCTTACACCCATTATCAGATCAGCGCACAGCCTCCCCGCGGCCGGAGACACCATGATGCCCATCCAGTAACCGCAGTTCACATGGAAGCCGGGTACCTGGGAAACAGGTCCGATCAGGGGCTGCCCATCCGGCGTGTACACGTACTGCCCTGCGGACAGTGAAAGGTCTGTCTTCTTGAGGCCGTTTATGATTTCGGTCCAGAAAGGACTGAGCCGACTCACCCTGTCCAGGGCCATGGCCGGGAAGTCCCAGTCCCCCAAAGGATTTTCCAAGGGCTCTGAAACCGGCTCGTCCGGGTCCACCCATCCCACCAGAGCCCCTCCGGTCTCGGGCCTCCAGTAGGAGCCGTTCACCAGATCCACTGTGAAAGGGCCATCAGGGGGCACTGCATTCGTATTGACAAAGACTTTCTGCCTGAGGACCGGTTCCAGCGGCAGATCCACGCCCACCATTCGACCGATGATCCCGGCAAAAGGCCCGGCCGCATTCACCACGGTCCGGGTCTCGATGGTGCCCCGGTCGGTCTTTACCGCCCGTACGCCCCGGCTGTCCGTCATGATGTCCAGGGCCCGGGTCTTGAGGAAGAACCTGGCCCTGGAAGCCCTGGCATATCCCTGGACCAGTTCGTGGACCGAAAGCCATCCATCGGATTGACGAAAGTTGGCCCCGGTTGTGGATCGGGACAGGAAGGGAAACCGAGCGTGCAACTCACTCCCCGAAAGAAACTCGGAATCGCCGACGCCCAGACGGTGGTGCTCGCGCACCGCGGACTCCAGATCAGGCAGCATGGTCTCGTCGTCGGTGACGAACAGGTAGCCCTGCTGGTGAAGGTGAAGGTCATAGCCCGGCAGGTCCACACGCTCGGCGAAGTGTTCGAAGAAATCAATGCTCTCCAGAGCCATGGCAGCCATGGCCGGCTCGGTAAACTGGGCGCGGAAGCACTCTGCCGACGCGCCCGACGTAAGCGTGCCCAGGCCGTCGCGGGCCTCCAGGACCACTACTTCCAGGCCCGCCCTGGAAAGCCGGCAGGCGGTGGCCGCGCCCACCACGCCGCCTCCGATCACCACGGCATCCGCAGTCCCGTCGGCGGTTTCGGGTATGAACAGTTTCTGCATGGTGTTCCTCTCCTAACCCATGAGCCCGTTTCTCATCATCCGGGAGCTCGCTCGTGATTCAACGGGAGACCTCCGAAGTAAGCCTTGATATGCGGATCGGTTACGCTCATCCCGCCATGAGACTTCGTGCCAGAGGCACGGCCTGGGAGGCGTCACCGGCATATCCGTCCGCACCGATCTTCTCGGCGAAACCATCGGTAACGGGGGCCCCGCCGACCATAATCTTGACCCGGGTCCTGTTTTCCCGAACACGGGCCACTGTTTCAGCCATGGCAGGCATGGTCGTCGTCAGCAGGGCCGACAGAGCCAGTATGTCCGCTCCATTTTCCTCGACTGCCTGGATGAACCTGTCCATAGGGACGTCCACCCCCAGGTCAACAACCTGGAAGCCTGCCCCTTTCAACATCATCCTGACCAGATTCTTGCCGATATCGTGGAGATCACCCTTGACCGTGCCGATGACAACGGTCCCGGCGGACTTGGAGTTGCTCTCGGTAAGGAGAGGTTTAAGAACATCCAGCCCTTCCTGGGCGGTCCGGGCCGCCTGAAGCATCTCGGGAATGAAGAGTTCGCCCCGGCTGAAGCGTTCGCCCACCTCGTCGAGGGCGGCGATCAGGCCGTCATTCAAAAGTGAAGGGATGTCTGTGCCCGCATCCAGTTCCTTACGGACCAAGGTTGCCATACCTTTCCTATCAAAGCACAGAACCGCCTCATAGACGTCTCTCGTTGCCATGATCTTTACACAGCCTCCTGATTGTCACCTGTCGCAACAATGATCACCGGCCATCGGCCCTTCAGCCCGGGCATGCCTTTCTTGCCGACTCTCAGCCCCTGAACGCGGTGGTATCACCACGAAGGCGGGCTGACCACCCAGATCACCACACAGTCCTCTTTGCCCTCGTTCACCCAGGAATGGGGCAGCAGGCAGGAGTAGTAGAAGGAAGACAGGGCCTTCACCCGGTAGGTGTTCTCCCCTACCGTCAGGATCATCTCACCTGAAAGCACCACGCCGAACTCCTCCCCAGGATGGGCATAGAGTTCGGGGCTTCCACAGCCGGGCTTGATCACGGTGTAAAAGGGCTGCATCTGCTTGTTGCCCGCGATCCTCACCATTTGCCGAATCGTGGCATTCCATCCCGGCATGTCAACTTTCGTCCACATGTCCTCGGCCAGGACAACGGGATCCTCGATCAGCTCGTCCGTGAAAAACTCCACTACACGGTGCCCCAGTTCCCTGGCCAGGATCCTCAGGTTAGCGATCGAGGGAGAGGATTTGCCGTTCTCGACCTGCGATATAAAGGCAGCCGAGAGTCCCACCTGGTCCGCCAATTGCTGAAGTGTTAGGCCTTTCCGGGTGCGCCACTCGTGGAGCTGACGGCCGATGGCTTCGTTCTCCTGCACGCTCCCCTCCTTGGAGCTGAACCGGCCCCGCATTAGGTATACATTAATTTATTAAGTAATATTTAATAGATCTACCTGTCAAGATAATTTTTTAGGGGCTGATGGTCTATGACCACACGGATTGAAATCCTTCTGTTTTCATGTATGATGAAGTACTTTGCAAGCGCACTCAAACACCCGCCTCTTGCACGGGGTGGACAAATGCGGACAACGAACTGAACTTCAACATGAGGCGTTCTTCATGAAAAAAACCTTAATTATGGTGATTTTCTTGGCGCTGATAGGTCTGCTGGGCTGGCAGATCTACGCTAAGTTGACCTCTCCCACCGCAGGCAAAGGCCCTGTTCGAGGAAGGCCGGCCGTGGCGGTGGAAATCCGGAAGGCAAGCAAGGGAACAATACGGGATGTCGGCGTGTTCACGGGAACCCTTCATCCGAGAAGCCGGTTCGTGGTGGCCCCGAAAATCGGAGGCCGCTTGGAGAAACTCCTGGTGCATGTGGGAGACCGAATCGAGCCGGACAAGCTGGTGGCGGTGCTGGACCAGGGGGAGTATGCTCAGCAGGTTGAACAGGCCCGGGCCGAACTCGAGGTGGCACGCGCCCAACTGGCAGAGAGCAAGAGCGCCCTCGAGATCGCCGGCCGGGAACTGGAAAGGGTGAGAGAGCTGAGAAGGCAGAAAATCGCTTCCGAATCGGAACTGGACGGGGCAGACGCCGAGTTCAAGGCCAGACAGGCAAAGCACCAGGTGGCCCTGGCCCAGGTAACCCAGAAAAGGGCGGCGCTGGAGGCCGCCCAAGTGCGCCTTTCATACACCAGAATCCATACGGGCGGTGACGGGATCGGATCTATGTGGGTGGTGGGAGAGCGCTTCGTGGACGAAGGCGCTCTGCTGGCGCCAAACAATCCCATCGTCTCCATCCTGGACATAGGGATCCTGATTGCAGTGGTCCATGTCATAGAAAGAGATTATCCCAAGGTTAAGGTGGACCAGACCGCATCCATCACCGCCGAGGCATTCCCCGAAGAGCGGTTCACAGGAAGGATAGTGCGCCTGGCCCCGTTGCTCAAGGAGACCTCGAGGCAGGCCAGGGTGGAGATCGAGATCCCCAATCCCGATGCACGGCTCAAGCCCGGCATGTTCATCCGTGCCGAGATTGAATTTCACCGCCGGGAAAACGCGGTTCTGGTGGCTGAATCGGCCCTTGTCCGCCGGGAAGGAGTTCGCGGTGTCTTCACCGTGGATATGGATGAGATGAAGGCCCGCTTCATACCGGTGACAACAGGAATTGTGAGAGGCGATATCGCCGAGATCCTCGAACCGCCCCTCCAAGGACCTGTGGTGGTCCTCGGGCAGCATCTTCTGGAGGATGGCTCCAACGTCCTTTTGCCCGGCGGTCCCGGAACCGGGAAAACTGCCGAAAGAACTAAGCCTCCCTCCGGATCAGGATCATGATAATCTCCCGGCTCTCCATACGCAGGCCCGTTTTCACGGCCATGGTCGTCCTTATCGTGGTGCTGCTGGGCCTGGTCTCCCTGAGCAGGCTTCCCATCGACCTTATGCCGGATATCACTTATCCTACCCTCAGCATCATGGCACAGTATGAAAACGCCAGCCCGGAAGAGATGGAAGAACTGGTCACAAGGCCCATTGAAGAGGCAATGACCGCTGTGCCGGGCGTGGAAGAGGTCACCTCAATTTCATCGGAAGGGTCCAGCCAGGTCCGGGTGAACTTCGGTTGGGGAACCAATCTGGACGCAGCGGCCGGTGACATCCGTGACCGCCTGGACCGGGTTATGGCTCGCCTGCCTGAAGATGTTGACCGCCCTGTCCTGCGTAAGTTCGACCTGGCCGCCTTCCCCATACTTATCCTGGGGGCCTCCAGCAATCTCGACCCCATAGAGATGCGGCGGATCATTGATGAGCAGGTAAAGTACCGCATCGAAAGGCTTCCGGGTGTAGCCTCCATGGACATTCGAGGAGGCCTTGACAGGGAGATCCATGTAAACCTGCGCGCCGACAAGATCAAGGCACTTGCCCTGCCCCTGGACCGGATCCTGACAACCATCAGGGCCGAAAACGTAAACATACCGGCCGGCCCCATAGAGCGAGGCAGCATGGAGGTCATGGTGCGCACCCCGGGGGAGTTTACCAGCCTCGCCGACCTGCGTAACACCGTGATCGCCGTGAGGGACGGAGCACCCATTCTGCTCCGGGAAATAGCCGATGTCCAGGACTCGTGGGAGAGAATTACACGCATCGTAAGGGTGGACGGCCGTCCCGGCATTCGCATGGCCGTTTACAAGCAGTCAGGGACAAACACGGTGTCCGTTGCGAAAGAGGTGCTTAAAGAGCTCGAGCGGATAGGCCGGGATATCCCCCAGATCCGGCTCGTACCCATAATTGACACGTCAGGCTACATCGAACGATCCATTTCAAACGTGGGATCATCTCTTTTCTACGGGGGACTGCTGGCCGTTCTCGTCCTCTTGTTTTTCCTCGGAAATGTTCGGAGCACAGCCATTGTGGCTGTAAGCATCCCGATCTCCGTGATAGCTACATTTGCACTCATGTACTTCGGAGGCTTTACACTCAACCTGATGACCTTAGGGGGACTCGCCCTGGGGGTAGGCATGCTGGTGGACAACGCAATAGTAGTGCTTGAAAACATCTTCCGACTGAGGAAGTCCGGAGACATACAGGCCGCCGCTGTGCAAGGAGTCGAGGAGGTAACGCCTGCCATCATCGCCAGCACCATAACGACGCTTGCCGTATTCATCCCGCTCATCTTCATGCGGGGGATGTCAGGCGTCATGTTCAAGCAGCTCTCCTACGTGGTGAGCCTTTCCCTGATCTGTTCCCTGGCCGCGGCGCTTACCCTGGTGCCCATGCTTTCTGCCAGGCTTCTTCGACCCGCCCACCAGGGAGCCGGAGCGGGAGGACTTATACCCGGCCGCGTGCTTGAAGCGACCGGAGGAATCTTCACCGCCATGGAAGAAGCTTACAGGCGGACCCTGCGCTTCGCCTTGCACCACCGTTGGCTTGTGCTGGGATCCTCGGTCCTCTGCCTGGCCGGAAGCGTAGCGCTCATACCCTTTGTGGGCGTCGAATTCATGCCAAGTACGGACGAGGGAGAGGTAAGGATCAACGGCGAGATGGCTGTTGGAACCCGACTGGATGTAACGGACAAGCAGTTCCAAGCCATTGAGAATGTGGTCCGGCGTGAGGTCCCGGAGATAAAGAGCATGGTGACCTTTATCGGAGGATCCTTCTGGAGAGGGCGCACCTCACATGCAGGCGAGGTCAGAATAGCCCTGACGCCCCTCTCCGAACGTAATCGTTCCAGTGAGGAGATCGCCAACGATCTACGTAGAAAGCTGGGAAGCATTCCAGGTGTTACCCTCCGCACCCGTGCCGGGCAGGGCCTTTTCATACTCCGGATGGGACAAACCGATGCCGACCGGATCCAGATCGACATACGGGGGCACGATCTGGAGGTTGCGGACTCACTGGCCGCCCGCGTCCAGGAAGCGTTGCTGGAAGTGGAAGGAGTTACCGACGCCCGGGTCAGCAGGGAGACAGGGACCCCTGAGGAACTAATAGTTGTGGATCGTCGCAGAGCCGCGGATATGGGACTCAACATCTCGGAGATCGCCAACATGCTCAGAACAGTACTTTCAGGGACCAGGGCCGGTAACTTCCGAGAAGGCGGAAACGAGTACCGAATCCTGGTCAAGATCGCCGATGCAGAGCGTATCAGACTGCAGGAACTCCTGGACCTGACCCTCACCAACCGGGAGGGAGAACCGGTGATACTCAGAAACATGGTGGATATCAAGCCCTGGAGCGGCCCGGTCCTGATAGAGCGAAAGGACCAGCATCGCGTGGTGAGTGTGTCGGCCAATTACACCGGACGGGACATGGACTCGATTGTTGCGGACGTCAGGGAGAGTTTGAGAACAATACCCGTACCCAGAGACTTCAGCATAGTATTAGGAGGAGACTACGAGGAACAGCAAAAAGCTTTCCGCGAGCTTCTCATGGGATTCGTACTCGCCCTCCTTCTGGTGTACATGGTTATGGCGGCACTTTACGAATCGTTCAGAGGGCCGTTCGTAGTAATGTTCTCTGTGCCCCTTGCGATCATCGGCGTTGTCCTGATGCTGCTCCTCAGCAATACGACCTTCAACGTCCAGTCTTACATCGGCTGTATCATGCTGGGGGGTATAGTTGTCAACAACGCCATCCTGCTGGTTGATTACACCAACCTGCTCCGCCGCCGCGACGGAATGGGGCTTATGGAGGCCATCGAGGAGGCGGGCCGGCGCAGGCTTCGACCAATCCTGATGACCGCGGCCACGACAATACTTGCCTTGGTTCCGCTGGCCATAGGTATGGGCGAGGGAGGGGAAGCCCAGGCCCCTATGGCGAGGGCCGTTATAGGAGGGCTTTTGAGCTCGACCCTGATCACCCTGGTCTTCGTCCCTACATTGTATTCGCTTATTGAACGACGCAAACGTGGAGAAGACAATATAAGGGTCAACGACCTCAAGACGGTCCCGACAGAAAGGAGTGAGTGACCTTGACTGTTTTACGAGCCGCATGGGTATCATCAGTCCTTGTTATGGTTATGTTACTAACAAGTCCCTCCATACCATCCGAGGAAATCCTCGGAGGGAGTCTTTCCTTAGAAGAAAATAAGCCCGGAGCGGCGGATACTCTCAGTGTTACGGTGGAAGAGGCCGTGCTCATGGCCCTTGAAAACAACAAGGGGCTACGCGTGGACAGGTTTACGCCCGAGATACGCAGAACCTTTGAAGAACAGCAGCAGGCCCTTTTCGACCCTGTTATGGACGCCCGGGCCGCCTGGTACTCGGAAAAGGCTCCGATGGATACGGCCATTTCGCAGGATGCGAGGACCGGTCAGGCCGAAATCGACTTGGGGGTTTCTCAGTTCTTTTCAACAGGCACGGACGTACGAATCGGACTTACCGGGAATCGGAGATGGTCTAACCGCTTTGACACCCGGTACGCGACCCGGGCGGGCTTGAGCCTCACCCAGGCACTTCTTCGAGGAAGAGGTACTGAAGTCAACCTGGCGGCACTCAGACAGGCGGAGCTTAGCACCACAGCCTCCCGGTACGAGTTCCGGGGTCTTTCGGAAGCCCTTGCTGCGCGTACGGAAGAAGCCTACTGGGATTGTGTGCTGGCGCAGCGACAGCTCCGGATCTTCGAGAACTCCGTCGACCTGGCACAGCGCCAGCTCGAGGAGACCGGGGAGATAGTCCGCGTAGGACGTCTGCCTGAGACCGAGCTGGTGGCGGCCAGGGCGGAAGTGGCCCTGCGCCGCCAGGAACTCATCGACGCCCGCAATGAGACGGCCTTGGCCAATCTCCGATTCCTGAGGCTTATCAATCCTCCCGGCACGGAGCTTCAACCGAGGGAGTTGGTCTTACAAAACGAACCTGTGGTCCCTGAAATCAGGCTTGAAGATGTGAACGCTCACGTGGATTTGGCCCTGCGCATGCGGCCGGACCTTAACCAGGCCCGGCTGGCCATGCGCCTGGAGGAGCTGGAAGTGGTCAAGACCCTCAACGGGCTATTACCTCGGATGGATCTATTCATCTCGCTTGGAAAAACAGGCTATGCGGAATCCTTCGGTCGCTCGATAAGCGATATCTCAGGCGATCACTACGACGCCGCAGCAGGACTGAGTTTCCAGTTTCCGGTCCGCAACAGGTATAGTAAGGCCAGACACGAACGGGCAACACTAACCAGCCTTCAGGCGCTGGAAGCCCTGGACAACCTTACCCAGCTGGTGGCCTTGGACGTTCGAACGGCCCATATCAAGCTGGACACGGCACTGCAGCAGATCCAAGCCACAAGGGCCACCCGCAGGCTCGAGGAGGAAAAGTCACGAATAGAGAGGGAAAAGTTCCGGGTCGGTCGATCCACCAGCTTTCTCGTGGCACAGGCGCAGAGGGACCTCTTACGCAGCCGTATTCAGGAGATAAGGGCCGTGGCCACGGTCCTTAAGGCACTTGTGGACCTTTACCGGCTGGAAGGCTCACTCCTGGAAAGATGGGGGATCCAGGCACCGGGAAGGGAGCCCGAGTAGGATTCAAGCTTCGCATTGACCTATGACGGTTGACGCCACGGCCTGAGCCTGTACAGTCTCAGAGCTTCTTAACTTACCTTCACTCCTCTTTTGCGAAGGTAATCCTTAAGCTCGGCGATCTCCACCAGCCCGAAGTGGAACATGGAGGCTGCGAGCAGGATTGTGGCGCCGGCCTGCGCGGCCTCGTAGAAATGCTCCAGCTTGCCTGCACCTCCCGAGGCCACAACATCGGCTGAGACGGCGGCCTTTATGGCCCGGATCACAGGCAGGTCATAACCGGTCCGAGCACCGTCTCCGGCCTTGCTTGTGGGGAGAATCACCGGAACGCCGAAGCCGTCAACGCGCTTTGCCCATTCAACTGCATCCGCTCCTGTGGCGGTGCGTCCCCCGTCGATATAGACCTCATAACCGGAGGGCATGGTCTCGTTTCTGTCCACGTCAATGGCCACGGTCACTCTTTCCGGGCCGAGGGCCTTGACCATCTCTTCTATCACCCAAGGCTTTCGAAACGCGGCGCTGCTGGTGGAGATCTTATGGGCCCCTGCGGCCAGTACGGCCTGGGCCGACTCCACGTCTATGATCCCCCCTCCCACGGTAAAGGGCACGGTGATGACCTCGGCAACCCGCCTGACCACATCCAGCATGGTGGCCCGGCCTTCAACCGTGGCGGTTATATCCAGCAGGGCCAGCTCATCCGCCCCCTTTTCGCAATAGGTGCGGGCGCACTCCACAGGGTCGCCGGCGTCCTTAATATCCACAAAGTGAACTCCCTTTACAACACGACCGTTTTGCATGTCCAGACACGGCATGATTCTTATTGTTTGATCCAAGAGCTTTCTCCTCCCCCGGGCTGTTCCATCACGAATCTAGAAAGAGACCACAATGAGTTTCACGGTAAGATATGGGCCACCAGGAGAGGAGTCAAGCAATGCTTCCATTACCAGGCTTGCTTCATTGGATATTTTCACCCTTCCCTTTGACCCCTGATCCCTGTTATATGGTCGACAAGAAACCCCAATCCCTTGGGAGGCCCCATGCGCTTGGCAACCCTGATTCTGGATGAAAACGAGACTGCGGCCGTTAAAATTGCGGAGGCGTATCTGCCGGTCCATATCTTGAATGCCCGGACCGGCGCCAAATGGCCGGAGGACGTGTTTGGCTTGATCGAGAGTGGGCAACTGGACTCCCTCAAGAGCTGGCATGAGAGCGACGGGCCGGAAGAGTTCAGGAGGGATCGAAAAGGTGATTTGCTATCCAAAGGACAAGCTGTATTCGGGCCTCTCTACCGCCGGCCGGGCAAGATATGGGGCATCGGCCTGAATTATGAGGCCCATGCTGCGGATCTCTCGGAATCCCGTCCCACGTTTGCCCCTGCGAGCTTCATGAAGCCCTTTACCGCCGTTATCGGGCCGGGGGAGCAAATCCGAATCCCGATCCAGTCAGAGAAGACAACGGCCGAGGCTGAACTGGGCCTCATCATGGGTCGGCGTTGCAGGGATGTGCAGCAGGAGAACTGGCTTGAGTCGGTGGCGGGCTTCACTTGCGTCATAGATATGACCGCCGAGGACATCCTCCGGTTGAACCCGCGGTACCTGACTCTTTCCAAGAGTTTCGACACCTTCTTCAGCTTCGGACCTGAGCTGGTCACCCCGGAAGAAATCCCGGACCTGAGGGGCCTGGAGGTGGCGACCATACTGAATGGAAGGACTGCGGCCTGCAACTCTCCCTCCAACATGACCTTCTTTCCGGACAGGCTGGTCGCTTTTCACTCCCAGGTAATGACCCTCCTGCCAGGGGACATCATTTCCACCGGCACCCCGGGCGCCGCAGTGATCAGCCACGGAGACACAGTGGAGTGCAGGATCGAAGGCTTTTCCCCCTTGATCAATCCTGTGGTGGATCTAAAGAGACATTAAGTGCTCACCAATTCCGAGCCCCTTCTCATGCATAAAGGTGTAGAACTTCTTGAGGCTGGCAGCGTTGGACTTGATAGCCGACTGTTTAGCCCACATCGCCTTCTTGATGAACCAGTACCCCAAGAACATCCCAACTCGCGAGACCCCGCCGGCTGCATCTTTGGGGTCCTCGTACAGAAGAAAATGATTATCGCTGAAAGCAAGCAATAGTCGTTGTTAGCATACCTTTAACAGTTCATGGGCCTCCTGCCGGGCGAATTCCGGTCTTTGCATCTGCTTCATCCGGTCATAGGCCTCTCGTTCACCTGTTGGGTTCTGGTCATGCCATCTGCGAATGACCGCGTCCATCTCATTGAGTAGCGCCCCTACTTTTCCGTTCTGCACCATTTTTCGGAAGAAAGCGCAAGCTTTTCGACCTTGCCCCTGCAAGTAGTCCTTCAGATCTCTGCATTTATCAACCCCTGTATTGTGATCTTGTGCTTCGTGGCCGGTCTGCGGCGGATCCATCTTAATTCCCAGAATCATCCGCGTCGCCCGTGGATAATGCATTGCACCGTGCAGGAAAACGGCCAGGGCATCTTCTTTTTGGCCCAATTCATATAATGCAAATCCGGCCACCAAGCCTTCTGATGGGTCGACATTCTTGATTCCCAATGCCGAATCGGCTGCCTGCCGGTAGTGCCCCAGATGGAGATAGGTTTCGGACCGGAACGCCGCGGCGCAAATCTCATCCATGCACTCCTTCTCAAGCCGGTCGCAAAGCATGAGGGCATCTTCATAACGGCCTGACCGGTTCAAGGCAATGGTCAGGTTTCTTAAGCCGCGCATGTAGGGGCGGGTGGAAAGATCGCTCCAATACCGCTTTCGAGAAATCTTTTTGGGAAAATATTTACGGCCGATCTCAATGGTCTTTTGAAAGTATTCAATGGCTTCTTCCAGCTTTTCCTCTTCGAGTGCGATCAACCCCAGGTAATTGTATCCTTCTGCATAGTCATTAAAGCAATCAATGAGCAACCGGAAAAGCGCTTTCGCTCGTTTATGATCACCTTTCTCATAATATCCAGCCACCTGCTCCTCGATTTCCGGCGTCACCTTTGGACCCTGAAGCGTGAACCGCCAGTAAAAAGGATTGTCCTTGTTCCATTGATTCGGATCCTGTTTGCGCATAGAAAGCCGCCATTGGATCAATTGAACCAGGTAATCAAGTTCTAAAGCATGCTCTTCGATTAAATGGCTCGCCGCCATGTAATCCTGCGGATCCGTCAAAATGAGCTGCCGGGTGAATGCACAGAGATCACGGTGAAATCCGGAACGAAGACGCGTATCTTTGTACTTATAAAGGTCCGGCAGCACATTCATATTAGCCCGTATCGCCGCATTGATATTGCCCCAGTTGAAACGAACATCGGGATACTGGTTTTCAAGCAAACGCTGAAAATGTGATGCAGAATTCGCGTTGCTTTGACCGAGGATCTGCCGGGCTTCCGCCTTCGAGTAAATGGTGAAAAGGGTTTCCTGCTCCACCTTATTGGTTTCCGGGTCACGTCTTCCGTGGACAATGACAAGTTGCTTGCCACGTTTCCTTAGATACGGCACTGAGCTTCTCCTTTCTATCGATCATTATTATCCCCTCCGGGGCCGGCCTTTTTCCCCTGAATGTGCCAAAAACGCATTGTTGTGTCAAGACATCTTTCTTAGCACAACAACTTTTCTAATTCGGCCTATTTGATTTGCCTTGAGTACTTTAACGGGGAAGCCTCCACCACCATGGCCTACACATAGGCGATGAACCAGGCCGGGGTGTCCGTGCGGAGGCCGGGTCGTTCAGAGGTGGTCGCGCCGGATGGCGTGGATCATCTCGTCCAGCTGGTGGAGAAACCGCGATCGATCTCGCTTCTGCATGGGAGGAGGGCCACCCGCGACCAACCCCTCGTCCCGGAGGTCCGAGAGGAGGTTCCGGGTGGCCAGGGCCGGGCCGATGTTGTCCTCGGTGAAGGGCTTTCCAGTGGTGCCGAGCACCCGGGCGCCCGTTTTCAGGCAGCGGTCGGCGAGGGGGATGTCGGCGGTGACCACGATGTCGTCGGGCTGAACTTGCTTAGCGATCCAGTCGTCCGCCGCGTCGGAGCCTTCGGCCACCAGTTCGAGGGTGATCCAAGGTTTCGGGGGAACCCGCATCCAGGCGTTGGACACCAGGGTTACCTGGAGGCCGTGTCTCTCTGCAACTCGGTAGACCTCCTGCTTTACCGGGCAGGCGTCCGCATCGATAAAGATATGCAGCAAGTGATGTCCTTTCGTTCAGGTTTTATGGAGCATTTCGAGGAGCAGGGATGAGAAGGCGCTTGATCGGGTAGTAATTTGCCTCTGCCGGGCTGAGAAGCACTTCACGGGCTACGCCGACCAGTCGATGGGTTACCCGGGGTCCTGTGGGGGCCTCCTACCGGAAGGCTTCTCTGAGAAGCTCAATAGGATGAGTAACCGGGTACGGCGAAAGCTGGTTGAACTGCAAGCGGCAGCTCAGGCAATCCGTGACGATCTTTTCAGGGTTGATCTCACGGATTTTTTCCATGAGAGAACTTCCCAGGTTAATAGACCTGTCATGAAATTCCCGCTTGAAGCCCATGACACCCGCCAAGCCGCAGCAATAGAATGAGTCGTCAAGAACTTCCACCTCCAACTCCGGGATTGATTTAAGCAGCTTTTCGTAGGGCCGGCCTATCTCCTGCTCCCTCAGGTGACATGGCGGGTAGTAGACCATCCGGCCTGAAACCTTACCTAACTGCGTTGACAGCTCTCCCTTGCCGTAAAGATGGGCGAGGTATTCTCCGAGATCGTAGGTGTTTTCCGCCACCTTGATCCTCTCTAAGGGACTGATGGAGGAGAAATACCCGTCGTCTCGTAGGATGCCCTTGTAAATGGTTTTTGAGAAGACTCCCATCTTTCTCTCTCCATGGTCTCCAAGGGCTTTCTTCGCCGGAACCAGGATGTTCTTTTCATCTCCTCCCACCAGCTCCTGATACTCATTTGAAAAACAGGCCCCTTCGCCCAGCACGGTCCTTAGCATGTATCCACAGGTCGGGCACGAGCACACAATATCATATCCCTCTTTAACGAGTTCAGCCAGGCGCTCCACATTGAAACGCACGAAATCCAGCGTGACCCCCCTGTCTCCTTCAAGAAAGGGAGGCATGCCGCAGCATTTCTGCTCCGGAAAATAGACTTCAAACCCGCTTTGCTGAAGGACTTCTACGACCGACCCGGGCACCTCGGGAAACAGATAATTTCCTGTGCATCCTGCAAAGTAGGCCACCTTGCGGGTCCCATTATAACGGCCTTTGACGGTCAGGTTGTCTTTTTTCGCCCGTTCGGGAAAAGTCTCTTTGGGGAAAAGAGGCATTTTGCGCGACTCGTGAATTCCCATGGCTGCTTTCAATATGCCCCCTGTCGGTCTTGCCTGGAACAGGGCGTTGGTCAAGCGGGGAAACGCGCCGCACAGCGTGGCGATGCGCTCCACGTCCTCAATGGTTCGGACTCCGAACTTCAAACCGTCCCTTTCGATGAATCGGGTCTTGGCCTCGATAATGCCTGCGCGGATGTTCGGGCACGGGCACTGGCCGCAGAAATTGCAAAGATCCACCAGTTTCCTGAGTTCCCGGGAAGTCGCCTTTTCGCCTCCTTCATACTCCCTGTCAAAGAGCATGTACAATTCGGGGAAAAACAGGCAGGAGGTGTCCATCAGGAACCGGCACACATCGCAATCAGCGCAGGCATCCAGCACCTGCCTTGCGGCCTCTTCAGGGGGAACCTTTTCCATATCCTCCACCGTCGTTCTCATGCAGCACGGCCCTCACGCCTCTGTCTTTGGGTCTTGCAAAGCTCATCCGGCCCACAGGAAACCACAGCCTTCAGCTTTTTCTTATCCCTTTTGATTTCGTCAGCATTTCCGTGTTCTGGCAGACGCAAAGCTCCTCGTAGCCCGTCAAAGCCATGATCACCCGCAACCGGTTTCGGTCCGAAAAGGCCTTGGTGATATTCAATGTCTTTTCCATCGCAACCTCGCAAGAACCCGCTCAGCCGCCGCCGGGCAGGCCTCAACGCAAAGGGCTTTGCAAATCCATTACATTTAGCGAATCATAAGCCCTTTCTCTATTTCACCTCAACAGAAACTGTGGCCGGCAGTGATTATCCCGGAATCCGATTAGATGGGGGCTGCTTCGAGGGAGCAGCTAAACATCATCGGCATAGCCTTGGCAGCCTTGGCCTTGTCCATGATTCTGGCATGGTACCTGTCTCGTGTTTTTTCCAGCCCGCTGCATGAACTCTGCACCCCAATACAATCAAGCTGGCCTCGTCATGCTCCTGTTGACCGGCAAGGAGAGCTCGATCGGTATCTCCATCGTGCTCTGCTGCATCGGCGTCATGGCTTCCCTGGCCCGCGGCAGGATCCGCGGGAACACTCAGTAGACGGTTGCAGGTTCCGTCCGGATGGCCGGCGGCAATAGTTACTTGCCTTCGCATTTCCTGAGACGTCGCGGGAAAAACCCGGTCAGGAGAAAGGAAGGGGAGAAAAAGACCAGAGGGTTGGCGACTACTCTATCGGGCAGTAAGTGGTACCAGCGATAGCCCAGAGACCGGAAGTAACCCCTGGCTTCAAGAACGCGGCCCATCTCGCCTGCCGCGGCCAGGGCGGCGTCCCGCTGACATCGGGAACCGGCGGCTCTTCTGAGAATGCGTTTTCGCAGACCGAACCGCTTGAACATATTCCGCATGCGAACATATTCACGGTAACGGGACAGGCTGTCAGCCAGGGCAAATCCCGCCAGCCCAGTCCACCCCAGGGCAATGACCTGAAGTGAGAAAAACTCCAGGGAGTGTCCCTCGTGAAGAAGACGGACTCCCAGGATTGAAAGGGAGGCAGCCATCGCCGCGGAGAAAAGGCAGGTGACTGCCGGCAGGGGCGAGGCTGCCAGGTACCGGCCTACACGCATTGAAAAGAACCTGCTCCCCGGATTCCTGTTTTCATCAGTGTGTGTGCCCATGGGTTTGCGGGTTAGTCTTCTGTTTTGAAAGCCAAACCTTTTCTATGATATTTTATTCGGCGGCGTAGGGCACTTCAATAAGAATCAGACGACATTATGGGACATTGGGGAAACCGGGGACGCCGGTAAGTAATTAAAATAAAACCCCTTATCCCGTTAGAGGAAGCTGATGCAGGCCAAGAACAGGCTTCCCACCAGTGCCAGGCCGGCAAGACGGAATAGCTGACTTGCGGCCATGAGGCCGAGACCGAGTCCCGGAGTGAAGATCCCCATGTAATAGGGCAGCTGGTGTCTGAGCGCCCGAACCGGTGCCGCCAGTATGTTGCCCAACAGGAGCGCAAGAACTGTCTGGCTTACGGTAAGTGCCCCCGACTCGAGCATGGCCCCTGCGGCGGCATAACCGGATGTGAACTCCGCCACAAGGCTGAAGAGGACCACTGAAAACGCCTCGATTGGTATGAATGTCGACGTAAAGCGTGCGGCCAGAATGTGACGGAGCCAGGCAAAAAGCCCGGCGTCGGAAGCGATCACCACGATGACATAGACGGGGAGAACGATCATCAAGATACGTACGATGCGAACTCTGAACTTTTCTGCGCTTTCTTTCAGAACAACAGGCCACTCGAAGGAGCGGTTCTCCTTCTCCGCGGGGGGGGGTGCCGAAGGCGGCGGCAGCAGAGCACGGGATGCCGCTAGCGCCGCCAAGAGCCGGATTACGGCGGCGGCCAGGACCAGAAGAAGGTAGAGCAGGCCTGCTCGGCCCACAAGGGGAATCAGTATGAAAAAGGTTGTAGGGAGGTGAAGAAAAAAGGAGGGGAAAGTGTTGAGGAGAACACAGAGGATGAGTTGTCTCTGATTCAGTGCGCCTTCACGGTAAAACTCCATGAGCATGGACAGCGATGCCGTCCCGGAAACAAACGCGGTGGTGAAAGCGGCGGCCATGTGGTGTGACATATGGGCCCAACCCATGAAGGGCCGGGCCAGCAGGCTGAGGCGGTCGGCCCATCCAAGCCCCTCGATGATCTGCCCCGCGAAAAGACCGAGGGAGATGAAAAAGGTCAACCTGAGCAGGGGCCATACGATCCTCCCAAGAAACAGGGCGGGATCCTTGAAAACCCCTACGGCCTCATGGGGGCCCCAAATAAGCGCCGTCACTACTGCACAGGCCAGGAGGCCCAGCAGTATGTAGAGCCCCGTGGGAAGCCGTTTTGGAGCGCTGCTTTTCATTTCTTCTTGATGAGAAGGAGCGAGAGGTAGGGAGGGACCTCGTCCGGCAGATTTTCCAGGTTCGTGATGATCTGCTCTCTCTCGAACCCGCATCGGCTGACCATCACCGAGTATGGTGCGAGATCCATTTCTCTCAGCGCCTCGATGATAGCCCTGTAGTTCCGATAGACCTTGAGCATAACCACGTTGTCCGTGTGTTCGATTACTTCTCTAAGCCTGCTGGGACCCATGGCGCCTGAGATCACCGTGAGGGACTCCTCTCCTTCCGCCAGGACTCGTCTTGCGGCGGCTGCACCGGCCTGGTAAGACGTGATGCCGGGGATCACGTGCACGGGCAACTCAGGAGATTCTTCCTGCAGGGTTCTCATGAGGTAGCCGAATGTGCTGTAAGTCATAGGGTCGCCCAGTGTTATGAGTGCTGCGTCACGGCCTTTGAACAGTGTATCCCGGACTACTGCTGCATTGCGATTCCAGGCGTCTCTCAGGAGCGATTTGTCCCGGGTCATGGGAAAGTCGAGTCTGAGAATGGGGATGCCTTCCTTGAGATGGGGGGTCACGATCTCAACGGCTATGGAGTAGCTGTTCTTGGTGGACGCGGCCGTATAGACCACGTCGACGCTCTCTAGGACTCTTACGGCCTTCAATGTGATGAGTTCAGGGTCCCCCGGCCCCACTCCTATTCCATACAGTGTTCCCGTTGTCATGATGGGTCAACTCCTTTTCTATATTTAGAACCTCTCAGGGTGCAGAAAGGAGGCAAGTATTTCCACCGCATCCACAGACCTGGGTCCGGGCCTGGAGAAAACCTGTTCGTCCACCTTAAGTATGCGGCCCTCCCGGACCGCCTTCAGAGCATTGAAGTGAGGCCGTTCAACCGGCGAGGAAGGAGCGCGGTTCATGGGGCCCTCCTGAAGTACATAGACCTCGGGATCGCTTTTAATAAGTGCTTCCATCCCGATTCGAACAAGCTTTCTCTGGACGTCAAGGCAGTTTGTTCCACCGCTTCGCTCTATGACGTCGTTTACGATGGATTCCCGACCCGCGCCCAGCAGGTTGGGGTAACGAACCTCGAAGAACACCCTGGGCCGGTGCCGAACGGTCCGAAGGCGTTCTTCCACCGCTTCGAGCCTGGAACGAAGGCTTTGAATGAGCCTGGAGGCCGCTTCAGGCTCGCCGGTCAACAATCCCAGCCTTTTGATTACCTCGAAGAGTTCTGTGAAGTTGTGCGGCTGAAAGACAGCCACGTTGCACCCGTGACGCCTCAGCTGATCCACGACAACCGTGGCCTCTCGGCGGCCTGCACTCTGAATGACCAGGTCCGGTTCCAGTGCAAGCACCAGTTCGACATTGGGCCGCATGTGGGTGCCGATGCTCGGCCTGGAAAGGATCGAGGGCGGAAGCAGGTCCGCCCTGGTCCTTCCCACGAGCCGGTTTTCAAGACCCATGGCGGCCAGGATCTCGTTATAGGCCCCGTAGAGCGCAATGATACGTTCAGCTGGACGTTCCAGGAGCAGCTCTCGGCCCGTGTCGTCCTTCACGCGGATTTCACCTGCCCGCGAGACCCCCGGACAAATCAAGATCGACGCCGCGAGAAGCAGGCAGGTCTGAAGGAGAAGTCCCCGGAACAAAGTGGGCCTGCGGGTTGCCGGTGACAGGATGCCGCGAAACCATGACCCGGGTCCCGTAAATAGCCGAGAGGTTTTGACTGGTAAACAATTCATTGGTAGGTCCGTCCAGGGCGATGCCCCCGTTTTTGATGAAAATCAGCCGGTCACAGTAAAGCGAGGCCAGATTCAGGTCGTGCATGGCGCACACGATAGTGGTTCCCTCTTCCCTGTTCTTTTTCGAAAGGAGATCGAAGATCTGGATCTTCCGAGCCACGTCCAGGTTCGATGTCGCCTCGTCCAGCAGAAGAATGGAAGGGGTCTGGGCCAGGGCCCGGGCGATCACCACCCGCTGGGCCTCGCCGCCCGACACCTCGTTGATGAATCGTTCGGCCAGAGCTATCGTGCCGGTTAGCTCCATTGCCCCCATTGCCTTTTCAAAGTCATCCGCCGTGTACCCTCCCCACCTTGAGAGGTAGGAATAGCGGCCCATGAGAACCACGGAAAGGCAACGGAAGGGGAACGTAACCGAGGCGTTCTGGGCGACCGATGCGGCCCTGCGGGCACGCAGGCGCACCGAGGTGTCCTTGAGGTCCCTTCCTGCAATTCGAACGAATCCCTCCTTGGGTTCCATGAAACCCGCGAGCACATGGAGCAGGGTTGTCTTTCCGCTGCCGTTGGGGCCGAGAACACCCGCCACCTCTCCCCCGGGGATTCGGAGGTTCACGTTCCGCAGGACATCGGTTGCGCCGTATCCGCATCTGAGTGATTCCACCTGGATCACAGTCCGGTTCCCCGCTTGTGACGCTTGAGGAGCACGCAGAAAAAAGGCCCGCCCATCAATGCCGTGACAACGCCTACCGGGAGTTCTTCTCCGCCGGGGAGAACGATGCGCGCCAGGACATCCGACCACAGAAGGGCGATGGCTCCCAGGAGCCCTGCAAGGGGAAGCAGTCTGCGGTGTTCCGCTCCCACCGTCATGCGAACGAGATGGGGTACAATTAGACCCACAAACCCGATGACCCCCGACACCGATACCGCTGCTGCGGTCAGCAGGCTGGCCCCCACAAGGAGCACCAGCCTTACCCTTTCGAGGTCGACTCCCACCTGGACGGCCTGGAGATCACCCATGGCGAGGATGTCCAATTCCCGGGAGTGCAGCCAGATCAACGCCAGTCCCGCCGCAGCGTAGGGCAGGGCGAACAGCGTGTGTGTCCAGCCCCGCCCCTGGAAGCTCCCCATGACCCAGAACACGATGCTGACCACCGACTCCTCGTCCAGGGACTTCAAGAGCGAGATCAGGGCCGACAGGAACGTGGCCACCACGATACCGGCCAGGATCATGGTGTCCCTTCTAAGGTGCCCGTCGATTCGTCCGAGGGCGATGACGGCGAACAGGGCGGCCAGTGCGCCGCCAAGGGCCGCCGCCGGGAGGAGCCCGAATCCCAGGAAAGGCTTCGAGCCCAGCCCGAGGAAAATTGCAAGGGAGGCCGCAAACGCGGCCCCCGTGGAGACCCCGATGGTGAAGGGGTCGGCCAGGGGGTTTCGAAGAATGCCCTGAAAAACGGCCCCCGCCACAGCCAGGCAGAGCCCCACGAGCATGGAAAGCAGGACCCGGCTGAAGCGAATGTCGAATACGACCACTTTTCGGGTATCGTCCACCGCCTGATCTCCGGCCCATCCCAGCCCGGATATCAGGGCCCTCATAACTTCCCCTGCAGGGATGTCGATGCGACCGAACATGCATGCGGCAAATGCCGAGAAAACCACTGCAATAGCAAGGCCCGCAAGAAGCAGCCCGAAACGCATGGAGGCCCGCTTTTCAGCCAATCGCACCTGCTCACGGGTGGTGGATGCGACCTCCTGCAAAAAACCCTGGTTTGTTATTTCAGGCACGGATCAAAAATGCCTCGCGGCGATTCTCAGGTGATCTATCCACACCTCCACAATGGGGTCCAGTTCAGCCGTTCCCCTCAGCACCGGGACACACTCAATCCCCGCCGCGGTTAGAATGCTTTTCCAGGAGTCATCATCGTCCCCGGCCATGTCGTTTACTGCGTGATCGCCGGCAACGGCCATGAAAGGGACAAGAAAGGCCTTGCGGATTTTTCGCTCGGAAAGTATATCCCGAATTTCCTCTATGCCCGGAAATCCGTGCGCCGTCCCAAGGAAGACGTTCGAATCTCTTTTCCGGAGCTCAACCGCCAGGGCATAGTAAAGGGCGTTGGCCGGATGGTCGGTGCCGTGCCCCATGAACACGATGGCTTCGTTCTTTTTCCGTCCACTTGGCTGTTTTTCCAGCAATCCGTCCGCCACTCTCTCTATGTCTTCCCGTCCGTTCAGCAAAGGCCCTCCCACCATGACCTTGCTGAACCCGGGAGCCATGCCTGAAAAGGCCTGGACGTTGCGATGGAGGTCGTGAAACTCCCACCCGCCGATGGTGTGAAGCGACTGCACGGCCACGTGTGTGAATCCCTCGTCCATCATACGGGCCAGGGCCGTTTGAGGGGAGTCGATCTCGACCCCGGCCTCGGCCAGTTTTTGTCTGACGATTCGGGAGGTATAAGCCCAGCGCACCGGAACGCCCGGAAAGGCTTTCCGTACGGCCTTTTCCACGTTTTCAAGGGCAGCCCTGGCCTCGGGCACCGTGGTGCCGAAGGCCGCCAGGAGGATCCCTGTTTTTTCGGGGCGTTCATGGGAACCGTGTCCTCCTGCGTGCACCTGGGGGCAAAGAACGAGAAAGACAAAAAGGAAGGCGGAAATAATGGATACTCTTTTCATGAGGGCGATCTCCTTTCTCTCGAAGGATGGCTGATCCGCAGGGGGCTCTGAGAGAAGGGGCGAAAAAAAGCCCCACGTCCTGAAACCTGACGTGAGGACTGCACCCAGCTTACTTGATCCTCTTCCCGCGCAGGCCGCACCCCGCAGCCGGCCGGTCGGCCGTAATTTCCAACGGGCAGGTCTTCTGGCTTACCCGGGCTGCAGACTCGCCTTCCCACCCCGCTTATTACGGAGCAGTGGCTTTCCCCCGGTCTGGAGGGGCGCCTGCAGCCGCGCTGCCCCGATGCAATGCACAAGGGCCGGGTTTACAGCGGCGGGACCGCTCCCGATTTTCACGGGATTCCCTATTAAGCGGCTGCACCCGTTGTCTTACTGAAACCATAGAGAGTAAGCGGGCGATTTGTCAAGGTCAATCTATGGGGCCGGTCTCTCTGATGTGCGGCACAGACAGGTGTTGTCAGCATGTCAGGATGTCCGGTCATTCCGACACGGACCACGGAGAAGGATCACGGATCCTGGGGGAATCATGAGATTTGCCCGTACTTGTCCAGGTATCCGCGGGGCGTGACCATTCGGTCGCCCAGCATACGGGTGGCGCTGTTCCCGATGATTAGGATGGAAAGCATGTCCACCTTTTCCACCGGTATGTCGCCCAGGGTGGTCACCGTTGCCGACTGTCCTTCCCGGGCCGCGTTTCGAACCAGTCCCACGGGTGTCGAGGGGCCGCGGTGATCCTGTATGAGACGCACGGCTTCATCGAGCTGCCGGGTCCGCTTTCTGGATCGAGGATTATAGATCACGAGAACGAAGTCCGCTGATGCGGCGGCCTGGATTCTTCTCCTGATGGTTTCCCAGGGGGTTAGTAGATCGCTCAGGCTGACCACTGCGAAGTCGTGCATGAGAGGCGCTCCGAGGAGAGATGCGGCCGCTGCAAGGGCGGGTATTCCGGGAATGATCTCCACATCCAGCGTTCCTGTGAGGCCATGTTCCTCGATTATTTCGAGTGCCAGACCCGCCATGCCGTAAATCCCCGTATCACCGCTGCTGATGAGAGCCGTCTTAAACCCGTTTGCGCAATACCTCACCGCGGATCTGCAACGGGATATTTCTCCGGTCATGCCCGTGGAAATGATTTCTTTTCCCTTAAGAATTTCGGGGGCTACCAGAGGGATATAGGCCTTGTATCCGACGATTACCGCGGCTTCTTTGAGGGCCCTCAGGGCCGCGGGTGCCAGGAAGTCCTGATTGCCGGGCCCCAGGCTGACTATGAAAAGCCTTCCAGTGCGATCGCCAGGGTGGCATTCCGGCTTCGAGTTTTTTGAACCAGAAGTCGTCCCCCTCCGGCTCTCTTCAGTGCGGCTGCTTCGCATACGCTTTTCACTCCAATGTGTCTTTTAACGAGGTCCGAGGGGTTAGGAACCTGTAAATCCCGGAGGCCCTCGGCCTGATAGAATGTGATATCAACCCCCAGAAGTTCGGCCGCCTCCAGGATTCCCGCCTCATCCTGCTTGGCCTCGATGCTGGCTAAGCCGCAGAGACTCGCGGGGGAGAGACCGTGTGTTGAAAAAGCGGATTCGATCAGGCCGAGGATTTCGCGGCTTGATGTCCCCCGGTTGCAACCCACACCCGCCACCAGGCAACGCGGATGGAGGACCAGGGTTTCCGTTGTCGGGGTTTCAGGCCGGAATTTCCAGGTGACCGTTACAGAGGGGCCGGCGTCCGGTGAGGATGTGGCGGCTTTGATTGAAGGGTCGACCCGCCTGATTCCAGGAGAGCTTTCCAGCCCGAGGCGGCCTTCCGGGTCAAAAACTGAAACGTGTTGGCCGTTGAGCATGGCCATGTTCAGGGTCTTGACCGCTTCAGGGTTTGCTATGGCCATATTGCGCTCAACAGCGACAAGATCCCAGCTTATCAGGCCCGCTGTGTCCGTTGCCGTGGTTATAACCGGATCGCCGCCGGTGATGCGCGCAACCTCCCGCGCCAGTCGGTTGGCTCCTCCCAAGTGACCGGAGAGAAGACTCACGGCGAAACGACCATCCGAATCCAGGACCACCACGGCCGGGTCCCTGTCCTTGGACCTTATGAGCGGGGCGACGGCCCGCACCACTATGCCGGCCGCTGCCACGAACACGTGGTTGCCATAACGGTCGAAGGTCTCGGAAACGGTCTCGACAAGGGAGCAAAACGGAATTGCTCCGTGAGCGGCGGCCAGCGACTCAGGAAGGAAGAGCTTTCCTCTGAGTGCATGGGCCAGGGTCGAGGCGGTTTCGGCGCCCTGCGGCGTCAGTCCGTATACGGCGGTACCGGCCTTTGCGTCCTTAAAAGACTTGTCTTCCGGGGGGGGCTCGGCTTCCAGGGTCGAGCAGGGCCTTTTCTCCCTGAAACCGTGATGGAAATCCGGACTGTACAGCCGGCTGGGCACGGCCTCATGGTCCTGCCCCGGAAGGATCAGAAAAACCGCCTGCCGGGTGATCTTTTCCCGAGACACAATCTCCGAGACTGAGTCGATCGTCGCTTTGAAGATTCGTTCATCAGGCCACCCCACACGGCAGGCCACGACAACCGGGGTACTGCCCGGGTATCCTCCCAGGCGGAGCTCTCGTACAAGGCCTTCAGGATCGCCGGCAGACAGGTACACGGCCATTGAGGCCTGATGGCGGGCCATCTCTTTCAGGCGTTCACCGTCAGGCACGGGCGTCCGTCCCGCCATTCGGGTAAGTATGAGGGACTGGGTTCTTTCCGGAAGGGTGAAAGAAACCCCGGCTGCCGCAGCGGCGGCAAATGCGGAAGTGACCCCGGGGATGATCCCGCAGGCAATCCCATCTTGTTCAAGGAGGAGCATCTGCTCCCTCATTGCACCGTAGAGCGAAGGGTCGCCTGTGTGTACCCTGGCCACCGTGCCTCCGGCCCGGACCGCCTCACAGATGAGCGCGTGGGTTTCGTCCAGGGTCATGGGAGCGGAGTCGATCACACGCGCCTCGGGGCGGGCACAGGCAACGACTTCGGGCGGCACAAGTGATCCTGCGTAGAGAACAAGGTCGGCTTCCTGAATCACCCTTCTTCCCCGGACCGTGATTAGCTCAGGGTCGCCTGGCCCGGCCCCCACGAAGTATACCTGGGTCTTGTTCTCCGTCATTGTTTCAGCCTTCCCTCCACGTTTCAGCCTGAAAAACACAGACACAGTTCAAACGGATATTACACCTTCTGTCTGACGTGACCGGTCCCTGAGCACGGCACCGCATTCCATTTACACATTCAGGCAGGTTCTTCGTGCCCTGGGACTTCTTTCTTTGTCACACTTAACGCCTTGATCCCTCAAGACCCGTCCTCTCCCACATTTCTTTCAGGACGCAGGGCTTACGGTTTATAAGCTACAATGGTTTTTTTGCGCTCACGGCAAGGACCGGATTCAGGGCCTCGATACGCAGGTCTCCTGCCAGGGGCCGCGAACGGCCTATCTGCACTTGGGTGACGGCCGGATTCCATCCTGCCTGCTTGAGCACCCTCACCGCATGCTCCAGGGATCCGATGAGAACAACATGGGCCAGAATGCGTCCGCCCGACCTGAGCCGATCCATAGCCGTCTCAAGGACCCCATTTCTTTTGACTCCGCCTCCCAGAAAGATCCGGTCAGGACCAGGCAATCCGTCGAGGCATCCGGGCATCTCCCCTTGGACCGTTTCCACCGCGTAGGCACCGGTATTCCTTATGTTACGCCTTATGATCTCGCAGCGGTCCCGGTTTCTTTCCACCGCGAACACCATTCCCTCGAAGGCCAGGACCGATGCTTCGATGGCGACGGCGCCGCTTCCGGCTCCAAGGTCCCATACCACATGTCCGGGCTCGATACCCAGGAGGCCCAGACCCGCTGCTCTCACCTCCTGTTTGGTGATAAGCCCTTCCTCATGGAGTAAATTTTCGTCATCCATGGACGAAGTGAGCGGAAAAAAGGGGGCATGGATCGGCTCAAGAATAATGAATGCAAGATTACAAAACCTCTCCTCCATGGCGCCTTCCAGGTCTTCAAAGACACGGATCTGCTCTGTTTCCGCTCCCATGTCCTCGAATACATGCATCCGGTATCCCTCAACCCCAACAGCCTTCAGGTCGCGGGCGATCCGCGAAGGCGTAAAATCACCGTCGGTGTAAACGCCTGCGCGCCGCCTTCGGGCCAAGGCCCGGCGAAGCGGCCAAAGGTCTTTGCGGCCGTGAAGAGACACCGTGCAGATGTCGTCCCAGTGCGTCTTGATCCTTGCCGCCGCGGCCTGAAGAACCGATATGTTGGCGTGTATGAATACCCGGTCGGCACCCAGGGTCTGGACAAGCAGTTTTCCGATTCCGAAAAACCCCGGGTCTCCGTCGGCGAGAACCACCACACGTTTTCCGCTCCGGCTCTTCAGATCGGCTGCATGGATCGCGTCGGACACGGGTGCATGAATCGGGATTTTTTCCGCGGGATGGTCGGGCAGTGCGTCAAGGAGGCGACGGCCGCCGACAAGCACCTCGGCCCCGGCTGCGATGAGGGAGGCTGCCGGTGGAAGGGCGTTAGGGTCCAGACCGGTTCCGATCACATGGATCGGGTTATTGTCCTTTTCGCTCATCAGGAGTATCCCCTTCACTGCGGGTTGCCAGCAGTGAGTCGTCAAAATCAAACAGATAGAACCCGAGTTCAGTGCCCGATCCGACAACCCGGCGGGCGCTGTCCAGGGCTTGCGCCAGGGCGTACTGCAGTAAACGGGCCGCCGCTTTTTCCCTGCGGATATATTCCAGTGCCTCGCGACTGGTATTGGCCGTGCTTACGGCCTGAACGACTTCTCTATCAAGTCCGGTCGAAGCGCACCACGAAGAAAGAACCTCAAAGTCGATCCTGCTTTTGCGGGCGTGCGTGTAATGGTGTCCCTGGGCCATCTTTATCAGCTTGCCGAAAAAGCAGGCGTATAGGATGGACGCGAATCCTCTTTTGGAGGCCTCTCGAAGTGAGAATGCGAAAAAATCTCCCACCTGTATCCATGAAGGGTCGGGCAGTTCGGGACGGAGATCCCTGAGAAGCCTCTCACTCTTGCCGCCCGTAGCCAGGGCAACCCTGGAAAGACCCTGGGCCCGGGCCACATCAAGGGACATGGTGATGGTATCTTTGTAGGCCTTATTGGAAAAAGGCTTGACCGTACCACGGGTCCCCAGAATGCTGATTCCCCCCAATATCCCCAAACGTGGATTCAATGTCTTGAGGGCGATGCTCTCTCCGTCGTCCACCTCTATGGTAACGACGATCTCACCGTGTTCCCCTGTCTCTTCCAGGGCTTCGAGAATCGCGGCCTCGATCTGGCGTCGCGGGGCAGGGTTTATCGCCGCCTCTCCCACGGGTACCGGCAACCCCGGTTTCGTGACTCGGCCCACACCGGACCCTCCCCTGATGACTACCCGTGTTTGCCCTGCGGTGATGACTCGGTGAACTATGGCCCTGATGCGTGCCCGGTGAGTCACATCCGGATCGTCTCCACCGTCCTTGATCACGAGGGCCTCGGCCCGGTCACCCCGTGTCACGACATGGGCCAGCGGAACAAGGAGCCGTCCTTCCCGCGGAAGGGGTACGTCTATGCTGGAGATGCTCCTGCCCTGGATCAGCATGATCAGGGCCGCCTTTGCGGCTGCGGCTGCTGCCGTGCCCGTTGTAAATCCTTCTCTTAGTCTGTTTTGCGCCATGGCAGGTTCAGGTCCGGTCACGGGACTCCAGGGCGAGGACGGCAAGTTGGTTGACCGTGGTCGCAGCCAGAGGAGAACCTCCTTTGCGCCCGCGGACAGTGATATAGGGAATTTTGTCCTGCCGTGTTAAAAGGTCCTTGGATTCGGCGGCGTTGATGAAGCCAACCGGCATGCCCACGATAAGCGCAGGTGTGCAGGCCCCGTCACGGACCAGTTCGAGAAGCCTGAGAAGAGCGGTGGGCGCGTTGCCCACCACGCAAACGGCCCCGTTCATTTCCCGGGCGGCATATTCCACGGCTGCAGCCGCGCGCGTGGTCCCGTTTCTAACGGCCTGCTCCGCGACCACGCGTTCCCGCATGTGACACGCAACACGGCAGCCGAGACGCTCCATGCGTGCCGACGAGATGCCCGCCCTGGCCATTTCGGTATCCGTGACCACGAGGCATCCATTTTTCAGGGCCCCCACCCCGGCCTTTATCGCCTCACGGTGAAACTGAACGAGTTCAAGAAGTTCGAAATCCGCCGAGGTGTGGATCAGCCGGCGGACCACGAGCCATTCGGCTCCGTGAAAAGGTCTGGGATGATTCACCTCGCTCTCTATGACGGCGAATGAACGGGCCTCTATATCTTCAGCCGCAGGCGGCTTATCCTTTTCCATCAGCTTTCTTCTCCTGAATGTTCGAGTCGATAACGGGCGCAGGCCTCCACCAGTGCCCCGGCCGCCTCGGGGTTGGAACCCCAGTGCAGATGAATGTAGGAGCCAAGGGCGGTTCCCACTGAAAAGCCTTCCTCCGTCTCTTCCAGGCCGAGACGGCCTGTCACGCTGTAGACGGTATCATACTCCTCTCCTGGGTCCGTCATTCTAGAGTAATGAAACTCGTGACCCCTGACCCGGGTCCCGGCGGGGCCCAGCAGGCACGGCCTTCTGGTGGTGATCTCGCGATAACCGAGGGACCTGAGCCTGTTTTCCATGACTGCATCAAAGGGAAAGACGCCGGCCATGCGGTGTCCCCTTCCTTTCAGGTCCCGTATGGTGCGCATCAGGTACATAAACCCTCCGCATTCGGCATAGACCACACCTCCCGCCTGCACAAAGGCCTTGACGGCCTTTTTCATCGGCCGGTTTGCAGAAAGGGCTTCGCAGTGGAGTTCAGGATAACCCCCGCCTAGATAGAGCCCGGAGACCCCCTCGGGAATGTCCTTGTCTCGAAGCGGCGAGAACGGGACAAGTTCCGCTCCGGAGGCCTCCAGGAGACGCAGGTTCTCCATGTAATAGAAACAGAAGGCCTCATCCCGCGCAAGGCCGATTCGTATTCGCTTGGCAACCGGACCTTCCAGGGAAGGGGCAACGGCATGAAACCGGGGGGCCCCGGCCAGAAGTTGGTCCAGGTCCAGGTGTGCCTGTATCCACCGGGCCAGCCGGTCGATACCGTCTTCACCCATCAGGTGTTCATCGGCCGTCACCAGCCCGAGGTGTCTGGACGGAATTTCCAGGTTTTCGTCCCTGGGCAGACACCCGATAAGCCGGACCCCGGGGACCGCCTCCATGGCCTCCTCCAGCATTCGGGCGTGGCCCTCGCTTCCCACCCGGTTGAACACTACGCCCGCCAGGTTGAGCTCCGGATCGAACCGTGAGAACCCGAGTGCCACAGCAGCGGCAGAGCGGGCCATGGAACGGGCATCGATCACCAGGAGAACCGGAATTTCCAGGTCCTTGGCGGTCCGGGCAGTGGATCCGGTCTCGTCTACTCCGGAAAAACCGTCGAACAGACCCATCACTCCCTCGATGATCCCGGCGTCGGCACCCCAGAGACCACGTAGAAATATGGAGCGGTTGGCGTCCCGCTGCATCATCCATCCGTCCAGGTTATGGGCGGCCCGGCCGGTGACGGTCCGGTGATGGCCCGGATCAATGAAGTCGGGCCCTACCTTGAACCCCTGGACTGTCAGGCCTTTTCGCCTCAAGGCGGCCATGATTCCCAGCGTGACGGTTGTCTTGCCCGAACCGCTGTGGGTGCCGGCGACGGCAATGACCGGGATTTTCGCCCCCGGCTCTTCAGTTATTTGTTCGGTCGGATTCAAGGGAGTGGACTCCATGGCGCTTCAGTCCTGAATAAATGCCTGGTCCCGCATGACATCCTGCCCCCCGAAAAATCACGAAACCAGGGACAGAATCCGGTCCACATCGCAATGTGCCTCGAAGTGTTCGGCAAGCAGATCATACTGATGAAAACGGGCCAGTCGCCCCTTTTTCGAGGGGCGCTCCTTGAGCCCTTTCTCTCTGCGGATCGTGTTCAGTATTTCCTGGCGGAACCCCGGCGCATCCAGGACACCGTGAACATACGTGCCCAGGACACGCCCGTTGTCGGAAAACAGCCCGTCGTCCCAAGAGACTCCGGACCCGGGCTTGTGAATCCTCAGGAGGGAGGCTGCTCCCCGCCCCGTGATTCGTGTTCGGCCCATGTGGATTTCGTATCCGCTCACACGTTTGCGGTTCATGAGGCAGGTACCCGTAACCCTTTGAATCACCTTTTCACCTTCAAGCACGGTCTCGGCCGGGAGGATGCCGAGACCTCCGACCTTTGAACGGTCCGATTCCACTCCATGGGGATCGCTTATGTTTCCCCCCAGAAGCTGG
>CAYPSZ010000130.1:0-10650 GCA_964413125.1 uncultured Desulfobacterales bacterium
CAGCAGTCAACGTCGTCTTGCCGTGATCAATATGACCAATCGTTCCTACGTTTACGTGCGGCTTCTTCCTCTCAAACTTCTGCTTTGCCATGGTCTCCCCCTCTACTCCAAGCTTCTTGATTCCCTGATATTGCCGGTCTGCGCCCGGCGCTCCAACGCGGTCCGGATAACTTACCAGCGGTAATGAGCAAAGGCCTTGTTCGCTTCGGCCATTCTGTGTGTGTCTTCCTTCTTCTTGATGGAAGCCCCTCGCCCGTTCGCCGCATCCAGCAGCTCGCCCGCCAGCTTTGCAGCCATGCTTTTCTCCCCGCGAGCCCTGGAATAGGATATGATCCATCTCAAGCTGAGCGCCTGACTGCGACCGGGTTTTACCTCGGTGGGGACCTGATAAGTCGACCCTCCCACACGCCTGGATTTCACCTCAACCACAGGCTTGACATTGTTCACAGCCTTCTTGAACGTCGCAAGAGGATCCTCTTTGGTCTTGTTTTCCATTATTCCGAAGGCTTCGTACAGTATGGACTGCGCGACGCTCTTTTTGCCTTTGCTCATCAGGTAGTTGACGAACTTGGCGACCAGTTGATTCTTGTAAACCGGATCAGGAATGATATCCCGTTTTTCAGCAACTCTTTTCCTGGACATTCCTTACTCCTCTAGATGCCCTTGGGTCTCTTGGCCCCATACTTGGAGCGGCCCTGTCTTCGATCACTGACCCCCGACGTGTCCATGCTTCCACGGATGATGTGATACCGCACGCCTGGAAGGTCCTTTACCCGTCCTCCACGTATCATGACCACCGAATGCTCCTGAAGGTTATGCCCCACACCCGGTATGTATGAAGTGACTTCAATACCGTTCGTCAGCCTCACCCTGGCGACCTTCCTGAGAGCGGAGTTGGGCTTTTTGGGTGTTGACGTATAGACCCTCACACAAACACCTCTTTTCTGCGGGCACGATTGAAGGGCCGGTGTTTTCACCTTCTTTCGGGTCTTTTCGCGTCCCTTGCGAACGAGTTGATTGATTGTCGGCATGTGCGGCTCTCCTGCTCTCGTGTTGGGCTTAGAGCGTGCCTCGCCAAGACGGCAAAGGATGCCGAATCGGCGAAATCACAAAATTCTTCTTTTTAGGTCACTCGATTGGATTTGTCAAGCGATATTAATGGGCACTCCTCAAAAAAACCTATGCAGCGGAGGTTTCTTCCACTATGTCGATCTCTTGCTCGCGGTACTCCCTTACACCTGTTCCGGCCGGAACAAGACGCCCCATTATCACGTTTTCCTTGAGGCCCCTCAGATAGTCCACCTTGCCTGCAATGCTGGCGTCGGAAAGCACTTTCGTGGTCTCCTGGAACGAAGCCGCCGAGATGAAACTCTCCGTGCTTAAAGAGGCCTTGGTAATCCCGAGCAACAGGGGCTCGGCCGTTGCCGCAACGCCTCCCTGCTCCACAATGGCCCGATTGGCCTCCTCGAACTTCCATCTCTCGACCTGTTCTCCGAGCAGGAAGCCCGAATCCCCGTTGCTGGTCACGGTTACCTGCCGCAACATCTGCCGGACGATCACCTCGATATGTTTGTCATTGATGCCCACACCCTGCAGGCGGTAAACCTCCTGGACCTCGTCAACCAGATACTTGGCCAGCTCCTTGATGCCGCGAATCCTGAGGATGTCGTGGGGGTTTGCAGACCCGTCCATCAGGGGTTCACCCGCCCGCACATAATCTCCTTCAAGAACGCTCACATGCTTGCCCTTGGGAATGAAGTAATCCATCGGTTCACCCAACTCGGGGGTTATGGTCACCTTCCTCCGGCCCTTGGTATATTTTCCGAAAGAAACCGTTCCGTCTATCTCGCTCAGGATAGCGTTTTCTTTGGGTTTACGGACCTCGAAGAGCTCAGCCACCCTGGGGAGACCGCCGGTGATATCCTTGGTCTTTGTGGTCTCCCTTGGTATCTTGGCCAGAACGGTCCCGGGGCCGACCTCCTGGCCCTCCTCCACCACAATAAACGCCCCTATGGGAAGGTGATATCGTGCCTTTCCCCTGGCGGACCCGGGCAGGGAGGCTGTCCTGCCGCTCTCGTCCTTAACGGAAACACGGGGCCTCGCATCCATCTCGCGACTTTCTATTATGACGCGACTTATCTTGCCGGTCACGTTGTCACGCCGCTCCTGCATGGTCACACGATCGATGATGTCCCCGAACTTCACAGTCCCGGACACCTCTGTAAGTATGGGAATCGTAAAAGGGTCCCACTCGGCCAGGATTTGGGTGGGTTTTACAGGCTCCCCTTCCTTGACCTTCAGCAATGCCCCGTATGGGATATGATACCGCTCTATCTCGCGCCCTCCCTGTCCGAGAACACTCATTTCACCATTGCGGTTCATGACCACCAGGTCACCTTCGTCGTTATGCACCGTCTTAAGGTTGGCCATGCTGATATTTCCCTTGTTCCGGGCCTGAATGGTGGCCTGTTCCACGGTCTTGCTGGCCGTTCCACCGATGTGAAAGGTCCTCATGGTCAACTGGGTCCCGGGCTCTCCGATGCTCTGTGCCGCCATTATGCCTATGGCTTCACCGATGTTGACCTGATGCCCGTGAGCCAGGTCACGGCCATAGCAGTTCTTGCAGACGCCGGGCCGGGACTGGCATGTGAGCACAGAGCGGATCCTGACCTTCTCGATGCCGGCGTTTTCAATGATCCGAACCTTGTTTTCGTCGATTTCCTCGTTTGCATGTACCAGGAGTTCGCCGGTAATGGGATCGTATATGTCTTGAAGCGCCACGCGCCCCAGGATTCGATCGCCCACCCGCTGAATCACCTCCCCGCCCTCCACGAGAGAGGACACCCAGATGCCGTCCAGGGTACCGCAGTCATCTTCAATGATAACGGTGTCCTGGGCCACGTCCACAAGCCGCCTTGTCAGATACCCCGAGTTCGCGGTCTTGAGCGCCGTGTCCGCCAGACCCTTCCGGGCGCCGTGGGTGGATATGAAGTACTGGAGCACGGTGAGGCCCTCACGAAAATTGGACGTGATGGGAGTCTCGATTATTTCACCGCTGGGTTTGGCCATGAGCCCGCGCATTCCGGCAAGCTGGCGCATCTGGTCCTTGCTCCCCCGTGAACCGGAGTCCGACATCATGTAGATCGGGTTGAAGCTCGGGATGGTTATCTTTTCCCCCGCGCTCCCCTCAATTTCCTCTACCGCCATCTCCTTCATCATTTCGGCGGCGATCTTCTCCGTTGACTGGGCCCAGATATCCACAACCTTATTGTACTTCTCACCGTCCGTAATAAGACCGCCCTTGTATTGGTCATCTATCTTGCGGACCTCTTGTTCGGCTTTTGTCAGAATGTCATCCTTTAGGGAAGGTATAATCATGTCGTTCATGGAGATCGAGATACCCGAAAGGGTTGCATACTTGTAGCCTAGATCCTTTAATCGGTCCGACAGAATTACAGTGGCCTTGATTCCCTGACGTCGATAGGATTCATTGACCAGGTTCCGGAGTTCTTTCTTGTTCATTACACGATTGATGAGGTTGAAAGGAAGGTCGCTTGGAAACACCTCATAGAGCAGGACACGGCCCGTGGTCGTATCCTCTATCTTGCCGTTTATGCGCACCTTGATAGCCGCGTGAAGATGCAGCTCTCCCGCGTCGTAAGCGATCCGAACTTCCCTGGGGCCGGCAAATGCTCTAATATCTTCCTTTCGCTCGCCTTTCTGAAAGACCCGCTCCCGAGTCATATAATAGATACCCAGGACTATATCCTGGCTTGGCACGATAATGGGCTCCCCGTTGGCCGGTGACAGTATGTTGTTGGTGGACATCATGAGCACGCGGGCCTCTATCTGTGCCTCTATGGAGAGCGGCACATGCACGGCCATCTGGTCACCGTCGAAGTCGGCATTGAACGCGGTACATACCAGTGGATGGAGCTGAATGGCCTTGCCCTCGATCAGTATGGGCTCGAAGGCCTGCATGCCCAGCCTGTGCAATGTGGGCGCCCGGTTCAAGAGGATACAGTACTCCCGCACCACTTCCTCCAAGGCGTCCCAGACTTCATGGGTCTCACGTTCCACCATTTTCTTGGCGGATTTTATGGTGGTGGCCAGGCCCTTTTCGTCAAGTTTGTTGTAGATGAAGGGTTTGAAGAGCTCGAGAGCCATCTTCTTGGGAAGGCCGCACTGATGAAGACGCAGATCAGGTCCTACCACTATTACGGATCGCCCGGAGTAGTCCACACGCTTGCCGAGTAGGTTTTGGCGGAATCGGCCCTGCTTACCTTTGAGCATGTCGCTCAAGGATTTGAACGGCCTCTTGTTCGCGCCGGTAACAACCTTGCCCCGGCGGCCGTTGTCAAAAAGGACATCAACCGCCTCCTGAAGCATGCGCTTTTCGTTTCGCACGATAATCTCCGGGGCGTTCAGCTCGAGGAGCCTCTTAAGACGATTATTACGGTTGATGACCCTGCGGTAGAGGTCATTCAGGTCCGAGGTTGCAAACCGGCCGCCGTCGAGCGGCACCAGGGGCCGGAGGTCCGGTGGAAGAACCGGGATCACGTCGAGAATGGTCCAGACCGGCTGGTTATCGGAACCCCGGAATGAATCAATCACCTTGAGTCGTTTGGCCAGTTTCTTTCGTTTGGCATCCGAGCGGGTCTCCAGCATCTCAGTGCGAAGTGTAATGGATAACTCATCCAAATCCAGTTCGGACATAAGCTTTTTTATGGCTTCGGCGCCGATCCCTACTTCGCACCGGTTTCCATAGTCCTCCCGGATACGCATGAGCTGTTCGTCGGTGAGAAGGGTCCCCTTGGTCAGAGGGGTATCCTTCGGGTCGGTTACAATGAAGTTCTCAAAATACAAGACACGCTCGAGGTCCTTCAGGGTAAGGTCCACAAGATTACCGATCTTGGAAGGCAGGCATTTCAAGAACCAGATATGGGCCACAGGAGCCGCAAGCTCAATGTGACCCATGCGTTCCCTCCTTACCTTGGACTGAATCACCTCCACACCGCACTTTTCACATACAATCCCTCGGTGTTTCATGCGCTTATACTTGCCGCAGTTACACTCATAGTCTTTAATGGGCCCGAATATCTTTGAACAGAAAAGACCTTCCCTCTCCGGCTTGAATGTCCGATAGTTGATTGTCTCGGGCTTCTTTACCTCACCATAGCTCCTCTCACGGATTTTCTCCGGCGAAGAAAGAGAAATCTTAACTGCGTTGAAGCTCGAGGGATCCTTAGGCTTAAGAAAAAAGTTGTACAGCTCTTCCAATGTTGACTCCTTTTGCGGGTGGGTTGCGGACCAGCCGGGGAAAAACCCGCCCGGCCCATCCCTTTCCCGACGCAGCGGGCGGCTAGGCCTCGCTGTCCTCAAAAAGCTGAACTTCCAGGCCGAGACTCAGAAGTTCCTTGATCAGAACCTTGAAGGACTCCGGCAGTCCGGCCTCTAAAATATTGTTACCCTTCACGATACGCTCATACATACGAGTTCGTCCGGCCACATCATCCGACTTGACGGTAAGGAACTCCTGAAGAGAGTAAGCGGCTCCATAGGCCTCCATGGCCCATACTTCCATCTCTCCCAGCCTTTGACCTCCGAATTGGGCCTTTCCGCCAAGGGGTTGTTGGGTGACCAGGGAATATGGTCCGATGGAACGCGCATGAATCTTGTTATCCACCAGGTGATGCAGCTTCATGACGTACATGATTCCCACGGTTACCTGGCGATCAAAGGGGTCGCCCGTCCTCCCGTCGTACAAAGTGGCCTGGCCGGTAGCGGGCAGGCCGGCGGTTTCCAGGCATTGCTGAATCTCATCCTTACCGCCGTCAAAAACCGGTGAGGCCATGTGGACTCCGTGGCGAGCGAGTTGTGCTCGCTCCACAAGATCATGGTCGTCAATATCTTTGAAATTATCATTGTATTCAGATACGGAAAACGCATCCTTGAGTTTCTTGCGAAGAGCGTCGGCGTCCTTTTTGGCCCGGGTCTTCCGTATGGAATCCAAGAGCTCGCCGATCTGCCTGCCCAAGGCCTGTGAAGCCCAGCCCAGGTGTGTCTCAAGGACCTGTCCCACATTCATACGCGACGGGACCCCAAGGGGATTAAGAATGATGTCCACGGGCGTACCGTCGGAGAAATACGGCATGTCCTCCACTGGAAGAATCCTGGAAAGCACACCCTTGTTTCCATGACGCCCGGCCATCTTATCACCCACTGAAAGCTTCCGCTTGATGGCCACATATACTTTGACCATCTTGATAACACCGGGAGCAAGCTCATCCCCCTGGCTCAGCATGTCCGCCTTTGTCTGAAAAAGGTCCTCGATCCTCCGTACCCTTTCCAGGTATGCCTGTACTATGGACTCCATGGTTTCAATCAGATCCATGGATACCTTTACATCGGCCCCCGCCCAGACTTCCACGGGAATGCAGTCCACATCCTCAGCGGTGATTGTCTTTCTGGTTCCCAAAACGGCCTTGGTCTTGCCCTTTTGCCGAAGGTTCGACTTAAGCCTGTTACCAACAAGAATCCCCTTCAATTTCGTGCGCGCACTGCGCTCAACGATCTTGATCTGATCGGCCTTGTCCTTTTTCAGCTTTGCCAGTTCTTCCTCTTCGATTGCAATCGTACGCTGGTCCTTGTCCACGCCCCTTCTGGCAAAAACGCGGGCGTCGATCACAGTCCCTTCGGCGCCCGGTGGAACCCGCAGGGAGCTGTCCTTAACATCTCCCGCCTTGTCTCCGAATATGGCCCTAAGGAGCTTTTCTTCGGGTGAAAGCTGGGTCTCACCCTTGGGGGTGATCTTGCCCACCAGGATATCACCGGGCCTTACTTCGGCGCCGATCATGACTATACCACTCTCATCAAGATTCTTGAGGGCCTCTTCCCCGACGTTGGGTATATCTCGGGTGATCTCTTCTTTCCCGAGTTTGGTGTCACGGGACACGGACTCGAACTCTTCAATGTGAATGGAGGTGTAGATATCTTCTTTGACTACACGCTCGCTTACGATTATTGAGTCCTCGAAGTTGTATCCACCCCAGGACATGAAAGCCACCATGACGTTCTGACCCAGGGCCAGTTCACCCAGTTCCATGGCGGGCCCGTCCGCAATGATCTGATTCTTCTGAACGCGATCTCCCCGTTTGACAATGGGCTTCTGCGTATAACAGGTGTTCTGATTCGACTTCTTGTACTTGACAAGCTTATAAATCCTGACCTCATCCTCGCCTTCGGCAGGCTTGTCCGTGCGCACGACGATCCGCGAAGCATCAACATCCTCCACAATACCGGACGCCCTGGCAACAACGCTCACACCAGAATCCTTGGCCACAACACCCTCGAGGCCGGTCCCTATGAGAGGAGATTTGGCCTTGAGAAGTGGAACCGCCTGCCTCTGCATGTTGGACCCCATGAGGGCGCGGTTGGCGTCGTCATGCTCCAGAAAAGGTATGAGTGAAGCGGAAACACTGACGAGCTGGTCCGGTGAGACGTCCATGTACTTGACTTCCTTTACCGACGCCTTGCCGGCTTCGCCTTCTATACGAACCGAGGCTTCAGGGTTGATGAAGTTTCCTTTTTTATCCAGCGGGGCATTGGCCTGTGCTATGGGGTAGGACTTCTCGTCCAGGGCTGAAAGGAAGCGGATCTCCTTGCCCACGGTTCCGTCGTGGGCCACACGATAAGGCGTTTCGATGAAACCGAAGTCATTTACTTTGGCATATGTGCTGAGACTGACGATAAGGCCAATATTCGGCCCTTCCGGTGTCTCAATGGGACAAATACGTCCATAGTGAGTTGGATGAACGTCACGGACCTCGAATCCGGCCCGCTCACGGGTGAGCCCGCCGGGGCCCAGCGCACTGAGACGCCGCTTGTGGGTCACTTCGGACAATGGGTTGGTCTGATCCATGAACTGGGAAAGCTGGCTGGTTCCGAAAAACTCCTTTACCACCGCTGAAACAGGCTTGGAGTTTATCAGATCGTGAGGCATGAGGGTTTCTACTTCCTGAAGGCTCATACGTTCTTTTATGGCCCTTTCCATCCTCACGAGGCCGATGCGATACTGGTTCTCCAGAAGCTCTCCCACGGAACGGACGCGACGGTTTCCAAGGTTGTCAATATCGTCCACCATGGCCTCGGAGGTCTTTAGACGAATAAGTTCCCTGACAGTCTCGATAATGTCTTTTTTCCGGAGGATTCGCGTATCAAGGGGTTCATCCAAGCCCAGCCTGTGGTTGAGCTTGAGCCTGCCTACCGGAGAAAGATCATAGGTGGAGAGTGAAAAAAACAGGCTGTTAAAAAAATTACCGGCCACTTCCTGGGTGGGCGGGCTGCTGGGCCGCATTTTTCGGTAGATCTCAAGGACAGCTTCTTCGCTGGTATCTATCTTGTCCAGCAACATGGTATCCCTAAGCGACGTACTCACATCAGCGCCTGTCAGCACCAGGCACCTGACCTCCGTGATTCCATTTTCATGGAAAGTGCGCAGCATGTCCATGGTGATGGCCTGATTTCCCTCCAGCAGTACTTCCCCCGTGGTGGGATCCAAGACATCCTCGGCTGTGACACGCCCTTCCATATCCTCAAGAGCAACAGGGATATAAGTTATATTAGCATTTTCAAGCAATCTATGGAGCCTTTTAGTGTATTTATCTCCAGCCTTTGCCAGATCCTGCTTTGTTTCAGGATCGACTATTTTCTTGCTGAGCCTATGTTGGTAGAGCGTGTCAAGATCCACGGGCCGCAGGCATTCCTTTTCCCCGATTCGAACGGTCTCCGTGTGGTAAAACTCCAGTAAAAGATCTTCAGTGGAGTAGCCCAGCGCCTTCAAGAAAGTAGTTGCCGGAAACTTTCTTCTACGGTCTATCCGCACGTAGAGCAGGTCTTTGGGATCAAACTCGAAGTCCAGCCAAGAGCCTCTTAGGGGAATTATTCGGGCGGAGTAAAGAAGCTTTCCGCTGGAATGGGTCTTGCCCTTGTCATGATCAAAAAACACGCCCGGCGAGCGGTGGAGCTGGCTGACGATAACTCGCTCAGTGCCGTTGACTATGAAAGTTCCCCTTTCCGTCATCATGGGAAGAGTGCCGAAATATATCTCCTGTTCCTTGATGTCCCGAATACTCTTGCTTCCGTCTTCAACGTCGGTGTCGAAAACCAGCAACCGTACGGTCAGCTTGATGGGGACTTCGCAGGTCATACCCTTGGCAAGACACTCTTCTTCGCTGTACTTGCTCTCTTCAAAAGAGTACCGTACGAACTCCAGTGACGACGTGCCGCTGAAGTCCTGGATGGGGAAAACACTACGAAAGGCCCCTTGCAAGCCGATCTCTTTTCGATCCTCGGGCGCCACGTCTTTCTGCAGGAAACGGTCATAGGAATCCTTCTGCATTTCGATCAGATTCGGGATGTCGATAATTTTTTGGATCTTCCCGAAACTCCGTCTCAAATGGCGGATTCTGCCTGCATTCTCCTTCATCTGATCTCCTTAAATCTCACATCTATTAATAACTGCTACTTGATCTCCACGGTGGCCCCGGCTTCTTCCAACTGTTTCTGGACGTCCTCGGCCTCTTCCTTGCTCACACCTTCCTTAACGGCCCCGGGAACACCGTCCACCAAGGCCTTGGCTTCCTTCAACCCCAGCCCGGTTATGGCCCTTACCACCTTGATCACCTGGATCTTCTTGTCCCCCACGGCTGTGAGCATGACATCAAACTCCGTCTTTTCAGCTTCGGCTTCCTCGGCCGGGGCAGCTGCGCCTACGGCTGCAACAGCAACCGGCGCTGCTGCGGAAACACCAAACTTATCTTCCAGTTCCTTGACAAGCTCGCTGAGCTCCAGCACGGTCATATTGGCAATGTATTCAATGACATCTTCCTTGGTGATGTTATCTGCCATCTCTGTTTCTAACCTCCGTTAATACATATATATGTTGTATTTTTTAAGAACAGCCGAATAGACCGGTATCAAGCCTCGGCACGTTTCTTGTCTTCCAACGCCTTGAGTACATTAAGGAATTGAACCGTTACACCACTCAAAACCCTGACGAACGAGCCCGGTACGGCCTGCATGGCCGCCAGGACCTGCGCCAGAAGCTCTTCCCTACCGGGAAGCCTCGCCAGCCGTTTGACGGCGTCGGCATCCAGAAGCTTTCCTGCTATCTGTCCATATCTTATCTCAAGCTTCTGATTGGCTTTCTCGGTGTCGGCAAGAACTTTGGCCGGTGACACCACGTCATCGTAGGTAATGGCGAGCGCACAAGGTCCCACGAAACATTCCTTCATTACGGCCGTGTCGGTATCCCGGCTGGCAAGAACCAGCAGACGGTTCTTTATGACCTGGAATTCTGCTCCCGCGTCCCGCAAATCCTTGCGGAGCCGGCTCATGGCTGCGACATCAAGCCCCTTGTAGTCTACCACAAAGGTTGCTCTGGCTCGCCCGAGGCGCTCCCGCACATCGGCAACCAGGGCTTCTTTATTTGCTCTTTCCAAAAAACAATCACCCCCTCTCTCTGGATTGACATGACTTTCTTTAAGCCAGAGTCAGGAGTGCCTCCGGGATGATTCACGTTTTCGTGGTCTCGGTAGGCCTAAGTAGTTCCATTTAAGCCGAATAGGCACCCACTGTCTTTGACCGCTC
>CAYPSZ010000131.1:0-3467 GCA_964413125.1 uncultured Desulfobacterales bacterium
AACAGAGACAGCCAGATGGAAGGCAATAGCTGAGAGCCCACCGTGGACCAATCCAGACGCGCCCCCAGATCGATAAAGAAAAAAAGAAGCAGAAAATCACGTAGCGAGGTCAGGCGCGTTCCTATGGCGTCACGATAACCTGTGGATGCAAGTGAGATCCCGGCGAGAAAAGCTCCCACCTCTTTACTGAATCCCAGAAGATCGCTGCCCGCTCCGAGGCATACGGCCCAGGCCACGGCGAACAGGGTCAGGAGTTCCTGGGAATGAGCCAGGCGTCGTGTAAGGCCCGGAAGCACATATTTCATGAGCAAGGCCACAGCACCCAGCAGGCCCAGGCCCTTTAAGACAATAAGAAGCGAAGACCAGAGGACCGCGCCCTCACCCGCAACTTGACTCCCGAAGGTGGTCAGAAGCACCAGGGCCAAAATGGCGGCGATGTCCTGGACGATCAGAAAGCCCACTGCGATCTGACCGTGCAGGGAATCAATCTCTTTCTTGTCCGAGAGCAGCTTTACAATGATGATTGTGCTGGAGAAGGTGAGCGCCACAGCCGTGTAAGCAGCCCCGATGAAATCCAATCCCAGGGCCGTGGCAATGCCGAAGCCGATAGCGGATGTGAAGATGATCTGCCCGAGCCCTGTGGCCAGGGCCACCGGGCCGGTTGTTCTGATGAGATTCAGATCCAGCTTGAGGCCCACGATGAACAGCAACAGGGCGATGCCGATGTGTGCAAGCAAATCGATCTGATCATAACTCTTGATGATTCCCAGGACTGAAGGACCGGCCAGAATGCCTGCGGCCAGGAACATGATGATCAAGGGCTGGCGCAGCTTCTGGCCCAAGAGGCCCAGTACGGTTGCCAGGCTGAGAATGGCTGCTATTTCGAGGAAGGTATCTGCAAATGGCATTGAGGGTCACGGCCCCTTTCTGCGCCCACCGGCTTTTCGGCCGAGTGGGCTGAAGGGCGCTGGGGCCGTGCCACCCGGTTGATTAGGGGGGCGTCGGGGTCAGGCGTCTGTGTTACGCCTTTCCCCGAAAACAAGTTCACTCAGCACCTCTAACGGCCCGTTTTACTTGAACGGGTCCCACCTAACGGTGAGCTTTTCATAGGCCGGCGGGAACTGTTGCAGGAACAGGTCATAGTAATAGAGTTCCTTGAATGAAGCAAACGGCATTCCATAGGCCGCCTTGGGGCGCTTTTTAATTTCATCCGGATCTATGATGGACGATATGATGTCATCGATTATATCATCCATGCCCACGCCCATGGAAAAGCGGAGTTTCTCCCGGTTGGCGATTTGCTCCGGAAGCATATCCCGGAAGGCCTCCCTGAGTACATATTTTTCCACCTGCTTCTCGCCGTATATCTTCCACTTCATGGGGATCTGATTGCTGAAAGCGACCACCCTGGAATCCAGAAAAGGGGTCTGGTAATCCACGCCGTTGGCCATCCACGCTCTATCCAGACGCCTGAGGGCGGTGTTGTAGGCGATCTCCACCAGTTTGCGCGCAAGCCTCTCCCTCTGCTCATCGCTCTTGACCTTGGGGTGCTTGAGGACCATCCGGTAACCCCCGAAGAGCTCGTCCGCGCCCTCCCCCACAAAAACGCTGTTGGTATGCTGCTTTACCATCCTGGCGACAAAGTAATTGGAAATTACTCCGTTGATGCAGTCTTCGTCAAAGCTCTCCAGGTACCATACCGCATCCGGTAGAAAATCCACAATGTCCTTTTCCGTGATCTTGTAGATATGGTGTTCCATGCCAAGGAATTCAGCCATGATCTTGGCGTTTTCAAGATCCGGACCGGGTGATTTGTCTATGGTGCCGGTGAACAGGGGGAGTTTGGGATTGAACTCCTTGGCAATGGCCGCCACTATGGAGCTGTCCAGCCCCCCGCTCAGGGATATGGCTCCCACACCGTCCATGCGCTTACGGACCGCATCTATCATGATTTCACGCAGGATTTTGGCACACTTCTGAATGTCGTCGCCCACATCCGGCAGTTCGGGTTTATAGGCGTCAAAGGGTTTCAGGCCTTTTTTGGAGCTGTATATGTGTCCCGGAGGCAGCTCATCCAACTGGAATTGGACATGATCGGTCAGGCCTTTCATCTCGGAACTGAAGAAAAAGGTGTCATTGTTCCAACCGTAAAAGAGAGGCCTGGACCCCACATGATCCCTTGCCAGGATCACTTCCTCGTCCTTTTCCACTATGGCGCATGAAAAGATTCCGTCCATCCTGGAAAAGGCATCCCTTTCGAACTTTTCATATAATTCTGAAAAAAGCTCAATGTCGAGCTGACCTTCCTTTCGACCATTACACAGCTCTCCATCAAACAGGATGTACGGCCTTTCCTCAAGCGAAGTGCCGTAGGTCCTCCTCGGGGTGAGGTTGACTTCGTTGGCCCCCACAGCGCCCCTATCGTCGAACAGGGTTCTGATAATGGTGTTGTCTTGCCCTCTGTGGAGCGTGAGTTCAAGCATCTTCCTCACGTGTTTGGTACTGTCTTCCTCCATGCGTCCGTGTTGTGAAATCATGCCGGCTATGCTTGCCATTGTCTCAACTCCTTATCACTACTACATAAATAGATAACGGGACTCGGATTACATCAAGTGCCCTTAAAGGGAACACCTTTGAGCCGCACGTTAGTTAGTCATCCCTGCCCGATACTCAGGCAGGTCCTTCAACCAAATATCCTTATAACTGGAATTATTTCAAATGAAATAATCTATACCTTTTTGTTTTGGAAGTCAAGGAAATTCTCTCCTATAAATAAACGGCCATCCAGCAGGCAGGATCTCATTGCATGCAACAATCGCCGATCCTGTATCGTAACCTCGAAATGGAGGGATCGAGAAATCAGAAGGATTGTAGAGCAATCACGCGTCAAAGTGTAGGATTTCTTAAAACCCTGTTTGTTATGACCTCCTCAAGACCCAAACATGAGCGGGTTTCCGGACTCGGCGCCACTCCGGTGGATTATCAGGATGCGGATTTGCCGGAAAGCGCGGAGACGTTGATGGGCTCAAAACCAAGTCCCCTCCGTTGTCTCTCATACCAGGCAAAAGCCAATTCAACATCATCTTTTGCCCATTTGGCCAAGAGATAGTTCCGCCCTCAATTGTTGCCTTTTTCAAGAACGCCTTATCTCGGAGTGGTTCAAAGACAGGACCTTTCCCGACATACTCCGAGAAGTCTACATCTCCACGCTTGCCGTCATCGAAAACGACATGATAGACGAAGCCTTCCTTGTACTCGATCTCTACTACATCATTCATATCCCACATGGTTAACCTCACTTCAAAGGCTCAATTTACTTGATTTCCTTACCATAACTTGCCAAATGCCAGTCTTCTTCTAGTTCAGCAAAACGCAGGTCGACCCACTCTCTCACAAGTTTGGTAGCTGTCCTTGAATTCAGGCTTCCTCTCAAAATGTTGCCTTTGAAGTCTAAGACCCTTTCTCCC
>CAYPSZ010000132.1:0-1963 GCA_964413125.1 uncultured Desulfobacterales bacterium
GAATTCGGTCTTGTACCGAATGTTGAAGGATTCATCCCGGTCAAACGCCTTATCCAAGCGCTGCGAGAGGAACCCGAATGGTCCCACGTTCGCGAGGGAACCTTGAGAGAAGTTCTTGTGAGCGAAAAACGGGAGCTATTCGACTGTCAGGGCCCTCTGATCCGGTGCATCGAGAGACGATTCACTTTGGACCTGGAAAACCCGGTACCTACCCCCTCCGACATGCTTTTTTCGCCCATAAGGAAGCGAGCCCATCCTCATGTGCTTGAACACGGCCTGGAACTCCGATCGGACGGTCCTTATGTTCTCACCAGGGATAAAGAAACCGCCACGCGCATCGGACTTCGGACCGATTCTTCCCCCGTAATACTGGAGATACATATTCCGGCCCGGAGGGAGGGAGCGGTTCCGGTCTTTGGGTTTGGCTCGCTTTTTCTCGTCCGGGAAATTCCCCCTGAAGACATAGTGGGCCCGCCTTTGAGCAAGGATCAGAGGAAAGAGCAGGAATTAAAGGCGAAAACCACCCCAAAACAAGCTAAACGCAGCCCAAAAGACCGGGATTTCCAAGCAGGGACGTTTTTCCTTGATCCCCAAAGGGATCCTGATCCTTTCCGCAAGGCCGCAAAGGGCCGGAAACAGCGTACGTGGAAAGAAAAAACACGCAGGCTCAGGAGGGAGAAATGAAACATGCCCGATCCTCTGCAGAAATAGCCGACTTCTTCTATCCCAAGAGCGTTGCGGTGATTGGTGTTTCGCCCGACAAGGCAAATCTGGGCAAGAACATCGTCCAGAATTGTCTGGCATTTGGATTCGCCGGGGAAATCCTCTCCGTGGGGATAAAAGAAGGGATCGTCTTTGGACAGCGTATACTCCCCTCGGTGGAATCCATTGACCGGCCGGTTGATCTGGCCGTGATTCTTACGCCGGCCCAAACCGTGCCTGGAATCCTGGAGGCCTGCGGGCGCAAAGGGATTCGCCGGGCGGTCATAGAATCGGGGGGATTTGCCGAACTGGGAGAAGAAGGGGCAGCCATAGAACAGGCCTGTCTCAAGGCGGCCCATGCTCACGGAACTCGTTTCATAGGGCCCAATGGAATCGGATTGTGCAACCTGGAAAACGGACTGACCCTTCCCTTCTGGCCCATGAGGGAGGACCTAAAGCCGGGTTCGGTTTCCGTGCTGGCCCAAAGCGGGGGGGTCGGTCTGAGCTACCTGGGTTTTCTGGCCGAAGAGAATATCGGTGTCAACAAGTTCGTGTCCATGGGAAACAAGCTCAATGTGGATGAAAACGACCTCCTGGAATACCTGATACAGGACGAGGGCACCCGAATTATCCTCCTTTACTTGGAGGGCTTCACAGACGGCAGGCGTTTTGTGGATATTGCATCCCGTTCTGAAAAACCCATACTGGTGCACAAATCAAACCGCTTCGAGACGAGCGCGAGCATTGCACACTCTCATACCACCGCAATGTTCACAAACGATAAACTGGTAGACGACGCCCTTGAGCAGGCTGGTTGCATCAGGGTCAATACTATGAACGAGGCCATGGATTTTATTAAGGGACTCAGCATACCGCCGCTTCGGGGTAACCGAATCGCAGTTGTATCCAGGTCCGGCGGTCACGCTGTGATCACGGCGGACGCCTGTGCGCACTATGGGTTTGAGCTGCCGGACTTTCCCCGGGAACTCCTTAGGAAGGTTGAAAGCCGCCTTCGGGCTCATGTGATCCGCCTGCAAAATCCCCTCGACTTGGGGGATCTTTTCGACTTGGATTTTTACGAACACATCGTGGAGGAGATGCTCAAGAGAGAAGATCTGGACGGCGTTCTTCTGGGACACGGCTACCGGAGAGGCTTTGAACAGGATGCTTCGAGAGCCTTGATCGGAAGGACCTCGGAATTGGCTTCCCGTTACGGAAAGCCTGTTGCTCTGACTATCTTTGCCGAAGCAATGGAAATAGA
>CAYPSZ010000133.1:0-1934 GCA_964413125.1 uncultured Desulfobacterales bacterium
TACACCCGGTCATTGACCAAGTCGATTTGCAAACCGGGGTGAATCCACAGCCGGACGAAATCCCGAGCATCCACTTGGGGGGTGTAGGACAGAGATGCAGAGGTCAAAGCTTCCATAGTGATGCGTACATCATCGCGGAACAGAGAGTTCTCATTGGTGAATAGATCGAGATCTTTTGAAAGTCGACGTTCGTAGTGGAAGCGATGGAGGCAGGTTCCACCTGTGAGATAGAAGGTGGTTTCAACGCCGAAGACAGTCGAAAGTACTTTGTCCTGCAATTCGAACAGTTCAGGGTAGGTAAAGCTTCCATCGGCACTCCGGCGCAAGGTCTGCATTGCCGGTGATGTTGGCAGCTATGATACGGCTCCGCATTTTTGCCCGTGACCGTTCCAGATACTTCTCAATCAGGCTTTGGAGCAGCTCCGGTGGGAACAGATTTCGCAGGTGCCGGGAAGGGTAGCTGCTGTTTCCATGATTTTTGAAAAGAGCAACTTCTGGAACCCGGCATCTTTTTTGTCGAGACGATTGAGGATTTGCTCCGGAGTGATGAGGTAATCCCCCCAGAAGCATTCCTTTTGGACGGTTGCGGCGCTTTCAAGCCGTGAGTCGTTGTTTTTCTGGCTCGTTGCTGAATCCATAACCCGCTGCTTCCTGATGCAGGTTTTGCTCTGAGCTTTACTTTCCAAAAGGGTATGATTTCACAAGGGAAAAGTCAAAGGGTTTGTTGCCCTTGGCCATAGCGGAAATGCGCCGGCACAAGGGGGTTCACTGCCGCCGCTAATATGTGGACAACCACTGCGCAAAGACCGGGTCCACCACGCGCCATATATCGTTGTGTTTCTCGATCAGGTCGAGTTCCACCAGTTTCTTCCGGGCGTATTGGACTCCGCCTACGGTAAGCTTGTGGCGCGCAAGATACTCACCGGACAGGATATGTGAACTCGGCGATGCAGCCAGGGCACGGAGGAGGGCTATCTGGGTTCCCGTAAGGCCCTGCACCATGGCCTCGTAAGCGTATCGTTCGGAGGAAAGGAGCCTCTCGAAACCGGCGTCCACATCTTCATATCGAATCACCTTACCGGATATATCGAACACGTTGTAGGCCAGGGCCTGGGCATAATAAGGATATTGATGGGTTCTGCGCGAAATCATTTCAGCTACGCTCTCAGGACATTTCTTGCCCTCTCTTTCAAAAAGCTTTGCCAGAAAAGGAGCCAATTCGTCGTGCGGCAAGACATTTATGGGATATATGATGGCGCTCTGGTAAAAGGGCCTGTTTCTCTGGTTGAAGATGTCCAGAAGGACCCTGCGCCGGCTGCCCACAAAAAAGTACGACGCCTTGTGGTGCTGGATGTGGTTTCTCAGTATCCCTTCGATGGAAGACTCTTTCAACTCACTGATTTCCTGGAATTCATCCAGCACGAAATGCACGTTGGCGCGTTGCTCGTCAATGAAGGCCCCAAGGTCTTCCAGCACGTTGTCCAGGAGTTCCGTACCCGAGGCTATCGCGGAAAAAGGTTCCACACTCAAAGTGAACCCGTTTTCAGGGGATGGCTTCAAAACAGGACGAAAGGTCTTGAAAGCCTTAAGCATTCTCGCCCCTTTCCGTAGCAGCGATTCCCTTTTGTGGAGGACAGTGTAAACGCATTTTGCAATTCGTTCCGCCACTTCATTGACACTTGAAACCATGAAAAGGTCGGCATAAAAAGTGAGGACCCCCTTTTCCTCTATTTGGTGTTGCACTTTCTTGACAAGGGAAGTTTTTCCATAACGGCGAGGCGAAAACAGGACCACTGAGGCTTGATTCACGGCATGCCGGCTCAGATCTTTTAGTTCTTCGGCCCGGTTGCAGAAAGGGGAGTCAGGTGGAATGACACGTAAGGTAAAAGGATTAACCATGGCGTACCTCGCTCACCATATTGAATTATTGAACC